>JBCBDM010000040.1:0-22688 GCA_038529705.1 Bacteroidota bacterium
TTGATCGCTCCCTCCATATCGGATACTGAACCTTCGTTCTTTTTATTTTCCGTAGTGAGAAGTCGCTGCATTCGATCACAATTTCGAAGCAAATGCTCTTCTACCTCCTCATAATTCAAATTGGTTACAATGGTAATATTTACATCTTTGGATGCCAATGTATCGGCAATTCCATTAGGTTGCTTCACCGTTGTAGTGTCGTTTATCCTATCCAGGGCGCCAAATAATTTATCCTGGAGTTGAGCGGAAGTAATTGCTCCTTCTATACATTCTCTAATCGCTGCATACATAGCTTCTCTTTGCAAGCCTTGGTTCACATCATCCAGACAGCTACAGGCATCCCCGGCGATAGCTTCTATATTGTTCTCATCTTCTAGATCCGCTCCTGTATTTTTAATGTATTCCCTGTATTTTCCACAGTTCTTTTCCAACAGTTCATACGCCTCCCTCATCTCTTTCTTCCCAATTTCTGTGGTAGTAGGAGTTGTGCTATTGTTGTTTTCTTGAGAATCATCCTCTGTTGGAATGGCAGATATTAATCCTCCGAGGACAGCACCCCTTTCACATGATTGCATCACCTCCGAGGGATTAGATTGCCATTCTGCCTCCGTTGCATTTTCAATACATTCACACAAAATTTTTGACATCACCTCTGTTGGTGTGTCTTGTTGAGCATACAATGGGCCAAAAAAGAATGCCAAAGAGAGTAGTAAAATATATTTCATATTTTTTTGATTTAATCGATACAAGGTAAGCAACAGGATGGAGGCCTTATTTTACTCCCGTACTTCCAAACCCTCCTGACCCTCGAACTGTTTCAGAAAGCGTCTCTACAACCTCCCATTGAGCCCGTTCGTGCTTGGCAATGACCAATTGTGCCACCCGTTCTCCATTTTCCACAACAAAATCCTGCTGGGATAAATTGACGAGAATCACTCCTATTTCTCCTCTGTAATCAGCATCCACAGTCCCGGGAGCATTTAATACGGTAATTCCCTTTTTCGCCGCCAGGCCGCTTCGCGGACGAACCTGGGCCTCATATCCCACGGGTAACTCGATAAAGAGTCCTGTTTTTACAATTGCCCTTTCCAGGGGCTTTAGGGTAATGGGTTCATCTAGATGCGCGCGCAGGTCCATGCCGGCAGACGCATCGGTTTCGTAATGAGGCACCTTATGGTCAGACTTGTTTATAATCTTAATTTTCATCCGTTCCGTTATTGTTAGTGCTGGGATATGCAATCATGGGTTTTTCCTCCATATTGGAAAGCTTGAGGTATTTCACTTCGTCTTTAACGAGGTAGCTCAATACTGCTTCGTCCTCTTTTAGTTGAAAAGGAATAGGTTCTGGCGGAATATTAGCCGCCTCTTTTAATGGGTCTCCATCCATTACAATATCTGGTCGACCTTCATTCTTAAAGTAGCCAATGAATTGATCACTGCCCTGTGGAACATTCTTTGCTTCTGCTTTTTTGTTTCCGAAGTATATATTCAAAAAAACTACATCGTCCGAATAGCTTTCAACATTAATATGAACGTTGGTTCCTGAGCCTCCCTCCTTAACACCGGCCACCCAGTCCTGATAATATACGGTTCCCAGGGTGAAAGGTGGATCCTGAACAAAAGAATATCCTGCGTCCTTTCCTCCTGCGCAGCCAGCCATACTAAAAAGAAGTATCGAAACTGAAAATAGTCGAGTGATGGTTCTTATATTTCTCATAATTACGGGGAAATCAAAAGTCTTGCCATAAAGGTACAACACTTCAACAAGCTCGCTGGCCTTTACAATCTATGAAAATAAAAAAATCTACCCTAATAGAGTAGATTTTTCATGGTATCTAACCGTTTTGTTCTTATCCGGCTAATGCCTCTGCACCTCCTACAATCTCCAGGATCTCTCCCGTAATCGCCGCTTGACGTGCTTTGTTGTATTCCAACGTAAGTGCTGCTTTCAATTCGCTGGCATTGTCTGTTGCCTTATGCATAGCTGTCATTCGAGCCCCATGCTCACTGGCAACGCTATCGCGAAGGGCTTTGAACAACTGTGTCTTTAAACTCTTCGGAATTAATTCCTCAACGATCTTCTCTTTGGAAGGTTCGAAGATATAATCGGCATTGGTAGCGGTTTCTGAAGCCACTTCCTCTTTCGAAGCAACAATGGGCAAAAACTGCTCGTGCATCACGATCTGAGTAGCCGCATTCTTAAACTTATTGTATACCAATACGATCTTGTCATAGGCTCCTTCTGCAAAACGATCCATCAAATCCTGAGCGATGGCAGCCGTATTCTCGAACGTAAGCTCATCGAATATCTCATTGTTGTTTACTACAACGGAATGAGACTTACTTATGATGTCATTTCCTTTCTTCCCGAGCGTTACAAAATCAACTTGCTTTCCAGCATAGGTTTCCTGAACTGCACGCTTTGCCTCTTTTACAATATTACTATTGAAGGCTCCGGCTAAACCACGATTGGAAGTAATAGCAACTACTAACACTTTACTTACCTCGCGCTGGTCTGCAAACTTACTACCGCTATCCCCTTCCAACGTTGCGCTCAGGTTTTGCAGTAAAGCGGTTAGGGTATCAGCATAGGGACGCATTGCTGTAATGGCGTCCTGTGCTTTTTTCAACTTAGCAGCCGATACCATCTTCATGGCACTCGTAATCTGCATGGTCGATCCTACCGAGGAAATTCTATTCCGTATTTCTTTTAAGTTAGCCATAGTCTCTTAATATGAGTTATTTGCTAAACATCCCCCTAACCCCCTTTAAAGGGGGAATAAGGGTGTCTTTTTAGTTATATCTGGATGAAAGGTCTTTGGCTACGGAAGTAAGGGTGTCAATCACCTCATCGGTCAATTTTCCAGCCTTCAAGGTATCCAAAGTATCTCTGTGCTTCGCATTCAGTAATTCGATGAAATCTCTTTCAAATTCCTTCACCTTCTCTACAGGAACATCACGTAGCAAGTTCTTGGAACCTGCATAGATAATCGCCACCTGGTCTTCTACTGTAAACGGATCGTTCTGAGCTTGCTTTAGAATCTCTACGTTACGTTTCCCTTTTTCAATTACATTCATGGTCGCAGCATCCAGGTCTGAACCAAACTTGGCGAAAGCTTCCAATTCACGGAACTGTGCCTGATCCAGTTTCAATGTACCTGCTACCTTCTTCATAGATTTGATCTGAGCAGAACCTCCCACACGAGATACCGAAATACCCACGTTAATCGCAGGACGAACCCCGGCGTTAAAAAGGTCTGATTCTAAGAATATCTGTCCATCCGTAATCGAAATTACGTTCGTTGGGATATAGGCAGAAACGTCCCCCGCCTGTGTTTCAATAATGGGAAGTGCCGTAAGGGAACCTCCTCCTTTTACCACATCTTTCAAAGACTCGGGAAGATCATTCATATTCGCTGCAATCGCATCATCTGCAATCACCTTTGCCGAACGCTCCAATAGTCTTGAGTGCAAGAAGAATACATCCCCAGGATATGCCTCACGTCCCGGTGGACGACGTAATAATAACGACACCTCACGGTAGGCAACTGCTTGTTTTGAAAGGTCGTCAAAGATAATCAAGGCCGGACGACCTGTATCTCTAAAATACTCTCCAATAGCCGCACCCGCGAATGGAGCATACACTTGCATAGGAGCAGGGTCTGATGCATTGGCCGCAACGATCGTTGTATAGGCTAAAGCTCCTCTATCTTCCAATACCTTGGCAATGTTTGCCACGGTAGAAGCTTTCTGTCCAATGGCAACATAGATACAATATACGGGTTCCCCGGCATCGTAAAATTCCTTCTGGTTCAAAATCGTATCGATACAAACAGTGGTCTTTCCTGTTTGACGGTCACCAATAACCAATTCACGCTGTCCTCGTCCTACCGGGATCATCGCATCGATAGATTTGATCCCTGTTTGCAACGGTTCATTTACCGGCTGACGGTAAATTACTCCGGGAGCCTTACGCTCCAATGGCATTTCATAGGTCTTTCCTTCGATCGCTCCTTTACCATCAATAGGCTGTCCCAGCGTATTTACCACACGCCCTACAATTCCTTCTCCAACGTTAATCGAAGCAATACGCTGTGTACGTTTTACGGTTGCCCCTTCCTTGATCTCTTTGGAAGGCCCTAACAATACAACCCCTACGTTGTCTTCTTCAAGGTTCAACACGATTCCTTCTAAACCGTTTTCAAACTCTACCAATTCCCCATATTGAGCATTGGATAACCCGTATATACGAGCAATACCATCCCCTACGGTAAGTACAGTTCCTACTTCGTCTAATGAAGCGGTCGCTTCAAAACCTGAAAGTTGTTGCTTTAAAATTGCTGAAACTTCAGCTGGTTTAACTTCTGCCATTTTATTTAGATTTGAGATTTGAGATGTGAGACGTTAGACCCAATCCTAAATCCATTATAATGATTTACTAAATTCTCTTTTAATATTTCCTAATTTGTTAGCGATGCTGGCATTGTATTGCAAGTCGCCTACTCGAAGAACGAATCCTCCTATAATGGACTCATCGATTTCGTTCTCAATAGTTACGTTATCGCTTCCCGTCATTTCTTTGACCTTGGCCAAGACCTGACCTTCCAATTCGCTCGACAACGCTACCGCGGTGGTTACATGAGCCACCTTTACACCTTTGGCTTCATTGTAAAGGTTAATGAAGCTATCCGCTACTCCTCCTAAGAGGTTGGAACGCTGATTATCTACCAAAACCTTAATAAGACCCTTGGTGCTTTCAGATTGACTGTTGAATATCTGTAACAGCGCCTGTTTTTTATCTTCGGTTTTAATTACCGGACTTTTAAGCATGGTGCGCAATTCTTTACTTCCACCCAAGGTGGCTTGCACAGCTTGCATGTCGCCAAACACCACTTCGGCCGTATTGGCTTCGTTGGCTTGTTGTAAAACCGCTTTCGCGTATCTAATGGCTGCTCTGCTCATGAACGTTTAGTTTAAGGTTGCATCCCCTAACATATCGGCCACCAATTTCAATTGCTTGTCCTTGTTAGAGAGTTCATCTTTTACTACTTTTTCTGCAATCTCTACAGAAAGTGAAGCCACCTGATTCTTAATATCGGCAACCGCAGCTTTCTTTTCACTTTCAATGGCAGCCTGAGCGTTTTTGATCATCTTATCGGCTTCGGCCTTGGCCTCCTCTTTGGCATCTTCGATCATTTTTGCTTTAAGCTCACGAGCCTCCTTCATCAAGGAGTCACGCTCTTCTCTGGCTTCTTTTAAAAGACGCTCATTGTCTGCGTTTAAATTCTCCATCTCACGCTTGGCCAAATCTGCAGATTCCAACGCGTTTTTGATACCATCTTCGCGATCATTCAATGCTTTAAGTATAGGCTTCCAAGCAAACTTGACCATCAAAAAAATAAGCAGAAGAAAGAGAATAGTCTGCTTAACGAATAGGTCTAGCGAAAAATTTTCTAGTAATTGCTCCATATATAAATACTATATTTTGTTTTGTTTAATTATCATTTTCCTGCAACCAACCGTTGCAGGAAAATGAAGTTCTTTCAGGATTATTTTCCTAAGAATATCGCTGCAAATGCAAGCCCTTCCAAAAGTGCCGCGATAATAATCATCGCAGTTTGAATTTTGTTAGTGGCCTCCGGTTGACGGGCGATTCCTTCCATGGCACCTCTACCAATTTGTCCTAAACCGATACCAGCACCGATTACGATTAAACCAGCACCTACTAGGTTAGGGACTAATGAAGAAGCTTCTTGAAGAATTGCTAAAGACATAATTTAAATATATAGTTAAACAAATAAAATTAAATATTAATGATGCTCAGGCTCTTCCACAGCCATCCCTATAAACAATGCCGATAACATCGTAAAAATATAGGCCTGAAGAAAAGCGACAAGCACTTCAATTAAAGTTATAAACATGGACAACACTAGGGACAAGGTTGTTGATCCTACGGCAGACATACTGCTCTTCATTAATATCCCTATGGAGATCAAACTCATTACTACAATGTGTCCCGCAGTAATATTGGCAAACAAACGAACCATCAACGCAAATGGTTTAATTAACAGGGTTCCCGCCAACTCAATAACCGCTAATAATGGTCTAATTGGATAAGGAACACCTGGCATCCATAATTGATGACTCCAAAAGTGACCATTACTTGAAAACAAATAAACCACCAAGGTGAAAATTGCCAAAGAAGCAGTCACAGCTAATTGTCCTGTGATATTGAATCCAAAGGGGGCAAGTCCAAATAAATTAGACAACCAAATAAAGAAAAAGACGGTCATTAGATACCCCGTAAACTTTCTGTATCTAGGACCTATATTAGGCTTGGCAATCTCGTCACGTACATATATCACCAAAGGTTCTAATACTCGACCAAAACCAGTGGGCACCTTCTTGTTTTTGTATTGTTTGGCTAAGCCACCAAACCATAGCAATAATAATAATCCAAAAAGAATGATACCAAAAACGCTTTTGGTAATAGACAAATCAAAAGGTTTGCTAGCATTTACCGGATGGTGATGGTCATCCATTTCGAGCGAAGTAGCTCCTGCATTCAATTCGTAAATCACCCCATGATTTTTAATAAAGCGACTCCCTCCTTTTTCTACAATTACACTTCCACTATCATCATGATGAAAAGCCGACGACATAAATGAAGTCAAGCCATTTTCACCCCAGAGTATAACAGGAAGCGGGAACCCAACATGTTTTTCTTCTTCTCCTGAGAAATAGGAGAATAAATGAAAATCGTGAGAATCTTTTACGTGATGCTGAATGTATTCGTTGATTTCTTCTGAAGTATTGACTGGATCAGCTTTTTTGAGAACTGTCTTGCCTTTTTCACCTCCAGCCCATGCGGTAAACGTGCATAAGAAAATAAGACCTAGAGATGCAATTGTTTTTGATACTACCTTCATTCCTTTTTACTTCCTTTATACTGTGAATAGTGAAGCTTAAAATTCGGCGCAAAGGTAGGTATTATTTTTAGAGTAAAACACCTTAATTAGTCTTTTTTTTCAGGTCTATTTTTTTTAGTGTTTTCGTGAGTAGTAAGACTTCAAAAAATAGAGATAATCCTATAGGAACTAACAAACTAACACCTTCGTTGCTCGTGAGTGATCTGGTGCCTAAAAAATCGGTGTGGAAAAGCGCCCCAAAGGCCATAATCTTTAGTACTACCGAACCCAAATAAAGAAACCCTAGCTGATCTTTGAATCGCTCTATTTTGGAAGCAAACAAAAGACTAACGCATACGATTATTGAAAAGGTGCCGTGAAAAATATATACATTCTTCAACGAAAAGAACAGATGGATAGAAATTTTTGAAAGAATATATTCATGTACATAATAGATAGATACGAGCGCGCACAGGAAAATCCCCACAAAAAGAATAAATTGTCTTTTCATTTATTCCGTGCATTAAATTTGTTCAGTCGATAAATTACTGAAAACATCGCTCCAAAAACGGCAATTACGGTGATAGTAGCTTCCAAAAAAGTGGTACTTAACTTACCGTCAAGCCAAATTCCCAAGAGATTACCCAAATAGATAATCAGGCCCATCTGAAGGCCAATTCCGGAGAATACTGCCCAGTTCCTTAAGCCTTTGGGATTCTTTCCCATAGTATTGTTTTACTCAGCTTTATCTGAAGAGGCCTTCTTGATACGCTGCTGACGGTCGAAGGGATGTACCTTGCTATCACCTTCTGCTGCCGGAGCTTTCTTCTTAGAGCCGTGCATAGAACAGGAGGCATTGAATGTTGCCCCTGGCTCAACGGCCAATTTTCCAACGATCACGTCTCCTTCAATATGAGCCGTAGATTTTAAGGTGAGCGTTCCGGAAACGTCAAGGTTTCCTTCAAATTTTCCTTCTATGTCGGCATTTTCGCAGGTTAATTTACCGACGATTACACCGGTTTTACCCAGAACTACTTTGGAAGGTTTGCTAATAGTTCCTTCTACTTTTCCGTCAATTCTAAAAAACCCGTTAGAGATAATATCTCCTTTTAGGGTTGTTCCTTCATTTACTCTGTTTTGGCTTGCTGATGGTTCCATAATCTTTTTGTCTTTTTTTTCTGAAAACATGAGGTTACTATTTTGGGGGATTACTTTTTTATTCTCCTGGATTAACAGAAGCTAAATAGTCTTCCAAGTTTTTATGAATTTGAACAATCTTATAATTCGGAGTTGAAATTTCGAAGAAAGGACGAGTGATTCTGTATTCTTTTCTTTCCTGAAGCACTTCGGCAAAACCTCTACCGCCCAACTGGGTATTTAATCCGTGGATAATTACAAATCGGGTACTCGGATCATAATAATCCATGGATACGGACATATTGGTATAGTTGAAACTGGTGATAGCTTCGTTGAGCTTGGTCAACAATTCTTGAGCGGCTTCCGTTTCGGAAATATCGAACTTATACACTACCTTCCAACTATCTTCTTCCTTTGCCGCTGCAAAATCCTTCACGGCTAACTTCGGTAAAACCGTTGCATAAATATCCTGAGCCTGCTTTCCTTCTTCAGATTGGGGATAGTTTAGCGATACAAAGTTCAATGCTTTTTTGTAGGCCTCAAAACCATCCTGTCTGGCCAGGGCGGTGGCCTTCAGCATTTCGAGCTTTGGTACTATAGCATTTCCGGTATACAAACTAATATATTCATCTGCCGTAGCGATCACCTGACGATAATTGGCCGCTTCAAACTCCTTGTATAGCGCCTTGTATTTAAACTCCGGACTGGACTCATCTGTGGCCAGCTGAGCATTGGGATTTCTCAGAATCTCCGCATAACGAGAATCCGGATGATTATTTAAAATATCGTTCTTCCACTTATCGGCGAGCGCCGTACTCTCCAACAAATCGTAGATCTTGTAGAGATTGTATTTGGCCGGAAGCACCAGGCGCTCCTCCGGACCATAGCTCAACAATTTTTCCAGACGATCCGTAGCTAAACCATACTCTCTAAATTTTTCCTTGTAAATTAACCCTAGCTGATAGTATGCAAAATTACGATCTGCAGTAAGGCTATCGATCACCTTTGGATCCTTTGGTATTTTCTCCAGATACGTTTCCGGCTTGTACAATTCACTTTCGGCTATGGGCTCTTCCTTGCCTTCTGCGATCTCTCCGTCGCTTAGGGTATTTCGCTTGGACGACAATCTCCAGTTATCCTCTAACTTTCTATCCCCCCATATCTTTTTGAATTCTACTCTTCCGTAGGAAACGGTTGTACTGTTGTAAAAATAGAATGTACCTCCCTCTTTCCCTTCTGCTTGATTCTGTTTCTTGTAAAATTCCTGATTGGCAATACTTTCTTGAGCCTTGGCACTGGCGATGGAATCTGCAATTGCCTTTTCCTTCAACTTTCTGGTATATTCTGTAAAAAACTCCCGCTGCTGTGTCTCGCTCATGGAAGCTATTCGCAAAATGGAATCGTTCTCGGCTGCGATATCTTCATATTTTATGACATCGTCAAGGTTCTCTCGCTTTTTCTTCACTCGTCTCCAAGGTCGGGTTTTTGGTTCCAGGAAGGTAAGCGTACTATCGTAATACGCTCCGGCTCTCTTATATTTGGCATTGTCGAAATTGATTTCTGCCAAAGTCGAATAGTTCACGGACTGCAGTATCCTGTTCTCACGAAAGGTTCTAATCGACTTATTATAATAGATTACCGCTGTGTCTATATTGGCCGTGTTGCGATAGTAATCGCCCATTTGATTATAAATAATATCCAGAAAAGGTCTGTTTTCACGATTCTCTTCCAAGTCCTGAAGTAATTCTAAGAAGGCAACCTTATCCTCATTCTCATAATCGAAGTTCTTCCCCTGAGCGATGTAGGCGTTGATCATATAGACCCTGGGAGACTTTCTATTCAGGTCGATCACTTCTTGATAGGCCATATTTGCACTGTCCTTTTGTTCTAATCGATCGTATAACTGTCCTTTGATATAAGAATAGCGCCCTTTTAGTTCATTGTCCCGAACATATTCGGAAGCCAATTTAATATAAGGGAGGGCCGCTTCTAACGAATCCAGGTTAATGTAGGCCTGAGCCATGATGGCGGAAGCATCTGCATTATCCTCTTCACTAAGGTTTTCATCCTCCAGTAACTTACTCAGTTCCTCTAAAGCTCCTTCCTCATTACTCAATCGAATATTGGATTTTGCTTTCCACATATTCGCTTCATTAATGCTGTTGGAAGTTGGATATCTGTTCAGGATGAAATTGAAGGCATCCTGAGAAGCGACAAATCGTTGATCGTAATAACGAGCTTTTCCCAATAACATATACGCTTCATCGATCTGCGGATTGTATTCCTTTCCGTTGATATAAATAGAATGTTTCTGGATAGCCTTTGCCGCTTTTTCCTCCGCTCTTTCAAACTTCGGATTAGACTTTTCCTGATCCCCAGGTAACTTGATGCCCTCCTTCAACTCAAAGCGTTCAACAGGTAGAATCTCCCAAAAATTATCTCTATATGTAAGTGCCAATTCCTCCTTGCCTTCTGCGAGGGATACATCTCCATTATACAGTGCATTGAATTCGGCTGTTACCGCGTGATAATTCCTGCTCATAAACGTACTCTTCTTTCTGGAGCAGGCAGCTAGCAGGAAAACGGTTACCAGTAGTATCGTAATTTTTTGTATGCGCATCAAGATTCTTTTCGTTTGTATGATACTGTAACTTAAATCCTTTGTTTTTAGTATGTCATAGGCCCAAAGGAACCGTAAAAATACCATTCTTTTTGGTTTCTCTTGAAATTTGCCTTAAAAATCAGGAAGCTTTCACATTTAATTGAGCATTTAGCCAAAATTTCCTTTGTATTTTAGCCGAAATTTTTTTGCTATGACCGACTTTCACAGTCTCACTATTTCTGAGGTCAAAAAAGAAACTCCCAACTCCGTTTCTATTACCTTACATATCCCTGAATCCTTGTCCCGAAGTTTTGCGTTTAAGGCCGGGCAATATATTACTTTCAAACACTTTGTCGATGGTTCCGAAATACGAAGGGCCTATTCTATTTGCAGTAGCCCCAATAGTGGCAAGCTGAAGGTGGGTATTAAAAAAGTCGAGGGAGGAACCTTTTCCGTGTATGCAAGCGAACAACTAAAGGAGGGCGACCTTTTAGAGGTCATGCCTCCCGAGGGTCATTTTGTCTTTCAACCTAATGAAGCGAATGAAAATACCTATGGCGCTTTTGCCGCGGGTAGTGGAATCACCCCCGTACTGTCCATTATAACAGATGTATTGGAGCGAGAACCAAAAAGTTCTTTCGTATTGGTCTATGGCAATCAGACTTTGGAAGAAGCTATGTTTACCGCTGAATTGGAAGCGCTCAAATCCAGTTATGGTGATCGCCTAAAAGTGGAGTATATCTTTAGTCGAAGCAAGGAAGAAAATGCCTTACGTGGTCGAATCGACCGTTCTGTGGTTAATTATCTCCTCAAGAACAAATATGGAGCCGTTAACTTCAGTACCTATTACCTCTGTGGGCCAGAAGCCATGATCCAGGAGGTTACTGAAACACTACACAGTAGAGGAGTGGCGGGAGAGAATATTTTGTACGAACTCTTTACTACTTCCGAAGAAGGAGAGCTGACCGAAAATCATGATGGAACCACTACCATTACCATCACTGTCGATGATGAAACAGAGACCTTTCAAATGTCTCAGGAGAAAAGCGTACTGGATGCAGCATTGGATCAAGACCTGGACGTACCTTACTCCTGTCAGGGAGGAATTTGCAGTTCTTGTATCGCCAGAGTAACCAAAGGGAAAGTGGAAATGCGAAAGAATCAGATTCTAACCGACTCCGAACTGGAGGAAGGTTTGATCCTTACCTGTCAGTCTCACCCAACTACCTCAACCT
Organism: Bacteroidota bacterium; assembly: GCA_038529705.1. GTDB lineage: Bacteria > Bacteroidota > Bacteroidia > Flavobacteriales > Flavobacteriaceae > Aureisphaera. Next base: position 11,883 of record JBCBDM010000040.1, read on the forward strand.
TGGAAGTGGACTACGATGATGTCTAAAATTAAATAGTCGCCAGTATTTTCTCCACGATCTCTTCCGTAGAAATGGTCGCCATGGTATCTTCATAACCTTCGGGAACTTTGTTCCCGTATATCGAAGTAGGAATCAAGGGATATTGATTTCTGTCTGCCATTAACTGGTTGTCCGCAGGTTGTCCGAATGGGACAAAACCTGCATAGGGATGGGTCACTCCCCATAAGGTGATCACTGGAATACCAAAGAGGGCAGCAAGATGCCCATTGGCACTATCCATGGAAAGCATGAGATCCAGATTCGAGATAAGATTTAGCTCCTCTTCAAAAGGAAGTGTCCCCGCTATATTAGTAACACTGGTATACTGTCCTTCCCAGCGTTTGAGTTCATCGACCTCTTCCTTTCCTCCGCCAAAAAGCATGAGTCTATATCGCTGTGAGGCATCCAAAGTCTCAATGACCTTTTCGGTCATTTCCAAGGGATACATCTTGCTTTTGTAAGCAGCAAAGGGTGCTATACCAATACATTTCTTTGGTTCGGACCCTATAAGTGAATGCAAACGAGGACTTAGGGATTTTCGCTCTGGAAATTGATGTTGCCTCAAATCAATGGGAAATCCTAATGTTGCAAATACTTCCGCGTAACGTTCATGAGTGGATTTTAATTGTACCAATCCCATGCCTTTCGAGTTAACCAATTTCTTCTTTTCCGCCCGTCCCTTGTTAATAGTAGCGCTGGCAACACCTCTAAAACTTAGGTTCCTGGAAAGAGTTTTAGATCTAATTACATTGTGTAGGTCTGCCACAGCATCGATCCCTAAAGCTCTGGCTTCCTTAGCCAATTTTATCAAACCAAACAAACCCTTGTGTTTTCCATAGACATCTGCCTCCAGGAATTGAACATTGGGGATATCGGCAAACAGGGGTTGGAAGAGTCGTCTGGAAACCACGGTAAGTAAAAGTTCAGGATAGGTTTGTGCCACCACTCTCAAAACAGGTACCGTCATAGCCACGTCGCCCATGGCCGAAAGTCTTATTACGAGTATGTGGTTTGGTTTTGGCATGATAGACCCTAACCCCTTTCCAGAGGAGTTATTATTTCTGCCCTCGAAGTACGGGATTTAACTCATCATCATTGTACATCTTCATCTGTTTATACACCTTCATATACTTTCTTCCGTGGTCTATATCGTCCAAAAGTTGTTGAATCGCCGTGCTTAGATCTGTGCGCTGCTCCCATAGAACCTCTAATTTCTTCTGGCAGGCGGCTCGATGTTCTTCGGAAGCATCCTTGCGTGTAGCTTCTTCCTCCATGTGATACACTTTTAGGGCAAGGATGGATAAACGGTCTACCCCCCAGGCAGGACTCTCGGTATTGATGGTGGCATTTTCGAGCACATTTACATCACTGTACTTATCGAGGAAATAACTATCAATATATTCAACCATATCTGTCCGGTCCTGGTTGGACGCGTCGATCTTTCTTTTAAGATCCAGCGCTGCGACAGGGTCAATATTTGGATCGCGAATAATGTCTTCATAATGCCATTGCACCGTATCGATCCAACACTTTCGATACAACAAATGTTCTAAGAGTTGTGTGTCTTTGTCATAGGGATTTGTGAATGACTGATAAGGATCATCCACTAGATGATAGGTCGTAATTACTTCTTGAAATATCTTATTCGCGATTTCTGTGAACATGTTCATTTATTTATCATTGCTTGGGTTGCAAAGGTATTATATTTTGCTGGAGTAACCTTTTAAAATTATAAGCATTCCTTCTCTTCTCTTCCCTTAGATCCATATAAAAATTAAGGGAATAAGCACAAAGACCCAAAGCAATATCTCTTTGAACCACACCTCTGTTTTCTTTTCAATATATCCAGCGAAAATTATGGCAGCCGGAGCCAGGAAAAATAGAAATTCCGCTCCTGTTTTTTCGGGACATAGCAGGGAAATCATCAAACAGACTAGGAGAACATAGAGGGATAGAATCTGGTTGGGTCTGTCTTTCTTGGGAGCAGCCGAGATAGAGGCTATCTTGGAGAAAACCGTCCAAATAAGTAAAGACCCGATAAATGTCAGGAAAATTAGGATTCTTATATCTGAATAAGGCGAAAACTGAAAAGACACATCGCCCAACCAATTCACAAACCACCCAAAGGAGTCCTCATGAATATAGTGATATGCGGTTGCGACCAAGAAGATGCCAAAAAAGGTCACCGGGGCAATTAAGAAGTAACGAACACTTTTTTGAGGTTTTAGGGAAATCGCTATGTAAAGAGCCACCACAAACAACAAGCTCCAAAAATAAAAGACAGAAGCTATAGCTATCCATAGGGAGGCATCTAAAATCTTTCTTTCGTTGTTTTTAAATGATTGTAGGCTAAATACCCGTCGCATGGCCAATAACAAAAACAAATTAGAAATCACTATCTGGCTAGCTGGCATAAGCATGGACAACATCATGGCAGCACAAGAGAAAAGTAATATATCATAGGTGTTTATAAGAGTGAGCCCATTCTTACGAATAGTGAAATCCAGGACGAACATGCTAAAAATGAGTATGCCTAAGGTAAAGACAAAAGATAGCATCTCTGTCAGGACAAAACTGCCTTCGGAATTCCCGAAATAATATCCCAAAGAAATAAACAGAACATAAATACTTACCAGCAAAAAATTTAGTGGGCTGGATTTACCAAAAAAGCTTGTAAGCATAGTTCATTATTTATATTTTTGCGGTATAAATATACAGATATGTCTTGGAAAGGTTTTTTTGAAGGAATACAGGAATTTGCGGAGGGAGTACTTTTTGTGCCTTATGATGCACTGCGTACTTTAGAGTTGGAAAGCTGGTGGAGTGCCAACATAATGACCTGGGTATTTACCTTAATTGGTTTTGTGGCTTTCACTTACTGGATGCTGGAACTGAAGAAATTCAACGATAACAATGAGGAGGATCGCAGCCAGATCTCTCATTCTTTCCTAGGAAACGACTAAAAGGTTAGTCCCTTTTAAAAAGGATTACAGGTCAAAACCGATATCGGTTCTATAATACATCTTATCGAAACTTAGTTCCTCTATGTTTTGATAAGATTTTTTTAGTGCCTGTCTGAAATCGGTATCCAGAGAAGTTATAGCCATAACTCGCCCCCCATTAGTTACCAGGTTTCCATCTCTTATAATCGTTCCTGCATGGAACAAAATAGAATTTCCTATCCGTTCCGTTCCGAAGATCTCTTTCCCCTTATCATAGGACTCCGGGTATCCTCCCGAAACCACCATCACAGTGGCCGCAGCTCTAGGGTCAATTTCAATGTCAACCTCATTCAGTTTGCCCTTAGCAGTAGCTTCCAGCAGACTCACCAGATCGGTCTTGATTCTGGGTAGGACCACCTCTGTTTCAGGATCACCCATTCTTACGTTGTACTCAATCACGTAGGGTTCGTCATTTACCTTGATCAATCCAATAAATACAAAGCCCTTGTAATCGATTTCTTCTTTCTTCAATCCGTGGACCGTAGGTTTCACAATACGTTCTTCGATCTTAACCATCAGGGTTTCATCCGCAAAAGGGACAGGGGAAATGGCTCCCATTCCTCCAGTGTTGAGCCCCGTATCTCCTTCTCCTATACGTTTGTAATCCTTCGCTGTTGGTAGGATTTTATAGTTCTCACCATCGGTTAATACAAAAACACTCAGTTCAATGCCATCGAGGAACTCCTCGATGACCACCGTTTCACTGGCTGCACCGAATTTGGAATGCGATAGCATATTCTCCAACTCGGTTTTGGCTTCCTCGAGATTCTCAATGATCAAAACTCCTTTACCCGCAGCCAAACCATCTGCTTTGAGTACATAAGGTGGTTTCAAAGTTTCCAAAAATTGTTTCCCAGCCTCCAAACTCTGCGCTGTAAAACTGGCATAAGCCGCTGTGGGTATATTATGCGCCATCATAAATTCCTTGGCACGCTCCTTACTGCCTTCCAATAGGGCACCTCGTTTAGAAGGCCCCACCACCAAGACGTCCTTTAATGAGCTACTGTCTGCAAAGAAATTTGTAATTCCATTGACCAGGGGATCCTCCGGGCCCACCACAACCATCTCAATCTTATGTTCCAATACGCAATCCTTAATCGCCTGAAAATCGTTTACTGCAATGGGAAGGTTTTCCGCTATTTGAGCGGTTCCGGCATTTCCCGGAGCTACAAATAGCTTTTCACAGCGATCACTTTGAGCAATTTTATAAGCAAATGTATGTTCACGGCCTCCAGAGCCCAAGACAAGGATATTCATGTGTATTGGATTTATTTTGGAGTACAAAAGTAATTGTTTGTAAATTGACGCACCAACATTTGTCGATTGAATTTATTTGAACTTAGCTTGAAATTGAACGGTTTTCCCATTGAGGAAGCCAAGGCTCAATTGCAAAAGATTCAATCGATACCCGAGGAGGAATACGGCAAGCATATTCGAGAGAAACGACAAGAGATATTTGATTTTCACCGAACTCAAAATACCTTTTACAAGACCTTTCTTGGGAATACGGTCATTTCGAAATGGGAGGACATCCCTGTGATGCGAAAAGGAGACCTTCAGAAACCTTTGCAAGAACGTCTAACTCCAGGATATCCTGAAAAAAAGGTCTATGTAAATAAGACTTCCGGTTCCAGTGGGCATCCTTTCATTTTCGCCAAGGATAAATTTTGCCATGCCCTTACCTGGGCAGAAATAATTGACCGATTTGGGTGGTTTGGGCTAGACTTTCACAATTCGTTTCAGGCGCGGTTTTATGGTATTCCTCTGGACCCATTGGGGTACCGTAAAGAACGTCTTAAAGATCGTCTAAGTAGTCGCTATCGCTTTCCTATTTTCGATCTTTCCGATGAAAAAATGGCACAGTTCCTCAAGGTCTTCCGACGAAAGAAATTTGACTACATCAATGGCTACACCAGTTCCATTGTCTTATTCGCCAAATTTCTTCGGAACAAAAATATCGTCCTTACTCAAATCTGTCCAAGCTTGAAATACTGTATTGTGACCAGCGAAATGTTGTATGAAAGTGATAAGCAATTGATGCAGGATGCTTTTGGTGTTCCCGTGATCAACGAATATGGTGCCAGCGAACTGGATCTCATCGCATTTACCAATAAAGAAGATCAATTTATTGTAAATAGTGAAACCTTATTTGTAGAGATCCTCAACCAAAATGACCAGCCGGTTTCCCATGGAAGTTCGGGTCGGATTGTAATCACCGGACTCTACAATAAGGCGCATCCCATGATTCGATATGATATTGGAGATACCGGAATTCTATCCCCTGAAAGCACCTTTAAAAAACCCATCCTTCAGCAACTTATAGGCCGTACTAATGACGTGGCTCAACTTCCGGGTGGCAAAACTGTACCGGGACTTACCTTTTACTATGTGACCAAAAGTGTGATCGAAGACGATGGAAATGTCAAGGAGTTTGTGATCGAGCAAACTGCCCTAGATACCTTTTTAATCATCTACACCTCGGAAAGGGAACTAACTCCACAAGAGGCCGAAACCATTAAACAAGCCCTGTATCAATATTTGGAGGATGATCTGAAATTGGTTTTTGAAAGAGCTTCGATAATGGACCGCAGCCGAAGGGGAAAATTAAAGCAATTTATCTCCAGGCTATAATTTCTCTATCTGTTTGGGCCGTACCAAAAAATATTCCCAGAAGAATCTAAGTAAACTGAGAGCAGATCTCCCCCAGGAGTACCTTAAGTATATCCGATAGAACTTGAAGTTGTATTTCACAAGATCGATCTTATTCGAACTTATGGATCCCTTGCGTACTCTGTAATAAGCCAGGTCCTCCTGAATACCTAATGCGGGTTTCCCACTTTTTTTGATCGCTTCAAGCCATACCGCCCAATCCTGCCTTTTACGAATCCCAGGGGCTTCTATTTTACCCAGGATAGCTGCATTATACATTCCCGTAAGATTTCCGATGTAGTTATTTCTATGTTGTTTTTGGTACGAGAGAGAAGGTAGGGCTATGATTCGTTTCTGAAGGGAATTTCCTTGCTCATCGATATGCAGATAACTGGTATAAGATACCTCACAATGGTTCTTCTGCATAAAAGTTATTTGCTTTTCCAACTTCTCAGGATGCCATAGGTCGTCACTGTCCAGAAATGCTATATAGTCTCCTCGTGCCAATTCTGTTGCCCTATTCCTACAATGTGCGGCGCCCTTGTTTTCGTCATGTTGTACCAACCTTATTCTCGAATCATCTTGCGCAGCTTTAAGAACGATAGCAACCGAATCATCGCCGGAGGCGTCATCCACGATGATAAGTTCCCAATTTGAATACGTCTGATTCTGGATGCTCTCCAGGGTTTGGGCAATAAAGGATTGGGCATTAAACAATGGGGTGATAATGGAAACTAAAGGATCGCTATTAATAAGCTCTTTCTTCACCTCGGAGTGCATTGTAAATAGTTTGTGTCACAATCTTGATGTCCAGGAATAGGGACCAATTCTCCAGATAAAAGATATCGTACTTCACGCGATTGATAATATGATTCTCGTCCTCCACTTCCCCGCGGTATCCGCTTACCTGGGCCAATCCAGTAATTCCGGGTTTAATGAAGTGACGTACCATGAACTTATCCACTCGTTCTGCGTACATATGGGTATGACTCACCATATGAGGGCGCGGGCCCACCACACTCATTTCTCCCTTTAGTACATTGATGAACTGTGGAAGCTCGTCGATACTGGTCTTTCTAATGATCCTTCCTATTCGAGTTACCCTGGGGTCATCCTTTCGAACCTGATGTAGATGGGCCATAGGATTAGGCCGCATGGAGCGAAATTTATAGCAATAGAATTCTTTGTAATCCAAACCGTTTCGCTTTTGCTTGAAAAAGACTGGCCCCTTGGATTCCAGCTTGATGATCAACCCGAGCAATGGGGTGAGCCAGGACAAAACCCCTACAATGATCACCAGGGACAGCACAATATCGAATCCTCTTTTTATGAATTTATTGAAGGGCTCTTCAATCGGGATCTTTCGCATGGAAAGGATCGGAAGGAAGCCATAATAGGTAAAGTCAAGGCGCTTACTATAAATTTCTTTATTATCTGGAATGAACTTTAATATCTTGAGGTTATTGTCTGCATAATCGATCAACTTGGTGAGATTCTCATTACTCATTTCAGCCACCGAAGAATAGATCTCATCGATATTGTTGTGGTCTATATAATCCAAACACTCATCCATAGAAACCTTCTCCGGCCCACTTAGGTCGAAGGTTTCTTTCAATTGGTATCCATACTCCGGATTATCATTGAAAAACTTTCGTAACTGATCTGTTTTCTGATTGAGACCTAAAATAACGACCCTGCGCAAATTTCCACGAAGCAGTACTCTGTACTTCTTCAAGAGGTAATAGATGGCTAATTTCGCTATGGCAATGAGCAGAATAACCTGCAGGGCGTATAGGGTTAATGACCATGGATCCTGTAGTAATTCACTATAAAATCCAAAAAATGCGAAAACCAGAAGAAAAAATAGAATCCCTTGCTTCCCAACGAGGGACAGGATCTTTGTTACTCTTGTAAACCGATAGATCTCATAAAAATGAGACCGAAGTGAGACAATGATCCATGCAATGGAGACAAAAATGATATAATTAAGATACAGGAGTTGGGATTCGAAAAAGGGATAGGCCAATAAATGGATGATCAATAGATCAATGATATATGAAATGGGTCTTAGAAACCCCGAATATCTCCCTGTTTTATAAATCATTCCTACAGTCTATTGTGCTTTGAAAAGTCCTTATGTTCACTTTTAAAAAGCTCTTCCTCTGTTAAATTTTTAAAATACGCAAAGGTCCTCTTCATTCCTTCTTCTCGGGAAACCATGGGTTCCCAATCTAAGATTTCCTTGGCTTTAGTTATATCGGGTTGTCTTTGCAGCGGATCGTCTTTTGGCAGGTCCTTAAAAATAATCTTTTGCTCCGTTCCAGTGAGTTTAATAATCTCTTCCGCAAAATCCAGGATGGTGATCTCATGAGGGTTCCCAATATTGATGGGCAATGAATAATCGCTCAATAACAATCGATATATCCCTTCTATTTGATCATCTACATAACAAAAGGACCGGGTTTGCTGGCCATCACCAAAAACGGTGAGGTCCTCTCCCCTTAAGGCTTGTCCCATAAATGCCGGAATCACCCTACCATCATTGAGTCGCATTCGTGGTCCATAGGTATTGAATATTCTAACAATACGTGTTTCCAATCCGTGAAACCGGTGATAGGCCATGGTAATGGATTCCTGAAACCGTTTTGCTTCGTCGTATACTCCTCTGGGACCTATGGTATTAACGTTTCCGTAGTATTCTTCATTTTGGGGGTGGACCAAAGGATCTCCGTATACTTCCGAGGTAGAGGCAATAAGGATACGCGCATTCTTTTCCTTAGCCAGTCCCAAAAGGTTATGGGTTCCCAGGGAGCCTACCTTCAATGTTTGAATGGGGATTTTTAGATAATCGATAGGGCTGGCCGGAGAAGCAAAGTGAAGTATATAGTCCACGCGTCCAGGAACATGCACAAATTTCGTGACATCGTGATGATAGAATTCGAAAGATTCCAAGGCAAAAAGATGTTCAATGTTCTTTAGATCGCCTGTAATGAGGTTGTCCATTCCCACCACATTATATCCTTCCGCGATGAATTTATCACAGAGGTGAGACCCCAGAAAACCCGCAGCTCCTGTAACCAACACTCTTTTCTTAACCTGACCCATTTCGTTTAGTTTGCTTCTTTTCTTCCTATGGAAATATATGTAAACCCTTCCTTCTCCATGTCTTTCACCCGATAGAGGTTTCTTCCATCAAAAATTACCGGAGCCGTTAATAGCTCTTTCACTTTCTCAACATTAGGTGACCTAAAAATGCTCCATTCTGTACAAATTACAATGGCATCTGCACCTTCCAAAGCACCGTACATAGATTTTGCATAGTGCAACTTATTTCCAAATTTTCGTTCAATATTTGGCATGGCCTCCGGATCGAACACACTTAAATTCACTCCTCTATCCAATAAGGCATTCATAATATCTATAGAAGGTGCCTCTCTGATATCGTCTGTTTCGGGTTTGAATGCCAATCCCCAAATCGCGATGTTCTTTCCGTTGAGATCATGGTTAAAATGTGCTTCGATCTTAGGGATAAGGATACTCTTTTGTTTCCGGTTTACATCGATCACAGCACTGAGGATCTTAAAATCATAGCTCTCATCCTTTCCTGCTTTTTGGAGTGCCTTCACATCCTTAGGAAAACAAGAACCTCCATACCCAATGCCAGGGAAAAGGAAACGTTTTCCTATTCTGGAGTCGGTTCCCATTCCTACTCGTACCTTATCCACATCGGCACCCACCTTTTCGCAATAGTTGGCGATCTCATTCATGAATGTAATCTTGGTAGCTAAAAATGAGTTGGCGGCGTATTTAGTTAATTCGGCCGATTTCTCATCCATGATGATCACGGGGTTTCCGGATCGAACGAAAGGATCGTATAATTTCTTCATAAGCCCTGTAGCTCTATCGCTACTGGATCCAACGACTATCCGTTCCGGCTTCAAAAAATCGTCCACCGCAAAGCCTTCTCTAAGAAATTCCGGATTGGAAACCACATCAAAATCACAAGTTGCGTTTTTCCCGATCACGGCTTTCACCTTTTCTGCCGTTCCCACCGGCACCGTACTTTTATCTACAATTACTTTGTACTCTTTTATCTTTTTTCCGATTTCTTCCGACACATTCAACACATAAGACAGATCCGCAGAACCATCCTCATCTTCGGGTGTTGGTAGTGCTAAAAAAACGATCTCTCCATGTTCCAAACCTTCTTCCAGCGATGTCGTAAAACGGAGCCTGTTCGCCTTGATGTTTCGTTCAAAAAGCACATCCAAGTGTGGTTCATAAATTGGCACCACTCCATTGCGCATTTTTTCCACTTTTTCCGCATCGATATCTACACAAATCACCTCATTCCCTGTTTCAGCCAAACAAGTTCCTGTGACCAGCCCAACATATCCTGTTCCAATAACTGCTATTTTCATCTAATTAATCAACTCTCAACGGAGTCTTCATTTTTAAATTTTACCAACTGTGTCACTGCACAGATTCCAAAGTGTGCAAAAATACAATTTGCTACTATTATTCAACTTCTTTTTCGGCTTTGTTTTCTGAAAGCTGATTTCGAATTAACATCACAATTAAAACAAACCCCAGGTAGTAAGACCCTATTTGTCTGTGAAATACATTCTCCACCATGCAATAGCTCACCAAAACGATCAAAAATGCCGTAGGCATAAATTGTTTCCTGTTCTTGATAAATACCACCCCTAAAAACAACAAGAATAACGCCAGGGCCACAATTCCCCAATTAAAATATATATCCACAAATTGATTGTGAGTATTGTATCGAGACGTTATGAATTGCTCCTTCTTATTCGTTTCCTTTATCTGCTGCTCATAACAGGCCACTAATTTATTTTTGGTCTCATCATATCCAAATCCCGAGACGATCAGACCTTGTTCGCTATGAATATGCGCTACACATTTCCAAACTTTGGTTCGCAACTCCCAGGTAAGGGTCTGCTCGAAGTACGATTTTTGCTGTCCCGGTTCCGGGGGAGTATCGTCTACAGATGAAAACATAATTAGAGCCCCAATACCTCCGATAATAACAAATGCAATAGGGAATCGCACCCACTTTTTAGTCCCGTATAACTGTCGAGTGTTTAGTAATAGT
>JBCBDM010000041.1:0-2065 GCA_038529705.1 Bacteroidota bacterium
GTGTAAATCGAAAGGCATTGATCTTGATGAGAATAGCTATTTGCTCCATCGAAATAGGAACTCTGTCGATAAAATCGTCCAAATTTTTATAAGTTCCCCTTTCCATTCTCTCGGTGACGAAGCGCTGAATGGTTTTGGATTCCAGCGATTGCAAAAAGCCAAATCCAAGATAAATGTCTTTTCCATGAATAACGGCTTTTCCAAAGCCTGAATTCACACAAGGCGGGAGTATGTTCCCTCCATGCATACGCGCTTCATGTACATATAGTTCACTCCTGTAGAAACCTCCTCCATTATTAAGAGTAGCCACCATATACTCCAAAGGATAATATGCCTTTAAAAACAGGCTTTGGTAGCTCTCTACGGCATAGGAAGCCGAATGCCCCTTGGCAAAGGCATAACCAGCAAAACTCTCGGTTTGTCGCCAGACTTCTTTGGTGAGTGCTTCCGGCTTTCCGGATTTTTTGCAGTTCTCAAAAAATTGATCTTTTACTTTTAAAAACTCTTCACGGGACCTAAATTTCCCTGACATTCCCCGCCGCAACATATCGGCTTCACCAAGGGTAAGCTCCCCAAAGTAATGGGCTACCTTGATCACGTCTTCTTGATAGACCATAACCCCATAGGTTTCCGGCATGATATCCAACATCACCGGATGGGCATCTTTACGGCGCTCAGGGTATCGAAAACGTAGAATATACTCCCTCATCATTCCTGATTTCGACACCCCTGGCCGTATGACTGAGCTTGCCGCCACCAACCCCAGATAGTCATCTACCTGTAGTTTGCGTAATAACATTCGCATAGCAGGCGACTCTACATAAAAGCAGCCAATGGCTTTGGCATTTCTCAATAAGTATTTAATACGCTCATCTTCCTTGAAACGTTTAATGTCATGTATATCGATCATTGGATCTTCCGGATGGTTATAACGCACTATTTCAACAGCATCTTTGATCTTTCCCAAACCACGCTGACTTAAAATATCAAACTTATACAGCCCAATATCTTCAGCAACAATCATATCGAATTGGGTGGTGGGAAAACCTTTTGGAGGCATGAAGGTGGCCGTATAATAGTGGATGGGCTTTTCAGAAATTATAATACCACTGGCATGGATTCCCAGGTAGTTGGGAAATCCCTGGATAAGTTCTCCATACTGTACCACTAATTGTGACAACTTGTCCAGACTTTTATAGTTGTATTCTCCTTTGGAGAGTACATCGATCTCTGTCTTTGGAAGTCCAAATACCTTCCCTAATTCTCTTATGGCTGCCCTATATTTAAAAGTGTTGTAAACGGTTAGCAAGGCAGTGTTTGGAAATCTTCGGAAAATAAATTCGGTAATATCATCCCGGTCTGCCCAGGAAAAGTCAATATCGAAATCGGGGGGATTCTTCCGATACAGATTGATGAAGCGTTCAAAATAGAGATCCAATTCAATAGGATCCACATCGGTAATACGAAGCAGATATGCAATCACACTATTGGCACCACTTCCGCGGCCTACATAGAAATACCCTTTATTTCTGGCATATTTCAAGATCTTCCAATTAATGAGGAAATAGGATACGAATCCCTTTTGTTGAATGATATCCAGTTCCTTTTTGATTCGGGAGAGGATGGCTTCGGAAGGGTGGGTTCCGTAACGATATTCGAGTCCGTCATAGGTGAGCTTTTTCAGTAAGCGAAAGTCCATATACTCATTTCCTGTATAGGCTTTTTGATTATTGGGATTCTCTTTACTGAAATCGAAATGAACCCGACATTGGTCTAATAGCTCTTGTGCATTTTGGATAAGTTCCGGGAACTCTTCAAAAGTAGTTTTTAGTGTGGAGGGCTTGCAAAGAATGTCGTTAGGACTGCCTTGCTGCTCGGCCGGAAGCTTACTTAGCAGCGTATTATTATCGATAGCACGCAATAATCTATGTGTACTAAATCCTTTCTTGTGCTGAAAGGAAACCGTATGTAAGAGGACCAGTTTGTCCATTTTCAGATTTCCAGGGGAGTTCTCTTTTAGAGCATGAGTTTTTAGGGGTAAAGGCTGAAGACCTGAACAGACTTA
>JBCBDM010000041.1:2075-22613 GCA_038529705.1 Bacteroidota bacterium
CTAAAAGAGAACTCCCCTGGAAATCTGAAAATGGGTAGATTACAAAGGTTTGGGGTAGCACTTTTGCTTTGAAGGGGATCTCATTATCATTGTACAAAAATTGAGACAAGTAGGTATTGATATTTTGAAATCCCTCATTGTTTTTTGCCAATATGATGAATTGTTGTTTGGAATGATTCCTAAAATCAACTCCCATTACAGGACGAACCCCATATTTAGGTGCCAGGCGCAACACATCCATACAAGCCGAGGTGGTATTGATATCGGTTAAAGCAAAGCTCTCAATGCCCAGTTCCTGTGCATATTGCAGCAGATTTTTAGGCTTGATAGTGCCATAACGAAGACTATAATATGTGTGCGTATTAATATACATATTGGATTTATTCCAAAATTATGGAATATTTCCAAATATGCAAAATATTGTTGATAACTTATGGCAGGAAAACTGCCCATAAGAATGATATAACACTAGGGTATAAGTGTATTACAAAATACTTCGATTTTACGAGGGGTTTATCGCAGCTCGTCCAGCAAATCCTGAGCTAAGGAAGTGTTATAATAAGAATTTTGGGTGATCTCCACTAATAAAGATTCTGCCTTATCCATTTCATTCTTCTTTATATACAGCAACGCTTTATACCAATATCCCCTTTGATTATCCATGAGGTCGGAGTCGATAAGTTGGTCGAAAGTGGTTTCAGCTCTTTCAAATTGATCTAATTCCATTTGGGCAATACCCGTATACAAATAGATGGCGCCTCTGTTCTTAAGAGCATTTTCCAATTCATTTTCCAAAATGGTAAGAGACTGTTCATAATCCTTGCGTTCAAATAACTGTTGCGCTCTAATCAATAAGCTGTCTTCGTTATTTCCTCTAACCGCAATGGTGGGAAGTTTTGATGCATCCAGATAAGTTGCATACAATTGTTCCGCATCGGGTTTGGACGCTATAAACGGAATCAGGGACAATAAAATGAGAAGTAGGGCCGCACTGGCATACCATATCCATTTCTTTCCTTTTCCGGGCTTTTGATTCTTATAGTTCGAAGCGGCTTCCTCCAGGGATTCTTTTAGTTCCTGAGTTTCTTTTTTTTTGAAGAGTGCAGTATATTCTTTGACCTCTTGAGAATCGGTTTTTTCCACAAAACTCCAGCTTTTTTCAGAGAGAGTATCAAAGAGTTGTTTCTCAAAGTTAAATACATCTCGAAAACCGGGATCCATTTCCAAACGCTCATGAAAATCCCTTTTTTCCGCTTCGGACAGAGAACCTCTTAAATAGTTTTCAATTAGTTGTTGGTCTTCGGTACTCATAATTCTTTTAAGGAATTATAACGGGGGTCATTTTTCACCAATTGTGCTAGTTTCGCTTTACACTTAAACACGCGTTGGCGTACCACATTCTCACTGTTATAGTTTAGTTGTTCCATCATTTTTCGATAGGACACTTTTGCGAAAAATAGCCGGAGAATTTTTCTACAATTTTCCGAGATACGCTCCATATTTTGCGTAAACAGTTCCCATCTTTTTTGCTCGAGCAATGCCAATGCCTGATCTTGTTCTTCGTCTATAAGTGACACCTCCCGTTCTCCTGTTACCCATTTTTTCGATTTATTTAACTCTCTTCGCCAAAGGTTTTTGCAAGCCGTAAACAGGTACGCTTCAAAACTGGAGGTTATCTCAAATTTTTCCCTTCGGTAGCGCACCGTAATTTGAATCAACGCCTTTTGGAAAATGTCTTCGGCGTCTGCTTCCTGCCCTTTATTTTGAAGAATAAACCTTTTCACCTTCAGAAAATTCTTTTGATAGATTTTCTGTATCTCCCTTGAGTCGCCTTCGAGGAGGGCATTTAAGTTCTTAGCGTTGTTTTTCATTTACCGGGGATTCCGGACAAAAATAAACTTTTATCTTTATTTCGGGTAACAAAATAAGTCTTCCGCTAACCCTATAGAAACATTTCACTCTAATTTATTAAATCTAAAAAAAATGAAAATTCTAAAAGTAAGTGGACTATTATCGGCGATGATTGTAATGCTGTTTTCTAGTTGCAGTACAGAAGATGCCATACCGAATGGTACCGAAGCCAATATCGAACTAATATCGGGACAAAACCTATCTCCAATTGACTTCGTAATGTATGTAGAATGGGAAACGGGAACTACGGAGGTAGAAAAAACAGCACTCCGGGATCAATATAGGAATGCTCTTTTGGGCGTTCGCATATTTCAGGATTTCGTCTGCTTAACAAATACCAATGTGGATATATGGTATGTTACGATACAGGATTGCTCCACAATTCCCGATGTACATTGTAAAGACGATGCCAAGGCGCAGGTCGAAAATGAAGACGAGGTAGACCGCGTCGCATTTCAAACCCTTTGTCCCAGAAATTGATGGTATCTTACCATAGTCAGTTTGTACAAAAAAGAATAATTTTAAAGAGTCCAACCTTTAGGTCGAAAACAAATGATATCTTTAGTTTAGGTAAAAGCGTCTTCGATACCAAAAGGTATGAACAATCAATTGTAACAGTAATAAAAAGAGAATTATGAAAAAAAATAAAATTCTAAGGAGCCTACTGCTCATTGTTTTCATGTCATTTACTTTAAGTTGTAGTACGGAGGACACTATCGAACCAACAATTGAGGCGGATCTGCAACACGAACAAATGGAAAGAGGTGGCGGAACTGAAATTCTCTACATAGAATGGGAGCCCGGTGTCCGTGAAATTGAAAAAAATATATTACGAGCAGAATACGCCATCGGGAAAGGAAAAATTAAGTTAGTCAGTTATACTCCTTGTCATATAGATCCCAATGTCGAAGAATGGGAGTATGAAGAACTTATTTGCCGCCCTTGTAAGGATGACCCGAAAGGGCAGGCCCAAAACGAAGACGATGTGGACCGTGCATCCTATGAAACGCTTTGTTTGTAAGTCTAAACTAGGAGCCCTTGCTTAATTTAAGGTCGATTATATTCTGGCTATTATCCATTGGGTGTATGAGTATGGGTAATAGCCAGAGTTATAAAAGAGTATTCGATTCTATATACCATACTGTTCCCGCTACCGGACTGGAAAACGTTCTTGATAAGCACCTAAAGAATCTTGTGAAAGAAGCAGATTCGGTAGAAATGGCTCGTATGGCGCACGATTTCTCCGTGGGATTGTATAAGAAAAGATCGTACCTGTTGGCCATCAAATATGGATTGATGGAAATTGAAACCTATGAATCCTTAAAGATCCTAAATCCGGACTACGCCAAAAGTCTTTATAATATCGGTTTGTTCTACAAGAAGATCGATCTACCCAAGAAAGCACTTCCCTTTTTTTTGAAAGTGGTAGAACTGGATATAGACCCGGTTAAAACGGCGCAATCCTACTGTAAAATAGGGTCTAGTTATTTTAAATTGGGCGATTACTTCGACGCGGTCACTTACTATGAAAAAGGTATCGTGAAGCTGGAGGAGCAGAATCAACATAAACTTCTTATAGGTGAATATTTGGATCTTTCTACCGTTTTCGACAAGATCAAAACCAAAGAGAGCTTAGCTAAGATGTTATATTGCTTGAAGAGGGTCGTAAAACACGGAGAAGAATTTCCGCTGACGAAAAGGCAATATTTTATTTTGAACAATGGCTTTGCCAATTACTACAATAATTCGAAAACGTTCGATCTTCAGAAAGCGAGATACTATTACGAACAAGTGGTGGAAAAAGCACTTGATACGGGAGATTCGCTAATGGTAGGTATCGCCTATTCCAACCTTGGAAACCTCTACAATAAAGTATCCAGTGATAGTTCTTTGTACTATTTATCGCAAAGTTTACCCTACGTTACTGATACAGATAAAAAGGCCATCATCTATCATAATATTTGCAATTATTACCTGGATAGGAACCGTTTGGAAGAAGCTGAATGGAATATTCATGAAGCGTTACGAAATAACGCCTACATAAACGAGGATGAAAGCGAAGTTCCTTCTCGATTGAAGTTGTTAAATGCAACCGATAAGTACCAGGTATTAAGCTGCTTAACTACCAAAGCTACCGTGCTGGCGAAGCAATTTGAACAGGGCCAGGATGTAGGTAAAATAAAATTGGCACTCGAGAATCTAAAGGCCGCAGACACCTTGGTGGGTATTATTCAAGAGAGCAGCGCAGGAGATGGATCGAAATTGTTCTGGCGAAAAGAAGCTTCCGAAGTGTATGTTAAAGCCATGCTTTGCAGCCAAGTCTTGGATGAAGGGGAGCTAGCCTTTCATTATTCAGAAAAAAACAAGGCCCTTTTGTTAACGGAAAGCATTCTGGAAAATACAGAACGAACAGAGCTTCCCATTACCCTGGTTGAAAGGAGCAACTATCTTAAGAAAGAGATTTCTCGTTTCGAGAATACGCTGGCAGAGGAATCAATGGTGGATCAAAACCTTATCCGGGACTCCCTGTTTCATGCAAAATTAACCTATCGACGTTTTACCGATTCTCTGGAGGCGTCCTTTCCCAACTACTTTGCATCCCTGTCCAAGACCGAGATATTTTCCCGGGAAGAAGTAAGGGAACAAATGGATGGGAATTCGGCGATCGTTTCCTACGTCTGGAATCAAGAGGAAGAAAGGTTGGATGGCATATTTGGAGTGGTAGTGACTAAGGATCATACCAAAGTCTTTAAAATTCCGAATTTTCAGTCGTTCCAGCAACTAGTTTCAGACTATAGGATTTTATTACAAGCTCCTTTTGAAACCCTAGAGGACAAAAAGAGGTTTCAAGGAGTTGCCCATGCCTTATACCTAAGGTTATTTCCTTCAGAAGAAATTAGAGACCTCATCCAGGAGAAAACACTCATTATTATACCGGATAATAACCTACAGAATATTCCCTTTGAAGCTTTGGTCAAGGATATCCATAACCCGGAATACCTTATCCAGAGCCATGAGATCAGTTATGCCTATTCCATGTCATTTCTATTGCATAACAATGGTATTGTTCGGAAGGCAGAAAAGAAGTTTATTGGATATTCTCCCAATCAGTTTGCCTATGATAATCTTGATTCGCTTACTCGTACCACTTCCGAAGTGTCTAGAATTAGCGATGTAATGGGAGGTAACACCATTCTAAATTCCAATGCATCCAAGCAACATTTTCTGGATGAGGCCCCGAACTATAGAATTTTACATTTAGCCACCCATGCCGAAGGTGGTGCCAACCCCTGGATCGCTTTCAACGATTCAAAGTTGAAGGCGCATGAATTGTATACTTTTACGAACCAGGCAGATTTGGTTGTACTCAGTGCCTGTAATACCTCTTTAGGGAAGATTGCGCAAGGAGAAGGAGTTTTAAGCTTAGCCCGAGGGTTCTTTTATTCGGGAGCTAACTCGGTTGTCTCATCCCTGTGGAATGTAAATGATGGATCCACTTCAGATATTATGGAAGAGTTTTACGTTGCACTGGAGGAAGGAGAAACTAAGTCCGCTTCTTTGCGACGGGCAAAACTTAACTATCTTTCAGCACACTCTCTTTCCGATGCTTCCCCGTATTATTGGGCTTCATTTGTTCTTATCGGGGATGCAGGATCCACAGGTCAAATTTCTTCCTATAGATCCTATATATATATCACCATTGGCCTGTTGTTTCTAATTTCTCTGGGCCTAGTATATCGCAGACGAAAGAAAAAACAAATACTTGGGTAACAAAAGGGTTAATGCCTGAACCACTGGGAAACTCTAATACATATCCCATTGGAAGATACATTAGCATTTCAGGTATATCAATTGCTCTCCCTTAATGGGATAAACATGGATAAGCGGGAACTGGTATTTCAGATTAAAAGCCATCCTTCTTACCCAAGTTTGCATGCGGTAACGGGTGTTTTAGATCATTTCAACTTTGATAACTTGGCTTTAGACGTACCGGTTACTTCGGAAGTATTGGAGCAGCTTCCTCCTTGTTTTCTCGCACAGGTCCGGCGGGATGGCCATGAGGTCTTTGCAGTGGTCACAAGGATGGACACCGATTATCTCGTTTCCTTTTCTGCCAAAGAAAGGATACAGCTTACTGCTTCCCAGTTTCTGGAGGCCTTTACCGGAATTCTGGTTGCAGTTGAAAAGAGCAAAGAAGAGGAAAGCTATACACCTCAAAGGAAGCGAGTGCAAAATGCGCTGTACTTGCTAACAGTAGTTGGAATTTTAGGTTGGTTTATATGGATTTTCCCCGGAACTTTGGAATTGGTCTTTATGGCCGTTGCGGTAATCGGGTTCCTCTTTAGCTACGCTATTATTCAGCAGGAGCAGGGGGTTGAGACCTCCCTCGGAAATGCCTTTTGCTCCGGAATATCGGAACAACGTAATTGTATTGCCGTAGTGCAATCTGAAGGAGGTACACTATTTGGAAAACTCAAATTAAGCACCTCCAGTGTGGTTTATTTTTCAGGATTGTTGTTATCCGGTTTGTTCCTGATAATTGGCAATGGTGAATTCAATGCACTTTATCTCTTGAGTATAATTGCCTTGCCTATAACGATTTACTCTATCTATTACCAATGGGTTGTGACAAAAAAATGGTGTGCGCTGTGTTTGGGAATCGTAGCTGTCCTTTGGCTGACAGTGGGCATTTCGACAGGGGCAACCTGGGGTAGCCCTTTGTTCGAATTTCAGGTGAAGGATATACTGGCAGTATCGGTAGGGTTTTTGGCGGCCACCGCATTCTGGCTTTGGTTATTGCCCAATTATGAGTTATTGAAAAGGCTTCAGCAAATAAAAATTGAAGCTTTTAGGTTTAAGAGAAACTTCCACTTGTTCAAAGGATTGCTGGATAAATCCCAGCCCATTTCAACTGAAATACAAGATTCCCAGGAACTTGTATTTGGAAATAAGCATGCATTGCTTAGCGTAACGGTGGTCACCAATCCCTTTTGCGGGCACTGCAAAGCCGTACATACATTGATTAAAGACTTACTCAAAAAGCACAATGACAAGGTGAAGATAATCATCCGTTTTGGAGTAAATTCCGATATATCCGATAGCAATGGGACTATAGTAGCCTTACGTCTTTTGGAGTTATTCAACACTAAGGGAGCCAATGTGTGTCTGGAGGCCATGCATGATATCTATGGAGGAGTTAGCATTGGCGAATGGCTGAACAAATGGGGAACTTGTACGAAAGAAGAACACTATTTGAACTTTTTGAAAAGGGGAACAGACTGGACCAGGGAGCATCAAATAAACTTTACTCCAGAGATTTTGGTGAACGGGAGATCCTATCCAAAAGAGTATAAGAGGAGTGACCTTATCTACTTCATTGAAGAGCTGGAAGAAACCTGTTGTGGGTCTAAGACCACAGCTACTGCTACTTCAGAAATTGTATAACAACAAAGCCCTTGTTAGAAAGGGCTTTGCGTTTTGAACATATTCTCTCGCGAAGAATAGACACAAACGTGAGTGTCTTAAAATGTTCACGGCAAATTTAATTTTTTACACGAATTATTATGTTAAAAAAAATTTCAAATCTAGGAACCACATTAAACAAGGAAGAACAGAAACAACTCAAAGGAGGAGGAAAGGGATTGCAGCAGGTAGTTTGCAATCAGCCTTATATAAATAATGAATCTACCTGCATGGTTGGATATCATCCACATCCAACCCATGGAGTTTGTATTTGTTGTCTTGACTAAGACCTTATGTTGTGAAAAGCTGTTTTATGACAGCTTTTCACTTCAGTTTTTCATTCACCTTCTTTCCAATGAAAAAGAAATTTCCCAGCTATAAACAAACAGAGTCTAAGGACTGCGGGCCTACCTGTATCAAGATCGTTGCCAAGCATTATGGCAAGTCAATCGATACACAACAGCTTCGCACCCTGAGTGAAACCACCCGAGAGGGAAGTAGCTTACTCGGACTAAGCGAGGCAGCAGAGACCCTTGGCTTTAGGACGCTTGGAATTAAACTTTCTTTCGCCAAGCTGTGCGAAGCACCTTTGCCTTGTGTGGTCCATTGGAATAGAGACCATTATGTTGTTGTGTATAAGATTAAGAAAGGGAAAGTATATATTTCGGATCCGGCCTTAGGACTTATTACCTACACTGAAGAGGAATTCATCCCATTGTGGATTGGAAATAATGCAGATAGGAACACAGAAGAAGGCATTGCCCTCATATTGGAGCCCACGCCATTATTCTATCAAACCACCTTCGATGAGGAGAAAAAATTTGGATTTGGTTTTATACTTCAATATCTACTGAAGTATCGAAAGTTCGTCATTCAGTTGGTCATTGGATTATTGGCGGGATCTCTTTTACAATTGATCTTACCTTTTCTCACCCAAAGCGTGGTGGATGTAGGAATCCAAAATCAGGATATCCACTTTGTGTATCTCATTTTGTTTGCTCAACTGTTTCTGTTTATAGGAAAGGCCAGTTTGGAGATTATTAGAAGTTGGATACTCTTGCATTTAAGTACTCGTATCAATATTTCCCTCATCTCCGATTTCTTTATCAAATTAATGAAACTTCCTATCTCTTATTTCGATGTGAGAATGACAGGAGATCTATTGCAGCGAATCAATGATCATAAACGAATTGAGAGAATCCTCACCACCTCTTCGCTAACCGTTCTATTTTCTCTATTCAATCTGCTGATTTTTAGCCTGGTTCTGGCTTACTATAGTTTTCAAATTTTTGGAGTGTTCCTTTTTGGAAGCGTACTGTATTTCTCCTGGGTATTGGTTTTTTTTAAGAAGAGAAAGAAATTGGATTACAAGAGGTTCTCTGAAGTGAGCTCGGAACAAAGCAAGGTCATAGAGCTAATCAATGGGATGCAAGAAATCAAATTACACAATGCCGAGCGGAGGATGAGATGGAATTGGGAATATGTACAGGCGCGACTCTTCAAGGTTGCATCAAAGAGCCTGGCACTGGAACAGACGCAAAGCGTAGGTTCAAATTTTATCAATGAACTTAAGAATATGTTTATCACCATCCTTTCGGCCAAGTTAGTGATAGAGGGAGAAATTACCTTGGGAATGATGATGGCCATAAGCTATATAGTGGGACAGTTGAATGGACCTATTACCCAATTGATCAGTTTTATGCGTGATGTTCAAGATGCCCAGATATCCATAAATAGGCTGGGGGAGATTCATGCCATGGAGGACGAAGAGCAGACAGAAGATAAGATGATCCGTGAAATTCGTGGAGAAGCTCCCATTATTATAGATAATCTTTCCTTCCGATATAAAGGTGGGCTTAAGCCGGTACTCAAAAAACTATCGCTTACCATTCCGGCTAATAAAACCACTGCTATTGTAGGGGTAAGTGGTTCGGGCAAGACAACCTTGATGAAGTTGCTTCTCAACTTCTATGATCCGGATAAGGGTGAGATCCATATCGGTAAGAATGGCCTGAAAAGTATTTCCCCGGCTGCATGGCGAGACCATTGCGGTGTGGTGATGCAGGAAGGTTATGTCTTTAATGACACTATTGCACAGAATATTGCCGTAGGACAGGACTACATTGACAGAAAGCGGTTAGACCATGCTATCGAGGTGGCAAATATCAGGGATTATATAGACGGTTTACCCCTGGGTTTGAATACCAAGATAGGTGCAGAAGGTGCCGGATTGAGTACAGGACAAAAGCAGCGTCTCTTTATTGCCAGATCTGTTTATAAAGATCCTAAGTTTCTTTTCTTCGATGAGGCCACTTCAGCCTTGGATGCAAACAATGAAAAAGTGATTATGGAGAATCTAGATGCCTTTTTTAAGAACAAAACTGCCGTAGTTATAGCTCATAGATTGAGCACGGTAAAAAATGCGCATCAAATTGTGGTTTTGGACCAGGGAAGGATCGTTGAAATTGGAAATCATAAGCAGTTAATAGAAAAAAAGGGAAGCTATTTTCATTTGGTTAAGAACCAGCTGGAACTAGGGAACTAAACATATTCTCTCGCGAGGAATAGACATAAACCCCGAGTGTCTTAAATGGTTTGGGGTAAGTGAATTATTAAAATTTCAAATTATGTTAAAGAACATTTCACACTTAGGAAAGGCTTTGAACAAAGTCGAGCAAAAAACAATTCATGGAGGTGGAAAGACGGTTTGTAACAGCGACGTAGATTGTTGTGGGATTGGCAATCCGTTATACTCCTATCGATGTAATGGTTTTGTATGCATCATAGGACCAAACAGTACCTGTGGTATAGGATAAACTTATTCTTTAGGAGATGTATTATGGGTTTCAAATGGATCTTCC
The DNA here is from genome assembly GCA_038529705.1 of Bacteroidota bacterium. Classification (GTDB taxonomy): domain Bacteria; phylum Bacteroidota; class Bacteroidia; order Flavobacteriales; family Flavobacteriaceae; genus Aureisphaera. Next base: position 12,311 of record JBCBDM010000041.1, read on the forward strand.
ATGGTTCATTTGTAATCATAAAGCAGCAACAGATGAGGGATGTGTTTCCCAGTCTGTTGCTTTAGACTCCCCGTGAAACGATTAAATAGAATCCATGCCCGATAATTTAGAAATAAGAAGCGAACAAATACAAGAACTTTTAACGGCTGTTCCCAGTTGGATGATCCGTTGGGGAAACAGCCTTCTATTGGCTCTAATACTCGGATTGCTGTGTATTACATGGTTTGTTAAATATCCGGATATCATTGCTTCCGAGGCTATGATAACCACACAAATACCCCCGCAAAAAGAATATGCCAGAACCACGGGCGAAATAGAGACGATATTGGTAAATGACGGTGGGAAGGTCTCCAAGTCCGATCCTTTGGCTGTTATCAAGAGCAGCGCAAATTTTGAAGATATTTTTCTGTTGAAATCCGTTATGGATACTATCGTCCTAAACAAAAAAGACTTTTATTTTCCCCTGGAAGATCTCCCGGTATTATTTCTAGGAGAAATCGATACGGATTTTGCTTTGTTCGAAAATAGTTATCTGCAGTATAAGCTGAACAAGCAATTGCAACCTCATAACAATGCGGAGTTTGCCAGTAGGATTTCGATTTCGGAAATGGGTTCGAGGCTTCGTACGTTACAGGCTCAAAGGCAATTGAACAAATCCGAATTAGATTTCCAAAAGAATAACCTGGACAGGCATCAGGCATTGTTCGACAAAGGTGTAATCTCTGAGCAGGAGTACGAAACCAACCGACTTAATTACCTTCAGGCAGAGCGCAGCTACTTTAACTTAGATGCATCCATTTCACAACTTAGGGAAGCGATGAGCAATGCCAATAAAGCTTCACAGGATGTAAGCATTAACCGCACCAAGGAAGAAATAAGCCTGTTAAAGAACGTATTACAATCTTTTAACCAACTAAAGAGGGCAGTTAAGGATTGGGAAGCCAGATACGTCCTTAGCTCAAATATGATGGGGAGGGTTTCTTTCCTAAATGTTTGGAATGAAAATCAAACCGTACGTCAGGGAGACCTTGTTTTTACTATTATTCCGGAAAAGGGGAGTTCCTTTGTGGCAAAATTGAAAACTCCTTCCAGAAATTCAGGGAAGATTCATAAGGGACAAACCGTCCGAATAAAACTTGAAAATTATCCGGAGACCGAATTTGGATCTATCGAAGGTAAGGTGAGTTCCATATCAATGACACCGGACCAGGAAGGATTCTATTGGGTAAACGTATCGCTTCCTCTCCGATTAATCACTTCCTATGAAAAGGAGATCATTTTTAAGCAAGAAATGAGGGGGACTGCAGAAATTATAACCGAAGACCTTAGGTTGATAGAACGGTTTTTTTATCAATTACGGGATGTACTTCGGAATTAAGATATTCTCTCGCGAGGAATGGACACAAACCTTGAGTGTCTTGAAAGGATCAAGGGTTTTTAACTTTCAAATTTCTAATTATGTTAAAAAACATTTCAAATTTAGGAAAGGCTTTGAACAAAGCCGAACAACAGTCAATTAACGGTGGTATGTCCGGGACCTGTTATCGCAGATTTATTTGTCCTGGCACCGGCCAGAACGGAGAACCTTGTGTGGCTCAGCCTGGAGGGGTAACCGTTTGGGGTACGATGAACAACGGACTATGCTGTGTTTCGTAGCTTATAATTCTGAATGCGGGCGCTAGATGCCCGCATTCTATTTTTTTATAAATTGGCCCATATTTATAAAACGGATTGAGAATTTGGGATATAATTTACAAGCACTCAACTATTGCGGGACACACCCCAACACCTTTTTAAAGCAAAATTGCAAGCACTGCGGGCAAGGTATGTGCACGGACTGTATCGAAAAACATCCGCACTTTTGCCCTGAATGTCAGATAGAGCTAGGGATGGTTGGAACAACACGCAATGCTAAAAGGGAGACCATATTCATGACACTTACCGGAATGATAACCGGGGGATTGTTCGCCGCGTTTGCCTATTTCCTTACAGACAGTCTAATGGAGCATTCTTTTTATTACGGTTTTCTGGCTGTTGCTTTCCTGGTGGGTGTTTCCTTTGTGGGAACGTATTATTTTTTGAGGGATAAGAATTTTGTAAGTGACCTATGGAACCTTCCTTTGAACGGTGCAAAGCTCTCCATCTATGCCATTGTGCTTGTCTTTATCTCCTGCATTCCCATTGGCTATTATTTTTACCAACTCTTTACCTTTATCTTTAGGACCATCACAGGGAAAAAAGAATAGCACAGTGTCTCTTTATTTCTTCTTCCGGGGATTGGGTTTGAGCGACATCACATACTCATAGCTTTCGTCGAGATATTTAGAGAGTAGTTCCAGATCATGTAACATGCTTTCAGGCACCAATACGTAATCGCGCATTACAGCGCCATAGGACTTAAAGATAGTACTATCATGCTCTTTTTTGAATTTCTCCTGAGATGCTGCGGAAAGTCTAATGCCCAATTCTCCGGCTTTGTTCAGTAAGGAGAACATGTGCGTATTGGCGGCGGTATACGGCATGGTCTTCCCCAAGCGCTCGAATTTAGGGTTCATAGCGACTAACTGATCATAGATATCCAGGTTTTTAGTCCATTTATCCATACTAGAAAGGTACAAAAAACAATTATTTAGTTGGAGGTGTCACAGCATTGATCAAAATCATACCATCAAAGGAATTGGATAAGGTCAATGTATTTGAGCTGTTGAGATCAATAAAGCTATCATTCACCACGATCTCTTTAAATAACCAATCGTTTTCTTTCTTTTGTTTTTGAGGCATAACGACAAAATGTACTTTGCCGTTAAGGATGTTAATTATGTGTTTTATATCTAGTTGTTCTTCTGAAGGTTGTTTCATTTCACGCACTTTACCATTATTGTCATGATAAGTTCCCTTAGAGGCGAAGGTGGCAATCGTATACATCTCATTGCCTCGTTTTCGATGGAGGAATTCGCCCATTACTTCTTCCTTCTCGTTAAACTTTGCCGTGTGGAAATTATGCCCTATGATAATAACCTTTTTATCCTTGAAGAAATGTTCCAACAGCCATTCCACATTGGACGCCATTTCGCGGTCACGTGCAGTCCAACGTTTTCGCCAATCTCTGTCTTTAGCAAAGTCCAAACGATATTTAAGATACTCGATTCTGTTTATAATCGTGCGCTGAATCCATAAGGCCGAGTTGTCCTTTTGCTCATCTTTGACTTTATCCCATGATTTAGACAAAACCTCATAATCTGTTATCAATGTTTGTATGGGCCCCACAAGCGAATCGTAAACTGCATTGGAGCTACTAACTTTTTGATCTAATGTATTAAATCGATTTTCAATATTAGCTATGTAAAGGGAATCGGCATCTCTATTTTTTTTGGATTCAAACTGTAAGAATCGGTCGAAGGTCCTACCACTTTTCTGAATGTCGAATCCGGCAATATGGATATCTCGACTTTTGATGTATTTCATGAGCTCCCGAAACTCTTTATTTCTCCAGATACCGTAGAATCCATCGGTGAGCTCACCAGGGGTATATTCTTTTTTATGTTCATTTAGATGGATTAGTTCGCCAATACCCGCTTCAAAAAGCACAACATCAAAACCCAGTTTTTCATGTAGTTCCCTAATAAGCTCGTTTCTCAGGGTGAACACTTCGCGGGCACCATGGCTGAATTCACCTATGAGAACGATGCGTTTGTCTTTTACTTGTTCCAAAACAGGTTGCCATTTTGAAATGGTATTCTTGGAATCTTCGGGAATATGAAAAGCATGTTCAAAAAGATATTGTTGAGCATCGGCAGAAAGGTTTTGCCCTGTTGTTCTTATCATGACGAAAAGCATAATCAGTAGAAACGATAATCGATTTTGCATGGTTGAGTGTTTACACAAGAGATATCATTATCAACCAAATGTTACAATCGTGGTTTAGAAGTAGCCACCGGCAGCACACATTTTGCCTTCCAATGCTGCCGGGGTCCAACCAGTGCAAATTTGGTCATTCTTGGCTACTATTCCCATGTATTGGTTGCCGGATCATTAAAATGATTTGCATCCAGAGCGCTGACCGAGGCGCTTCCCACGAGCGTAATTTCCCTAAGTCACATTGCCTTCGCTGCGGACGATGATCTAAGCCCTGTTTAGAAATAACAACTGCGAACCAGCGGTTAGGTCGTTGTTTGGCCTTTGATCGGCAATAGGAAACGGGAAACTATTTACCGTTTTATTTCATATCGACACCATATTGGGTTCACTAGGAACCTATATGAATGGCTATTCGTTTCTCTTTGATGGTTATGGATTTAGTTTTGGGCTTCCATGCAAATTGATGGAAGCCCTTCAAAACTAATACTACGAGAACCCACATGATGCGAGTCCAAGCGGGTGGATACTTTTTCATAGCTCATTGTTTTAGTATACCCTGTCAAGTTGCATAAAAGTAAGAGGAAAAGAGTTCATATTTATAAGGGTGTACTCGACATTTATATATTTCGACCCCTTGGTTTATGAATACAGACTTCTTGCGTTAAGGACCCGCCTACGCCAAAGGCTTTGGCGGGCTTGTGGAAGCGGCATCCTACTGGGGTCTCTGAGGTTTCATGCTGAGCTTGTGGAAGTACGCTCGAAGTGACCCCAGTAGATACAGCGGACAGCCTGGCCCAAATGTTATCTCGACTTCGCTCGATATGACATTTGGGAAACGCCCAAAAACCAACGATGCTTCTTTAAGTAGTTCCAATGAATCTGCCAACCGCTACTGAGAACCGCATGTAGTATCTGACAGCCTGTCATATTCTTTCTAGTGGCACCATCTTTGACCTATGGATAGCGTCTGTGATTGGAATCCGGGCGTAAAAATTTTAAAAACATAAACTATAACATAATGAGTAAGATTATTGGAATCGATTTAGGGACTACCAACTCTTGCGTTTCGGTAATGGAAGGTAGCGAACCAACCGTGATCCCGAATGCGGAGGGGAAGCGTACCACACCTTCGGTCATCGCTTTTGTAGAGGATGGCGAAATTAAAGTAGGGGATCCTGCCAAACGTCAGGCAGTGACCAACCCTACAAAAACCATCGCTTCTATCAAGCGTTTTATGGGGAACAAATATTCGGAGTCTCAAAAAGAGGCCGAACGTGCAGCCTATAAAGTAGTAAAGGGAGATAATAACACTCCTAGAGTAGATATTGACGGACGTCTGTACACGCCACAGGAGTTAAGTGCGATGATCCTTCAGAAAATGAAGAAAACAGCCGAGGACTACCTGGGTCAGGATGTAACTCGTGCGGTAATTACCGTGCCGGCTTACTTTAATGACAGTCAGCGTCAGGCCACCAAAGAGGCCGGTGAGATCGCCGGACTTACCGTAGAACGAATTATCAATGAGCCCACAGCGGCGGCATTGGCATACGGATTGGATAAAAAAGATAGCGACCAGAAGATCGTGGTATTCGACTTTGGTGGAGGTACTCACGATGTATCTATCCTTGAATTGGGAGATGGTGTATTTGAGGTATTGGCTACCGACGGGGATACTCACCTGGGGGGTGATGATGTAGACCAGAAGATCATCAACTGGTTGGCCGATGAGTTTGAAAATGAAGAGAAATTAGACCTACGTAAGGATCCCATGGCACTGCAGCGTTTAAAGGAAGCTGCTGAAAAAGCAAAGATCGAATTGTCTGCTTCTACGCAAACAGAGATCAACTTACCTTATATCACAGCCACAGCCAGCGGACCGAAGCACCTGGTGAAAACCTTGAGCCGCGCCAAGTTTGAGCAATTGATCGACGACCTGGTAAAAAGAACCATCGAGCCTTGTGAAAAAGCGTTGAAAGCTGCCGGACTGTCGAAGAGCGATATCGATGAGATCATCCTTGTGGGTGGATCTACCCGTATTCCTGCGGTACAGGAAGCGGTTGAGAAGTTCTTCGGAAAGGCACCTAGTAAAGGAGTAAACCCGGATGAGGTGGTAGCCGTGGGTGCTGCGATCCAGGGAGGAGTTCTTACTGGAGACGTAAAAGATGTATTGTTACTGGATGTAACACCGCTATCGCTTGGTATTGAAACCATGGGAAGTGTGATGACCAAGTTGATCGATGCCAACACGACCATTCCTACGAAGAAGAGTCAGGTGTTTTCCACAGCGGCAGACAATCAGCCCAGTGTAGAGATCCACGTACTACAGGGAGAACGTCCTATGGCAGGAGACAACAAGACCATTGGTCGCTTCCACCTAAGTGACATTCCACCAGCACCCAGAGGAGTACCTCAAATTGAGGTGACCTTCGATATAGATGCCAATGGTATCATTAAGGTAAGTGCTACCGATAAGGCGACAGGTAAGTCTCAGGATATTAGAATTGAAGCTTCTTCCGGATTGACTGACGAGGAGATCGAGAAAATGAAAGCAGAAGCGGAGGCTAATGCCGAAGCGGATAAAGCGGCCAAGGAGAAAGCCGATAAGATCAATGAGGCGGATGCTATGATCTTCCAAACTGAAAAGCAATTGAAAGAATTTGGAGATAAGATCAGTGAAGATAAGAAGGCTCCTATCGAAGCGGCTTTGGAAGACTTGAAGAAAGCTTATGAAACCAAGGAAGTAGAAACGATCGAACCGGCCCTTGAGAAGATCAATGAGGCCTGGAAACAAGCTTCCGAAGAGATGTACAAAGCACAACAAGAGGCACAGGCCGGAGGACAAGCCGGACCCGATGCCGGAGCTGGAAATGCTTCTCAGAACGGAGAAGAGAACAGCGATGTGGAAGACGTAGACTTCGAGGAAGTTAAGTAATAGCGAACACTTCGAGAACCTCAGTGTTCTAATAAAAAAACCCAGTTGTATGACTGGGTTTTTTTTGTTCCTATCGTATGGAAGTGGTATTTATTGTTACGAGATGTTTTTCATGAATTTCGTAACAATTGCCATATTTATAAGTCATTAAGGATATATCAATCAAAAACAATTACAATGACATACCCAAAAAATGAGATTCAAATCGTATCTCTATCCAATCGCAAAACTTTTAGCTTTCTATTCCTTTTTCTATTCTCACTCTTTTTTCCATCACAGGCCTTGGCAACTTGGTCTATCATTGCTGTGGATAGAAGCACCGGAGAAATTGGTATTGTAGGAGCCTCATGCACTTTCGACGTTTCCGGTATCGCCTCATTGGTGCCGGGTAAAGGAGCTATTGTGGTACAGGCCCAAAGTAATTATTTCGCCAGAATGAAAGGGGTACAGCTAATGAATCATGGAGCCTCAACCGATGAGATTCTTACCGCCATGCGGCATAAAGATTTCGATCCTGAAAATCAACAGTATGGAGTTGTGCTTTTAGACACAGATATGGCACCCCTCTGTTATTCCGGATCACAAATAGCGGACTGGAGCGGACAGCTTATAGGAGATGATTTCGCTGTGATGGGCAATATATTAGTAGGTCCTGAAGTATTGCAAAGTGCCTTCGATGCATTTAACGAGCATAGGGATATATCTTTATCAGAACGATTAATGTTGGCTTTAAAAGCAGGTGAGCAAGCAGGAGGAGACAAAAGGTGCGGAGATCAGTATGCGCGATCAGCCTTTATTTCGATCTATAATCCGGATAAGGACGCTATCTCAAAGTTGTCGATATCTGGCATAGATAAAGGAGGCCAACCAGCCGTGACCCTGTTAGCCGAGGCCCATGCAAAATGGAAGTAATGTAGAAGCCCGATGATTTCCATCGGGCTTTCTTTATTCCTAAAAATAAATAGGTATTCAGCGTTTGGTAACCTTGGATTTATAATCTCGTTTTACCTGCCTGAAGTTTTCCTTGGTGACCGCTTCTCCCGTGGTAAGGTGGTGCTCTATAGCAATAGCATAGTCATTGATGAGTTTCTTAAACTTTCCTTTGGCCATTGCCCCCATAAAAGCGGGTTTGGTACGATAGACCATATCGAAAACAAGTCGGCTGGAATTCTCATCAATAGCTTCCACCTTGTACACCGCTTTGGTATATTCGGGATCTACCGGGAATTTACCGGCCTGAAAGACCGTATTAACAAAGGTTTTGTTTTCCGGATCGTAGTTGATCATTTTCTCTTTGAGGTACTTGGTCTGCTTATCATTAAAATAGCAAATTCTTTCGGCGCCTTCTCCGGCTTGTAAGGTCCCATTGATATATTCGGAAGCGATGATCTTGGGGTGTGATTTCGCAATAGCTCCGTAATCTTCCCCTACAACACTCCATACTTTGTCTGCGCTGTGTGGGATGACTTTCGATACGGTAAATTTCTGAACCTTTTTTTGTTTTTTCTGTGCAACCGCATTGGAAGCCGTGACAGAGAATAAGAATACAAACATAATCCAATAGATTTTTTGAGGTTTCAACATAACTTTGACTTTTAAATGAATACTGGTTCAAAGTTAGCTTCGGAAGGGTAGGATTCCTTTTATAAAAAGGCCAACTAATTGTTGGTATGGGTCAGGCGGTACTGGGTGGGAGAACAGCCAAACTGTTCCTGGAAGGACCTTGAAAAATGGGCCACTTCCGTAAAGCCACAGTTGAAAGCGATCTCACCGATGCGCTCATTGGTATGAGAGATGAGTTTAGCCGCTCGTTGTAGTTTTCGCTGTTTGAAATATTTGGCGGGGCTGGTATTGTACACTTTTTTGAATTCCCTTTTGAAGGAAGAAAGGCTGGTATTATGTAGTAATGCCAATTCCTCTAACGTAAGATTGTTATAGACATTGGCCTCGATCAATTCTTTGAAGGAATACTCGGTAGGGGTGAAGAGGCTGGCAATGAGTCGCTGAATAGATTCGGCATTATCCGTTCGGGCTAAAAGGAGAATGAGTTCTTTTAGTTTTAATTTTAAGAGTTCGTCGCTCACCAATTCTGGGTTGTTGAAATAGTACATCAAACTATCGATATAGTTTTTCAACAGCCGACTGGCCTTCACTTTTTCAATACAAACGGGCTTCACCTTTTCAACTTCTTTGAAAAAGGCCGGAAGTTCCTTATCGTATATCTTCTTCAGAACTTCCGGATAAAAATGTACGGCAATAGCCTCGCAGCTATCGCTATTCTTCGTCTTTAGCCATTCATTGAAATAGTTTCCGCACTTCATCACTACGGCTTCCTCGGTATGAAGATGCATCTCCTCAGTAGCGGAATACACATGAGATTCTCCTTCTGCCGCGTATATAAAACAAGCTTCATTAGGCATGATACCTGGTGCTTTTAAGGGTGGTTTCAGTACCACACGCTCAAAGATGTGCTTGTCGTAAAGATCGAAATGATAGTGTTCTTTAACCATATTACCAACGATTCGTTCAAAGATAGGGCAATCGCATTTTTCTGAGTAGATTTAATAGACCGGTTTGTTCACAAAACCTTCTATTCCTTTAATTCCCATATTTCCCACCATGGTCAATCCTTCTTTGGCTTCTATTTCATGCGCTTCATCTACCTGATAGATCCAACTCCAGGTAACAATGCTGATATCCGGTCTTATTGCTTTTACATTCATAGCTCCTTTAATATTAGTGATGGGTAATAGGTGTTGTTCCGGGATGGCGTACGAAAATGTCCAGGTGTCGTGGTCTACGTCCAGGATATCTTCGGAGAATTCGCCTTCGGCCGTACCGCAGTAGCGTTTATTGCCTTCTACTCGACAACTGGTAATTGGGGCCAACCATTTGTCCACATCCTTACCGGAACTAATGAGTTCCCAAACCGATTCCGGATGGGCATTGATAGTGACCTGTACTTTGTGACTTGCTTGTTTCATTTTTAACGTGTTAAGGGTTCAACTTTTATACGTTACAAAGTTGAATAGAAGACCGCTATTTTCTTTTTACAAAAAGTTCAGGTTGTTGATGGAAAAGGTCAGAAGGATTTACGATGGAGGATGTTAGATATGGAGGGACGAGGCACGAAGCGGGAAGCACGGAGCTTGAAGTTGAAAGTTGGAAGTGGGAAGTCGGGAGTTGGAAGTTAGAAGTCGGAAGTCAGAAGTCGGAAGTGGTAAGTTGGAAGCAGGAACCAGGAAGCAGGAGTCAGGAAACAAGAAACAAGAAACAAGACTCAGGAGTTGAGTATTGGATATTGACCATATGGTTGGGCGCTGAGGTTCTCGAAGTGCCCGTCAAGATGGAAGTTTGAAGCACGAAGTCGGAAGTCGGGAGTGGGAAGTTGGCACTTCGATACAATTTTACTCCAAAGTCGTAAAATCACTCAGTGACCATAGATGGGAAGTACGCGGTGGGAAGTCGGGAGTCGGAAGTTGGAAGTTGGAAGTGGGAAGTTGGAAGCAGGAA
>JBCBDM010000042.1:0-22505 GCA_038529705.1 Bacteroidota bacterium
AGAAATTACAAAAAAAATAATCAGGCAATAGTCAAAGTCTAATTATTTTTCGAAAAAGGTCAGTGAAAAGACACTGACCTTTTTTTTACCTAACCCACTGAAAAACAATTAATAAGATTTTAAGATTTTTCTTACAAAAAGTAGTGGTTAATAACTAATTCGTGTTTTTAATCGTTATTATTTGCCGTTTATCGAATATTTTAATAGTATTGTAGCCAGATAGTTAAACGGAAATTTAATTAAACAGCCCCAAATTATGAGAATAAAATTACCCGCACGCGTACCCATACTTACGCTTTTTACCCTAGTATTCACAGTTTCAATCACCGCCCAGGTAGGAATCAATACAACTACACCGAGTGATGGAGCCATGTTAGACATTACAAGTGCCGATAAAGGATTACTAATACCCAGAGTAGACATAGACGATCTAACTACCATTGCCCCAATCACCGGGGGAAGTACCGTGAGTCTTATGGTATACAATACCAATACCACCACAGGACCAGGATTCTTTTATTGGGACGGTTCGGATTGGGTAGGTCTCAACAATAGTGATGACTGGAAAGAGAGCGGAAACGCAGGAACCAACCCAACCAACAACTTCATAGGTACCACAGATAATGTGGCCCTTCGTTTTAGAACCAACAACACAGAACGATTAGAAATAACAAACGATGGAAGGTTTAGAGCTACCACGGCAGGTTCGGCCGCCTCTCCATTATTTGCTTGGAGCGGTGATACCGACACCGGGTTCTTTCGCCCAAATGCGAACCAGTTCGGATTGGTAACCAGTGGTGTTGAACGCCTCAGAATCCCAAGCAGCAACCAGGTCCAAGCCATGGCCAACGGATCCAATAGCGCCCCTTTTTACAGTTGGAATAGCGATCAAGATACGGGTCTATATAGAACCGGAGGTGATCGTGTGAATATTGCCGCGGGAGGTCGAGAAATGGTTGAGTTCTACGAGAATGGAGGAAATTCCGAAGTAGTTTTCAACGATGGAGGAGATGATACCGATTTCCGAATTGAGAGCGCCAACGAAAATGACGTCATTGCTATCGATGCAGGAAATGATCGCTTAGGAATCTTTACAGATTCTCCGGCTACCGATGTTCATGTTGGGGGTAATGCTACTGAAGTTCGAATCGAAAGTTTGAACAGCACGAACAGTGCTTTCAATAACGGTGTCGATAACTCAGTTCTTATGGTGGATTCAAATGGGAATCTGGTGCTTCAGGATCGTGTGGACGATTTTCCTGTAGATGCCAGTGATGCCAATACATTTTTCGCCACCCCATTAACTCTAACTAGTGGAAGTGGTGCTTTCGGTGCTACTGTGGCCCATACTGAAACGTTCACTTTAACTAGAGAAACCCTTATCGAAGTATGTTTCTGGACCGCTTGCAATGTAGCCAACAGCGCAGGTTCACTTACTACAGATGCACAACCTCGCTTGTACGGAGGAATCGTATATCTGGACGATGGTTCAGGAGGTATTGCCCAAGACATTATTTACAGTGCCAGTTCCTACACAGACGCTCATGTAACGCCAGGAGGAACTACTTCAACGGTGACCCAAGGATTTTTCACTATTGGTGGAAATGGTTTTATAACCTTACCCGCAGGAAATCATACTATAGGCCTGTTGGTCTTTGCCAGTGGCGGTGAAAACGATACAAGTCCGGATGGTTATTCCGTTACTTTTGGAGCCAATTTTGCCAATAGATTTCAAGTCGTTTACCACAACTAAATGAGGACTCGCATGAAAAAAATAGCAATAACCATGGGCATTATCATGGGTTCGGTCTTTCTATATGAAGGAATGGCCCAAGAGCAGTCTAAGGCAGCCCTTCAGATGAAGGAGCGCCTTTCACAGATCAGTTCTCAAAAGCTAGTACGCCATTCTGTTGTCATCAATGAATCGCACCCTAGATTTAAAACCCTGGACGAACTTCCGGAAAGTATTCGAAGAAATTTTGTCCTTCGTTCGGAAACGGAAACAGCGAAAGTTATTCAGGTGGATCTAGAAAATGAGAAACCCCATATACGGGCCAGAAATCAATATCTAATGGACCGCATTATGCGAACCGCCAAAAAACAGTAATATATATAAAGCAATAAAAAAGGCTCCAGGTTCTTACTTGGAGCCTTTTTGTTTTTGTCCGATTAGAAACCTATTAATAATAAGTCCACAATTCTTTCAAAATGGCAATTCCCCATCCAAAAAAGGGCAAAAACAGATAGGTTTTCGACCAAATACTTTCAAAAAAACAATAGCCGGAAGTTTCTTCCGGCCCCTACCTATCCCTATCGCCTATATTTTATTGACATACAAGTGAATAAGGTTGATTTTTCGTATATTCCTATCGAATGACTCCCAATACACTATGCATTTCATCGAATATTTTTGCATTTCATCAGAATAATTCCGAATATTACTAAACAAAATCAAACGCCCCTGATATGACCTCAAATAATTTTACCTCTTTCAGAAACTTAACTCTTATCGCTGGGTTTGTGATGAGCTGTTTTACAGCGCAAGCGCAATTGGATTACCATACAGCTTCCGCTGTGACTGGTTTTGACACCTCTTATGTTGAAGACACCACAATACTAACGTCAAATGGTTCCGGAACCCTCAAAAACGGAAGTGCAGAGATCGCAATCGCCCCAGAGATTGCCAAGTTCATACAGGGTGTGAGAATTGAAGATCATATCCAGGTGTCCATTCAAATGAAAGGTGAAAGTAACGGGGTATATGTGGCCAAAAAAAGTGACGATTCCTTTGTGATCAAAGAACTTCAAGAAGGTACATCCAATGCCGATTTCAGCTATACTATAACATTAAAAAACACAAAGTAAACAGCCCCCAAATCCAAACAAATCTAGCTGTTTATATACTATAAAACCTTCAAATTTATTGAAGGTTTTTTTACGCCCGTTCCTAACTTCTTTATTCCAAATTCAAAGATGTTTAAGAAAGCTCCACCAAGATCGGTTCTCTACATAGTCGAGGGCTTTTTCATTTTCATAGGCCTCCCGTTCAAGGCTAATGTTTCGATAGGCACAGTATCTGTTTCTATATTGAACCCACCTGAATAGGAATTCCAATAAATACCACAGATAAAAAAAGAAGATCAATAGTTCAAGTTGCTGTCGTAAATGAATTCGTTCATGATTGAGAAACACTTTATCTTCCCTTAATCTATCTTCCTTCAGAATAACAAAGGGCCATAACGCCATGCCGTTGAATTTCTTACGAAGTAAAAAGGGACTTACTACTACAATCATTTTTTTTGAACCTAAACTAAATGAACTCCTAAGGTAAAAGAATTTATGTACCTATATTCCTTACTTTTGTAATATGTTGTTTCCGAAGAAAAAGATCGAACTGGAGGATGGGGATTACTACCTCACGCCCGAGGGCTATAAATGTTTCACCGAACAATACCATTTAAAGCGCGGGTATTGCTGTGAAAGCGGTTGCAGACACTGCCCTTATGGATTTAATAAGGCAACAGCTCTTAAAAACGGCACATCGAAACATAAAAACAAATAGCCCTTGGACACCTATCTAAGAAAATATAAAATATGGATAGCCACCCGTTATCACAGGGCAGATATTAGGTATCCCTAGTTACTACTTGCGCATTTCGTAAACAAGTAGTAACCATAACCTTTCAAAAATGACCTTTAAAGAAGAGATAAAACAAGGGATTCCTGTGAAACTTCCGGATCCAAAAACTTACGAACCGGAGGTGAATCATGCTCCCAAACGCAAAAAGATCCTTAGCGAAAATGAGGTAAAACTGGCCTTGCAAAATGCTTTACGGTATTTTGAGCCCAAACATCATAAAACCCTTCTCCCCGAATTCAAAGAGGAGCTGAACGCATACGGACGTATCTATATGTATCGATTTAGACCTGAACATAAGATCTACGCCCGGCCTATTTCGGACTATCCGGGAAAAAGCGAACAGGCAAAAGCCATCATGCTCATGATCCAAAACAATCTGGACCATGCCGTGGCACAGCACCCACATGAACTCATTACCTATGGTGGAAATGGTGCCGTTTTTCAAAACTGGGCCCAATACAGGTTGGTTATGCAGTACCTGTCCGAAATGACGGACGAGCAAACGCTGGTGATGTATTCCGGACATCCCCTGGGACTTTTCCCGTCGCATAAGGATGCCCCTCGCGTGGTTGTAACCAATGGTATGATGATTCCAAATTATTCCCAACCGGATGACTGGGAGAAGTTCAATGCATTAGGGGTAACCCAATATGGACAGATGACCGCCGGGAGCTATATGTACATTGGCCCGCAGGGAATAGTCCATGGAACTACCATCACCGTATTGAACGGCTTCAGGAAAATTAAAAAACCCACCCAAGGAGGTTTGTTTGTCACCTCAGGACTTGGGGGAATGAGTGGCGCACAACCCAAAGCCGGTACTATTGCAGGCTGTGTTACGGTTTGTGCTGAAGTGAATAAAAAAGCAACTCATACCCGTCATAGCCAGGGATGGGTGGACGAAGTGATTGGCGATATTAAAGAACTTGCCAGACGCGTTACCGAAGCTATTTCTAATAAGGAAACCCTATCTATCGCCTACGACGGAAATGTAGTAGATGTCTGGGAATATTTTGACCAAGCTAATATTCATATTGATCTGGGGAGTGATCAGACTTCCCTACACAATCCCTGGGCAGGTGGCTATTACCCCGTAGGAATGAGCTATGACGAAGCCAATACTATGATGGCCAACGACCCCGAAACATTTAAACAAAAAGTACAAGCCAGTTTGCGCAGACATGCTGCCGCGATCAATAAACACACGGCAAAAGGCACCTACTTCTTCGATTATGGAAATGCCTTTTTATTGGAGGCATCGCGAGCGGGAGCCGATGTATTGGCAACAGAAAAAAATGCGAAACGCGAATTCAAATATCCCAGTTATGTTCAGGATATCATGGGACCCATGTGTTTCGACTACGGATTTGGTCCCTTCAGATGGGTGTGTGCCTCGGGAAAACCTGAAGATTTGGCCAAAACCGATACCTTAGCCTGTGAAGTTCTGGAGGAGATCATGAAGGATTCTCCAAAAGAAATTCAACAACAAATGGCGGACAACATCCAATGGATCACGGGAGCCCAGGAAAATAAGCTGGTCGTTGGCTCCCAGGCACGTATTTTATATGCCGATTCGGAAGGGCGAATGAAAATTGCCAGTGCCTTCAACAAAGCCATTTCCGAAGGTACAATTGGACCCGTTATCCTGGGACGCGACCACCATGATGTCTCTGGAACGGATTCGCCTTACCGAGAGACATCCAATATCTATGATGGTAGCCGATTTACAGCAGATATGGCTATCCATAATGTCATTGGCGACAGTTTTAGAGGCGCTACCTGGGTGAGTATTCACAACGGAGGTGGTGTTGGCTGGGGTGAGGTGATAAACGGTGGTTTCGGTATGGTTCTTGATGGTAGTAATGATGAGCAACGGCGTTTGGAAGCGATGCTATTTTGGGATGTCAATAATGGGATCGCAAGGCGCAGTTGGGCCCGAAACGAAGAGGCTATCTTCGCTATAAAAAGAGAAATGAAACGCAATCCAAAATTAAAAGTAACCCTGCCAAACTTCGTAAATGATGATTTGTTAAATTAAAAAAAACACTGCTATGAAAATTCTAAGATTTCTACCTATCCTATTGCTATTATTGGTCTTTAGCTCATGTACTACTGTTAGAGTGGCAACAGATTACGACAGAGAGGCGAACTTTGGAAGTTACAATAAGTACGCATTTTTTAAACCTGGGATCGATCAAGCCCAGATAAGTGATCTTGACAAGAAGAGGATCTTGAGAGCCATCGATGCTGAACTAAGCGCTAAGGGTCTTAATAAAAATGAACAACCGGACATACTGATAAGTATCTTTACCAAGGAACGCGAACGTGTAGACGTCTACAACAACAACTTTGGCTGGGGCTGGGGTTGGAACCCCTGGTGGGGTGGCGGCTTTGGAGGAAGTACCGTTTCTCGATCCACGGAAGGTAGCCTCTACATAGATTTCATCGATGCCAAAACCAACGAATTGGTCTGGCAGGGAGTGGGTAGCGCCCGTCTCATTACCAGTGGAAATATTGACAAAAAAGACGAACGTATTCGTGAGATAGTCAAAGAAATTGTGGCTCAATATCCTCCCGGAAGCACTGCAAACTAAGACAAAGCCCTCGATCGAGGGCTTTTTTTATGTTACATAATTTATATCCTTTGTTACAACTGTAGCAACCACTGCCGTACCCTATAATTAGTTTTGAATGGTAAAAGTGTTATTCCCCTGACCAGAGAGGAAAAACCACGTGAATCTTTTGAGGGAAAACCACAGGTGATATTAAAGTATTCACCTAACGATCAAAAGCGTAGCCTAAAATACTTTTACACCGGAAGTTAAACCTCAAACAAGAAACAATTAAAACTAATTATTATGAGAACATTATTTACACTATTCTTATCGCTATTCGTAACCGTAGCGATTGCACAAAACCAAATGTTTGTGCACACGGCCACGGCTGGCAATATTGCGTCCGATGCCAGTTTTATTGACCATCCGGATCTGAACAACAATCCAGATGCCGAATTAATTGTAGTTCACAACTGGAATCCACCAGGAACTGGGGGAGTTTACAACACCAATGAAACCGGGTTATTTTACAACGAACCAGCGCAAAGTTGGATGGTATATAACGAAAACGGGAGTAATATGATCGTAGGCTCATCCTATAATATCTACATTGGGGAGCCAGGAGATATTACGTTGCATATAGCCGATCTTGCCAACCAGGGTTCTGTGGACTCTTATTCCGTGATCAACCACCCGGACCTCAACGGAAATCCCAATGCTCACATCGCACTGAGCACCTATTACAACCCCAATGGTCTAAGAAATGATCACCCTTATGGCGTTTGGTATGACGTGAATATAGACCGATGGATTATTTACAGCGAAGATTTTGCGGCTATCCCATTGGACACAGCATTTTTCGTACTAATCGATGGAAGTGCACTGGTAAAAAGTGTTCATAGAGCGGACGCAGGAAACATTACTGGCAATTATACTACCATAGATCACCCGCTACTAAACAACAACCCCAACGCTGTATTTGTATACGGACACAACTGGGGAGTATCTGGTGGTTCCGGAAACGTGATCGTTGGCAGTGCCACGGGAGCCTGGTATACGGGTTCGAATTGGTCCATTTTTATGGAAGACTTGTCCGCCATGCCAGAGAATGCTGAATTCGATCTGTTTATATTCGATCCAACCCTGAGTGTGGAAGACAATACCATTGAAGGTCTTACCTATTACCCTAATCCTGTGAGAGATTATATGGACATCAGTGCCAATAGCAGCATTGACAATGTAATTGTATTCGATGTACTGGGAAGACAAGTATTACAACAAGATGGAGATCAAAATACAATGAAACTTAACCTTGCTTCATTGACGTCCGGGAACTATTTGGCCCAGATAACGTCTGAGAACACGGTTCAAGTGATCAAGCTTATTAAGGAATAGGCTAGATTTTTTTCATAACCGGAAGCCGCTCATGGGGATGAGCGGCTTTTTCATATTAATTTGGTACCTTCACGATGACAAACCTAAGATGATGAAAAAGTTTATGCTACTCCTATTGGGAGTGTTCTTATGTATATCCTGTGGGTCCAAAGAAGACCAGGCTCTGATAGGCACCTGGAAACTCACCGAACAATTGATCGATATTGGAGACGGAAAGGGAACTTTCAGAAAAATCCCTAGTGAAAAAACGATACAGTTCTTCTCCGATGGAACCTTTGCTTCCAACGGATATATGTGCCAAATGTTCAATACTACGGGCCCGGAGGGACTGGGCACCTATTCCGCAGAATACAAGACCCTGTCTCCTTCCAACTGCAAGGAAGAGATCATGCCGATACACTATGAGGTAAAAAACGGAAGTCTTATTTTAAGTTACCCTTGTATTGAACCCTGTCAACAGAAATTTGTAAAAATCTAAGGCTTTAGTAGTTCAACACTTCTAATATTTTCTTTTTCACCTTCTCTACGGAAGGGATCATGGTTTGCTCTAGCGTACTGTTTAATGGAATAGCTGGCATGTTTTCGCTTCCAATCACCATGACCGGAGCGTCCAACTGCTGGAAGCACTCCTCCTGAATTCTTCCCTGCAGCGCTCTGCTGAAGCTATTCTCCGATGGCTCCTCTGTTACAACAAGACATTTTCCACACTTTTTTACGCTCTTGAAGACAGTATCGTAGTCCAGCGGGTGTAAGGTTCTAAGGTCCACTATTTCAATAGTATCTTGAAATCCCAATTCTTCGGAAGCATTCATCGCCCAATGCACACCCATGCCATAGGTAATAATAGACAAGGTTTCATCGGCTTCCTGCTTCCATATCTCTTGGAGCACCCAGGCCTTACCAAAGGGTAATACATAATTTTCATCCGGTTCTACCGAAGTAGCTCCCTTGGTTCCTGGCACTTTACTCCAGTACAAACCTTTGTGTTCGAATATCACCACCGGATTTGGATCGTAGTAGGCAGCTTTCATCAAGCCTTTTAAATCGGCGCCATTACTTGGGTAGGCAATTTTCAGTCCTCTAATATTGCTTACTACACTTTCTACCGAAGAGGAATGGTAAGGACCTCCACTTCCGTAGGCACCAATAGGAACTCGCAAGATCATAGACACCGGCCATTTACCATTGGACAAATAGCAACTTCTACTTACTTCTGTGAATAACTGATTCAGTCCCGGCCATATATAATCCGCAAATTGAACCTCTACAATGGGTTTAAGTCCTACTGCACTCATTCCCACCGTAGAACCCACAATAAAAGCTTCCTGAATAGGAGTATTGAACACCCTATTATCCCCAAACTTTTGCGCCAGGGTAGCGGCTTCTCGAAATACACCACCCAGCCGAGCTCCAACGTCCTGCCCATACAAAAGACATTCTTTGTGCTTAGCCATGAGTTCTTCTATAGCAAACAAGGCGCAGTCTACCATGACCACTTTCTCGGCTCCTTCCGGAGAGCGCTCTCCCTGCTCCTCTACAATAGGAGTAGGTGCAAAATCATGAGTAAATAGATCTTCGGGTTTTGGGTCCTCCGCTTGTAAAGCTGTATCCAAATCGGCCCGAACTGTCGCAATACATTCGTTTTCTATCTCCTGAAGTTCGCCTTCGCTAAAGCCGTTAGCCAAAAGCAACGCCTTCATCTTAGGATAGGGATCTCTGCTTCTTGCTTCTTCCAAATCATCCCGATACCATTCCATACGAACTCCCGACGTATGGTGATTCAATAAGGGCACCTTCGCATGAACCAGGAACGGTCTTCTCTCTGTGCGTATGGTTTCTATCACCCTCTGAATGGTGGTGTAGCTTTCTTCAAAATCGGTTCCATCGATGGAAACTGCTTCCAACCCATGAAATCCCTGAGCATATTCATAGGCATTCTGGGCCCGGGTTTCGGCTGCATTGGCCGAAATATCCCATCCGTTATCCTGAACCAAATATAGAATAGGTAATTGTTTTAAAGCCGCCATTTGGAACGCCTCGGCAATCTCTCCTTCTGTGACGGAAGCATCTCCCAGGGAGCAAACAACCAAAGGACTTTCACCATCCGAGTGAGAAGCCAGGCCCTCCGCCTCGGAGTACCAGAATCCCATGGCCACACCGGTTGCCGGAATGGCTTGCATACCCGTGGCACTGCTCTGATGAGGAATTTTTGGTTTATCCTCATCGCGTAAGCTAGGATGAGAATAATAGGTCCTTCCACCGGAAAACGGATCGTCCCGCTTCGCCAATACCTGTAGCATTAAATCATAGGGTTTCATTCCTATAGCCAATAGCATACTGTCATCGCGATAGTAGGGAAAGGCATAATCTTGTGGCTTTAGTTGCAACCCAACTGCCGTTTGAATTACCTCGTGCCCCCGGGAAGTAGCGTGTACGTATTTGGAAACCACCTTGAAATTCTCTTCATACAAAAAGGTCATGGCCTTGGCCGTAACCAAATTGGCAAATCCTCTCTTTAAGGTTTCCTTATTTATTTCTTTTGAATTCAAATCTTGTGCTGGCTCTAAAATCATGTATCTCCTTTTGTACGCTGAAACTATTTCACCTGGGTCATCCAACCAAACTTATCCTCCATTTTACCGGTCTTGATGGCGTTCAGGGTATCGTTGATCTCTAATCCCACCGGACTGTCATCACTTACATGAATGGTCTCATCTCCCCATCCAATTTCCTTTATATAGGCTATTCCAACTGCGGTGCCTGTTCCGAAGGCTTCTTCCAAAACCCCATTCGCCGAGGCTTCCTTAATTTCGCCTATCGTTATGGGACGTTCAATTACTTCGAATCCTTTGTCCCTTAAAAGGTCCATCACACTCATACGGGTAATCCCATCCAATATGGCTCCGTCTTTACTCGGCGTGATAAACTTCCCGTCCAACTTAAAAAAGATATTCATGGTACCCACTTCTTGAATATACTTATGTTCATGGGCATCCAACCATAAGACTTGGTCATATCCCTTGGATTTAGCGATCTCGGTCGGGCGGATAGCGGCAGCATAATTTCCCGCCGCTTTTGCTTCCCCGGTTCCTCCTTCTGCAGCTCGAATATATTTTTTCTCTGCGTAGAGCTTGATCCGTTTACTAAAAAAAGGACCTGCAGGGGATGCAATGATCAAAAACTTAAAACTGGTAGCAGCTCTCATACCAATAAACGGCTCATCGGCATACATAAATGGCCTTAAATAAAGGGCGCTTCCATCTTGAGGTGGAATCCAATTTCGCTCTACAGTAACCAATGCCTTTAGCCCTGCCACAAAGAGGTCTTCCGGAAATTCCGGCATACCCATTCTACGAGCACTAAAATTAAGTCGTGCCGCATTCTTTTCAGCTCTAAATAACATGGGGGTCCCATCATGAGATACGGTAGCCTTCATCCCTTCAAAGATCGCCTGTCCATAGTGCAAGGCCATGGCCGCGGGATGTGTAGGAATCATAGATAACGGTTCCACTCTAGGTTCATTCCATTGACCGTTATGATAATCGCAAATAAACATATGGTCCGTGAAGGTCCGTCCCAACGGAATATTATTGAAATCGAGTTCACTAACTTTTGAATTCGAAGCTTCGGTGATCTTAATGGTTTGTGTTGTTATCATCTAGTTATATTTTAACTGGGAGAAACATCCCCCTAACCCCCTTCAAAGGGGGAATTTGATACTTTTAAACTTTGCGGGTATTATCAAATTGTTCCAAATAATCAGCGATTCTCCTCAAAAAGGAACCCGCCAGATATCCATCTACTATTCTATGGTCGAAGGACAAGGAGAGATACATCATACTTCTAATCTCTATAGTATCGCCTTCGGGCTTCTCCATAACCTCCGCCCGCTTTTTGATAATTCCTGTGGCCAGAATAGCGGCCTCCGGCTGATTGATAATAGGCGTCCCCATCAAACTACCGAAAGTTCCTACATTGCTGATGGTAAAAGTACTTCCCTTCGTATCATCCCCCTTCAACTGCCCGTCTCTGGCCTTACCGACCAACTCATTGGTGCTGGCTGCTAATTCGACCAGATTCTTTTTATTGGCATCTTTAACAACGGGAACGATCAAATTTCCGCTGGGCAGAGCCGTTGCCATTCCTATATTGATCTCCTCTTTCACAATGATATTCTTACCGTCCAGAGACGAATTGATCATGGGAAAATCCTGAATGGCCTTAGCAACAGCCTCAATAAACAAAGGAGTGAAAGTGAGCTTTTCACCATGCTTCTTCTGAAAGTCAACTTTATGTACATTGCGCCATTGCACCATTTCCGTTAAGTCTGCTTCCACATATGCCGTTACATGTGGAGACGTATGCTTGCTAAAAACCATGTGATCTGCAATCATTTCCCGCATTCTATCCATTTCCACGATTTTTCCGGTCCCTTTATCAAATGTAAGATCCGGCACCTGAAATCCGGAAACTTCAGCATCTGCTTGCGCAAACTGAAATGGTCGCCCCTCTCCAAGGTAGTTCGTAACATCGCTTTTCCTTAATCGCCCATCCTTCCCGGTTCCCGGGATACGAGCCAATTCCTCGTAACTAATGTGGTGCTTTCTTGCCACACTATCCACCAGTGGGCTTATAAACACATTTTCATTAACCTTAAAGCTCTTTTGCGAAACAGGAGTTTTTAGGGTCGCTCTTTGTTTTGAAGGTTTTGATGGTATTTGGACTTTGGGTGCTTCAGAAGACTCCGTTGACGGCGTCTTTGCCACTCCGGAGAGTTCCAAAACAGCTATCACCGAACCCACCGGCACCACATCTTTCACGCCAACCTTGTGAGAGATCATGGTTCCTGAAGACGGTGCAGGGACTTCATTGTCCACCTTATCTGTGGCAACTTCAACTAAAATATCACCCTCTTCAAAGGATTCACCTTCCTGAACGAGCCAATTAATGATGGTTCCTTCCGTGATACTCTCTCCCATACGCGGGAGTTTAAATTCTACTTCGGACATAAAGTCTTTCTCTTTATTCTTTATTTTCTTTTCTAAACGTTTGTAACGTCTTGTAAAAATCCTCTTGATTCGGTCTGTCCTCCGGAATTTCCCGCAAAGGTTCAACCTCTTTTAAGCTATTATGGCAATCTGCAGGTAACTGCTGATACAAACGGGTGCCTGCCGTTTTCCATTCGATCATCTCGTCTGAAACTTCCTTGATAGCCTTGGCCGGGTTTCCAACGATTAATTGTCTCTTCTGGAAAACCTCTTCAGCCCTAACGAAAGCCATGGCACCTACAATACACTCGTCTCCAATAACGGCATCGTCCATGATCACACTGTTCATACCAATCAGGCAATTCCGCCCTAAATTAGCTCCGTGAATTACAGCTCCGTGCCCTATATGGGCTCCTTCTTTTAGAACGATCGACTTGCCCGGAAACATATGAACCGTACAATTCTCCTGCACATTCACGCCGTCTTCCAGAATGATCTCACCCCAATCTCCACGGATCGCAGCACCTGGCCCTATATAGCAATTCTTTCCAATGATCACGTTTCCCGTAACGGCCGCTAGCGGATGAACGAAACTGGATTCGTGCACTACAGGTATATGTCCTTTGAAGGAATAGATCATTTATTTAAACCTTTTGAGTGTTTCTTTAGTGAATTCTGAAAGGACTAACCTTCCGGAAATAGCGGCTCTTTCTGCCAGTAACTCGTCCCAATCCTCCGTACCAGCCCATAATACCTTTTTCATCTCCTTCATGGCTTCGGGATTGTAATTACAGAGGTTTTCGGCAAAGGTCTGTACTGCAATATCCAATTCTTCCGTAGAATCATAAACACTAGCATATAATCCTTTGTGGCGTGCCCATTCGGCATCGTAAAAACTATTGGCATCTATGGCAATTTGCGACATTCCAGTAAGCCCCAATTTACGCTCTACTGCTGGTCCTACCACAAAGGGTCCAATACCTACGTTCAATTCACTCAGCTTAATAGAAGCAAATTTAGAGGCCATACAATAGTCGGTTGCCGAAGCCACTCCAACCCCTCCTCCAACGGTTTTCCCCTGGATGCGTCCAATGATAAATTTTGGACACTTGCGCATGGCGTTGATCACATTGGCAAAGCCACTAAAAAAAACGCGGCCAGTTTCTGCATCATTGATATTAATGAGTTCTTTAAAACTGGCTCCTGCACAGAAGGTGCGATTTCCTCCACTTTTGAGGATGATCACTTTTACCGCCTCATTCTCACCGGCTTCCGTGATGGTACTTGCCAATTGGGCCAATAGGTCTCCCGGCAAGCTATTATGCGCCGGATGGAAGAACTCTATGGTTGAAATTCCGTTTTTTATTTCTTCTTTTACGTAAGGTGCTGTCATATTTATCACCCGTGAAAACGGGTGTCTTTTAAGTTAATATTATAATTCTAAATATAAATCATTCCAATTTGGATTCAGTTCCTCAATAAGCTGAACTTTCCAATTACGATTCCATTTCTTCATCTGCCTTTCTCTTTTCAACCCTTCTTGCTTTGATGAAAAAGTTTCAAAGTAAACAAGCCTATTCAAATTATACCTAGCAGAAAAAGTGCTCGGATGCACTTTTCTTTTATGCTGACTTATTCTAGCTTTTAGTTGCCTCGTCAATCCTATATATAAAACACCATTAGGTTTATTTGTAATTATATATACTGAATGCTCTACCAAATTCCATTTTAAGATTCCCTCTTTCGAGGGAAGTTTGAGCAGTTTAATCCAATAGATTAAACTGCTCAAAATGATGATTGAGGTGTTTCCGTTCCAACAGATACCACTCAAATCTATTTAAAGGTCCAAAGACCACGTTATTGGTTCTCTTTTCTCCATCGTTCTTGAAATACTCCAGATATTCCTCTCTTGCTTCCAACATTTTTTCCTTGGCCGTAGCCAGGTCCGGATGCTTCGTTTTACTGATCTCGGATCGCTCGGCCAGTGGAAAGTCATATCCCTGAGGCATCTTCTTATAATTATATAGGGTGGCGTGTACCTTTTCCAGAATCTTCTCGGGAGTCGCAATTTCAAAATCCTGAATCTGGCCCGAAGCAATTCGATAGGTATACTCCAAATGTTCAATCATGTTCTGCGCGGAGATATCTCCCCATTGCGGTTGGGCATCTTCGGTCAGATTCGCCAAACACTCTTTGATATTTTCATCGGTCATCTCCACAAAAGTGGTCTGTTTCTTCTGAACCATGGTTAGTACGGTTACTACTGCTACCAACTCATCGTCTGCATCGAAGACCTCTCCATACCATTTTACAATTCCACTAGGCAATTCGGTTCCTCGTTGTTCCCGATCGATCTTTTGTTTACAGGTGAGCCTAACATAAATGGTGTCATTGTGATATAACGGACGTAAGAACCTGCACTCCTCCAAGCCATAATTGGCTGCCACTGGCCCCTTATTGGGATATACAAATAACCCGGCTGCGGCAGAAATAATAAAATATCCGTGAGCCGTACGCTTTTCGAAAATGCTCCCGTCCAAAGAGGTAATATCCGTATGTGCATAAAAGTGATCCCAGGTGAGATTGGCAAAATTCACAATATCACTATCAGTAATGGTACGCTTGTGTGTCTTCATTGACATCCCTGGCTCAATATCCTCCCAATGATATTTGAAAGGGTGTTGCTCTGCTTCCGTGTAGGCTGCATT
Source organism: Bacteroidota bacterium (assembly GCA_038529705.1). Classification (GTDB taxonomy): domain Bacteria; phylum Bacteroidota; class Bacteroidia; order Flavobacteriales; family Flavobacteriaceae; genus Aureisphaera. The sequence goes on from JBCBDM010000042.1 coordinate 15,287, forward strand.
AGGCTGGTAGATTCCGGTAACCTCTGTTAAGGTAGTAGGACTTCCCTGCACGGCACAACGCTGTAAGTAGTGTTTTACTCCTCGCATTCCTCCCATTTCTTCACCCCCTCCGGCTCTTCCCGGTCCTCCATGGACCAATCCGGGAAGCGGAGAACCGTGTCCTGTACTTTGTTTGGCATTCTCACGATTCAAAACTAAAATCCTACCGTGGTGAGAGGCAGCTCCTACCACATATTCTTTTGCGATCTTATCATTAAAGGTGGCGATGGAGGAAACCAATGATCCCTTCCCCATCTGTGCTAAGGTGATAGCTTCGTTCAAATCTTTATACGGCATAAGGGTACTCACCGGACCAAAAGCCTCGGTGATATGTGCTGCCTCATTTTTGAACGGATTATCTTCTCTTAGGAGGATAGGTTTTATAAATGCCCCCTTTTTAGCATCGGCACCTATAGTTTCCACCTCATCCAGGTTTCCATATACGATGGAGGCGGTTTCTGCAATCTTGGCAACCTGTTCTCGTACCGAAGTACGTTGGGCATCGCTCACAAGAGCGCCCATTCTCACTTCTTTTAGCCTTGGATCCCCGATGGTTACTTTATCCAGTTGTTTCCCCAGTGCGATCTGAACATCTTCCACCAGTTTTTCCGGAACGATGATCCTGCGAATGGCGGTACATTTCTGTCCTGCTTTTACGGTCATTTCCTTACGAACTTCTTTTATAAATAAGTCGAATTCCGGGGTGCCCGGAACGGCATCTTCTCCCAAAATAGAGGCATTCAGGGAATCGGCTTCCATGGTAAAGGGAACCGATTCCTGTATCAATTGCGGATGATTCTTAAGAATACGGCCTGTACTGGCAGAACCTGTAAAAGTCACTACGTCCTGAGACTGAACTGTATCCAATATATTTCTGGCCGTGCCACTGATAAGTTGTAGCGATCCCTCCGGCAAAATTCCGGAAGCGATGATCTCTTTTACCACGGCCTCGGTGAGATAGGCTGTTTGAGGAGCGGGAAGCACTACTGCAGGCATCCCGGCCATCCAGTTCACAGCGCATTTTTCCAACATTCCCCATACCGGGAAGTTGAACGCATTGATATGGACGGCCACCCCTTGTTTGGGCACCATAATATGATGCGCCATGAATCGCCCACCACGAGACAGATCTATGGGATCTCCTTCTACATGGTACGACTGATTGGGGAACAATTTCCTTAGCGAGGCATTGGCAAATAGATTACCAAATCCTCCTTCTATATCGATCCAACTGTCAATACGAGTGGCACCGGTACGATAGCTAAGTTCATAAAAGGCTTCTTTTTTCTTATTGAGATACATGGCCAGTTTCTTCAGCATGAGGCCACGCTCTTGAAAGGTCATTCTTCTAAGCGTTTCACCCTTATCTCTTCCATACTGAAGAATAGAAGGAACATCCAGTCCTTCTACTGTTACACTGGTAAATGCTTCTCCGGTTACCGAATCGAAAATGGGAGTACCTTCTCCCTTTCCGTCAAACCATTGCCCTTGAATGTAATGTTGTGTTTTGTTCATCTTAAGCGTTTACTTTTATAATTTGTCCGTGAACTTTTCCTTCCACGCTCTTTACATATCCGTTGACCACCTTGTCCATGCCCACAGCGTCATAACCGGGAAAATAATCCTTGTACTTCTCGTAGGCATCTTCCACCAGTCCGGCGGAAACCGCGTTTACCCTTACTTCATTCAGTTCCAACGCTACTGCTTTTACAAAACTGTGTATCCCACCATTCACCATGGCCGCACTGGTAGTCATATCCACAGGATCGTCTGCCAGAATGCCGGTAGTTAATGTTATCGAACCTCCCTTAGAGATAAAATTCTTTCCAATTCGAACCAAATTCACCTGGCCCATGAGCTTACTCTTAATCCCGATATAATAATCTTCTTCCGACAGGTTTTCAAAGTGGTCCCATTTGGCCTCTCCCGAAACATTGACAATGGCGTCCACTGTTCCTAAGTCTGAAAATAAGTGTTCAATCGAAGAGGAATCCGCGATATCTACGATGACATCGCCAGAATTTCTTCCGCCAACGATCACCTCATGCTTTTCCTTTAAGCGAGCGGTCACTTTCTTACCAATGGTTCCATTCCCTCCTATGATGAGTATTTTCACTATTTCGGAATTACAGATTTACATTCTCAATAATGGCAGCATAACCCTGACCTACACCAATGCACATGGTAATCAAGGCATATTTCTTTCCTTTCTCCTGAAGTTCCAAAGTCGCAGAATAGGCTATTCTGGCTCCCGTAACTCCCAGGGGATGTCCCATAGCGATGGAACCTCCATTAGGATTGATCCTTGGATCATCATCCGCCAGCCCCCATGCTCGAATGCATGCCAACGCCTGAGAAGCAAAGGCCTCGTTTAGTTCGATCACATCCATATCCTCCATTTTCAATCCTGCCTTTTCAAGGGCTTTGTTTGAAGCCTGCACAGGCCCGATCCCCATAATTCTGGGCTCCACCCCGACCACAGCCGAACTCACAATTTTAGCCATTGGCTTTAAGTGGTATCTCTTAACCGCCTCTTCGGAAGCAATGATGGTGGCCGCCGCACCGTCGTTCAATCCCGACGAATTTCCGGCTGTTACACTTCCTCCTTCTTTTTTAAAGGCCGGACGTAGTTTGGCCAAAATCTCTTTTGAAGTTCCTGGTTTTATAAATTCATCTTCCGCAAAGATGATAACATCTTTCTTTCGTTGTGGAATCTCGACCGGGACGATCTCTTTTGCCAATCGGCCATTTTTTTGAGCTTCACTGGCCTTCATCTGACTCCAATAGGCGAAAGCGTCCTGATCCTCTCGGGAGATATTGTATTTCTCCACTAGATTTTCGGCTGTATTTCCCATACCATCTGTGCCGTACAATTCCTGCATCTTCGGGTTTATAAATCGCCATCCAAAACTGGAGTCGTACATTTTAGAATCGTTCCCAAAGGCTGATGACGGTTTTGCGATCACATAGGGTCCACGGGTCATATTCTCCACGCCTCCGGAAATAAATAGATCACCATCTCCTGCTTTTATCGCGCGATTAGCGTGAATGATCGCGCTCAGTCCGCTGCTGCACAGTCTATTGACTGTTTCACCGGGAACGGTGAAAGGCAATCCTGCCAGCAGCAGCGCCATTCTTGCTACATTTCGGTTGTCTTCACCAGCCTGGTTGGCGCAACCCATGATCACATCGTCATAGGCTTCTTTTGGAATATTTGGATTCTTTTCCACCAGGGTTTTGATCACATGCGCTCCTAAATCGTCCGTGCGTACGGCGCTTAAGGTTCCTTTGTAATTTCCAATAGGCGTTCGAACGCCATCAATAATATACGCTTCTTTCATTATTTATTCACTTTAGCAGAAGCTGCCGCTTTTTTTATAATATTAAAATAAATATCAGATTTTTCCTTGTCATACGCCCCGCCAATTTCAACCACCCTATCGTCACCATAAGCCCGAATAAAGGAAACGATTTCATAGATGTAACCTCCTCTATTCTGTTCCACTTTAGAAAATAGAAATGGGTTTCCGTTGAGTTCAATCTCCTTCGCCTCAATGAGATCAAAGCCACCCATGGCAGTACCGTGAAAAGCTTTCATTTCTTTATAACTAACATCTCTCAGAACAACAGACATACCGGACTTCTTATCTTCAGACATATAATGTCCTTTCTTATACTCCTTAAAGACCGAGTTATCCACATCAATATCCCATTCAACTTCCTTCGTATCCGTAGTTTCTTCGACCCATTCCACTTCGGTTTCTTGCCCAAAAGTAACTGACGTCATACAAGACATCAATACCATCACAATCGCTATTTTAATTGCTTGTTTCATATTATTCTTCCCAATCTTTTGTTGTTCTGTAAACCACCCCTTTAAAGAGTGCTACCAATTCTTTACCTCTTTTCACCTCAACAATGTTAAATCCTACCTTCGTCTTTTGGTGATCCAGGGTTGCTACCGCAGTGAGATAATCTCCAGCTTCCAGGGCTTCGATATGATTGATCGAAGTCTCTATGGAAACTGCGTACTTCCCGTGAGTATTGGCGGCAAAGCCAAAAGCCGTATCGGCAAGAGAATAACTAATACCTCCATGAGCTTTTCCCATAGAATTGAGCATTTCTGGTCTCACCGTCATCCCCACCTTGCATCGGCCCAAGTCGCATTCTAATATCTCAATACCTAACCAGCTGCTAAAGGCATCCTGGGCAAGCATTTTATATGGTATTTTTTCTCCTTTCATTGTTACAAGTCTCCCCTTGAGGGGAGATTTAGAGGGGTGTTTTTGATATTCTGATCATATTTGACATCCCCCTAACCCCCTTCAAAGGGGGAATTATTTATTTTTAAAAAAACTCTTTCTTTCTTTATTCATCTTCCGAAGCAGAGGAGAACATCTATACCTATCTTCATGGTATTCTTCATACAATGCATCCAACTTTTCCACACACCAGTCGATTCCTTTCTCATCGGCCCAAGCCAGTAATCCCTTGGGGTAATTTACTCCTTTGGTCATGGCATTGTCAATATCTTGAGCCGAAGCAATATTCAAAAATAGCGCATCGGCCGCTTCGTTGATCAACATGACCAAGACTCTATCCAATATCTTCTGAGCGGCAGCCACATCCTGAATAGGTTCGGCGTTGGTCGATCCTTCCTTATAATTATAATAACCTTTTCCGCTTTTTCGCCCAAGATATCCAGCCTCACTAAACCTTTTTTGCGTAAAAGAAGGTTTGTATCTAGGATCATAATAGAATTCTTTAAATACCGTTTCGGTGACGGTATAATTGACATCGTTTCCAATGAAATCCATGAGCTCAAATGGCCCCATTCTAAAACCTCCCAGAGATTTCATGGCCCAGTCGATCGTGGCAAAGTCGGCTATTCCCTCTTCGTATATTCGTAACGCCTCACCATAAAATGGACGAGCCACCCTATTGACAATAAATCCTGGAGTATCCTTGGTGACGGCGACCGTTTTCCCCCATCCTGAAATGGTAGTAATGGTAGTTTTCAATGTCTTTTCGGAAGTTTGTATTGCGGGAATGACCTCAACCAAACGCATAAGTGGCGCCGGGTTGAAAAAGTGAATCCCCACACACCGCTTGGGTCGTTCCAATGCCGAAGCAATGGATGCTATGGATAAAGAGGAGGTGTTGGAGGCTATGATAGCTTTTTTGGAAATGTAGCCCTCCAGTTCTTGAAATACCTTTTGCTTGATCTCCAAATTTTCGATAATGGCCTCAATGGTAAGGTCACTATCTGCAAGATCCTTCAAGGCATTCACATAGTTGATATTTCCTTGGATCCTATTTTTCTCGGCAGCATCGATTCGGCCTTTCTCGACCAATCGATTCATGATCTTTTCCAAGGAGGCTTTGGCTTTTTCTAGCGCTGCCTCATTCGTATCAAAGAGCTTGACCAGGCAACCTGCAGTGGCTGCCACCTGAGCAATTCCGGAACCCATGGTACCCGATCCTATGATTCCTACCCGTTTAATTGAGGATGGTTGATTGCTGATTTTTGATTGTGGATCTGACATTTTGATTAGGCTTTGAGTTTGGATGACGCTGTTTTCATACTAACAACGAAAATCGTTAATCATCTTCCTTTGAAGTCTGGCTTTCTTTTTTCTACGAAGGCCGCAACACCTTCGGCATAATCCTCACTTTGCGCCGCTTCTATTTGTAATTTAGATTCAAGTGCTAACTGAGATTTCAAATCGTTTGTCATGGATTGATTCAATAGTCTTTTGGTCATTCCCAATGCCTTGGTGGGCATCATAGCCATAGTTGCCGCTATTTTGATTACTTCTTCGGCAAAGGTTTCCGCTGAGAATACCTTATATATCATTCCTAGCTTGTCCGCTTCCGCAGCACTTATCCTATCACCTGTCATCATAAGAGCGGAGGCCTTTTGAAATCCAATCAATCTCGGAAGAAAAAATGTTCCAGCGCTATCGGGAATCAATCCAATCTTACTAAACGCCTGAATAAAACTAGCCGCATCCGAAGCCACTACAATATCACAGGCCAAGGCAATGTTTGCGCCGGCACCGGCGGCCACTCCATTGACGGCCGCAATGATTGGTTTCTCAATCTTTCTAATTGTCGAAATGATAGGATTGTAATGTTCTTCCAGGATCTTCTTGAAACCCGGATTGAGTTCGGGTGAGGTAACCTCTTGCAGATCTTGTCCGGCACAGAAGGCCTTCCCCTTTCCGGTAATAACAATAGATCTAACCTGAGCATCGTTCTCACAAGTATCTAGTTCGGCTTGAAGCTCCAATGCCATGGCTCGATTAAAACTATTAAAAACTTCGGGCCGGTTTAGGGTTAACATGGCCACGCCATTTTGTACATTCACTTGAATGAAATCACTCATATTTCTATTTTAAGCATTTAAAATAATCGAAAGGTTCCTGACAATCATCACATTGAAACAATGCCTTGCAGGCAGTAGAACCAAACTGACTTACCAAGTGGGTGTTTTGGCTTCCACAGTTGGTACATTTCACTAATTTCTTATTTCCCAAAAGTGCCTCTTTATCCGCTGTTTCTTCTAAGGGAGCTGCAATTCCGTAAGCTTCCATTTTTCGTTTTCCTGCTTCACTGATCCAGTCTGTGGACCAAGCCGGAGCCAATATGAGTTCCACTTCTGTCCTCTTTCCTATTTCGGAAAAGGCCTTTGCCAAGTCATCCCCAATAACATCCATAGCCGGACATCCGGAATAGGTGGGCGTTAATTTAATTTGAACAACCCCATCCACCTCGATAGCTTCTCTAATCACTCCCAGGTCTAAAACAGTTAATACCGGTATTTCCGGGTCGGAAACCGATTCTAAAATTGGAATTAAGTGAGATTGTATGTTGGGTTTAAGAATGATCAATGCTCAATTATCAATGTTCAATTATCAATGTTCAACTACTTTCTTAATCTTGCGGTTTGAATGCTTTTTCCAAAAATTGCAACCAATTCCTGACATTCCTGCAAACTGCTTCGGGCATTTTCAATGTCTTTTATTAAATCTGAACCCAGCTGAATCTTAAGATTGACTCGAGATTCTTTCAACTCCTTCAAAACAATATTCATCTTATGAACAAAGTCTTTATTCGAAGCAGCTCCTTGTACCTCTCCGTAATTCAAAGCTGCAGAGGTAGATGATCTATTCAACTG
>JBCBDM010000043.1:0-21828 GCA_038529705.1 Bacteroidota bacterium
GCTTAGGTCATTTTATAACCTATCGACTGAGCTCGAGGTGACAGAAGTAATTATGTCTGAAGAAAAAGAGACTCTCAATTTTATAGAGCATATCATAGAAGAAGATCTTGCCAATGGATTGCCAAAATCCAAACTTCGGTTTCGGTTTCCTCCGGAGCCTAATGGATATCTTCATATTGGGCATACCAAGGCTATTGGTATTAGCTTTGGTTTGGGTGAAAAATATGGTGCACCCGTAAATCTTCGGTTCGATGATACCAATCCTGCCAAAGAGGAACAGGAATATGTGGATGCGATCAAAGAAGATATCGCATGGCTGGGATATCAATGGGCGAATGAATTATATTCTTCAGACTACTTTCACACCCTATACGAATGGGCCGTTCAAATGATCAAGGACGGAAAAGCCTATGTGGATTCTCAAACTTCGGAAGAAATGAGAGAACAGAAGGGAACCCCGACGCAGGTAGGGACCAATAGCCCATATCGCAATCGAACCGTAGAAGAGAATCTAAATCTATTTACACGAATGAAGGCCGGTGAATTCGATGAAGGCACTCATGTCCTTCGAGCGAAGATAGATATGGAAGATCCCAACATGTTGATGCGTGACCCCATTATGTATCGAATTCTAAAAAAACACCACCACCGCACCGGAGATGAATGGGTAATCTATCCCATGTACGATTGGACACATGGAGAGAGTGATTATATAGAACAGATATCTCACTCTCTTTGCTCTCTTGAGTTCAAGCCACACAGAAAACTATATAATTGGTTTAGAGACGAGGTCTATCAATACAACAAGGAGACCTTACCATTGGCTCCCGAACAGCGGGAGTTTGCTCGTCTTAATTTAAGCTATACCATTATGAGCAAGCGAAAGCTCTTACAATTGGTGCAAGAAGGAATAGTTTCGGGATGGGATGATCCACGTATGCCTACCATTTCAGGCCTGCGTCGTAGAGGATATACACCTGCCTCGATCAGGAAATTCGTAGAAACCGTTGGAGTGGCGAAGCGTGAGAATGTTATCGATGTTTCCCTACTTGAATTTTGTGTGCGCGAAGATCTAAACAAAACGGCCAAGCGTGTCATGGGAGTTTTGAATCCCGTGAAGTTGGTGATCACAAATTATCTGGAAGGAAAGACAGAATGGTTGGAGACCGAGAACAATCCGGAGCAAGATGATGCGGGTACCAGAGCAATCCCTTTTTCCGGAGAGCTCTACATAGAACGCGAAGACTTCAAAGAAGATGCCGGAAGTAAGTATTTCAGACTCACCATAGGAAAAGAAGTACGTTTAAAGAGCGCCTACATCATCAAGGGCGAAAATGTGGTGAAAGACAACCATGGAAATATAACAGAGATCCACTGTTCGTATGATCCGGATAGCTTGAGCGGTTCTGGTACAGAGGCAAGTTTACGAAAGGTAAAAGGAACCTTGCATTGGGTTTCTATTGCACATGCTTTTGAAGCTGAAGTGAGAGAATATGATCGTTTGTTCATGCACGAAGCGCCGGATAGTGATAAGGGAAAGAGCTTTATGGATTTTGTTAACCCCAATTCTCTGAAAGTAGTGACTGCTTTCCTGGAACCAAGCCTGAAGGAAGCCCGGATAGGAGATCGTTTTCAGTTCCAACGCCTGGGATACTTCAATGTGGATCCGGATAGCAGTGAAATGCATAAAGTATTCAATAAAACGGTCGGCCTGCGTGATACCTGGGCCAAGCAAAAACCAAAACAAACAAATCAACAGCCTGCTCAAAAACAGTCGCAACCACAGCGTCCTGCCATAGAGGAAATCAAGAAACTAGGGAAGAAGTACACCAACTTGCCTTCCGAAAAACAAGCCGTTGCCAAGACGAAAATTATGGAGCTGGCCAAAGAGGTTCCCTACGCAGATTTAGAGCCTTTGTTTGGCACGGCAGCTAAGAAGGTAGGGACCAGAATCGCTGCTATACTTACCCTGGGAGTACTGCTTCAAAGTGGACAGGAACGCAATGCGGCAATTGTAGGTTTTATCTCAAAGGCAGCAGAAGATAGTAATGAATTATTATCCGTTGAAGCAAAAGCAATCCAATAAAAAAGCCGGTCTTTTTTAGACCGGCTTTTTTGTTAGAAGTTCACTTCGTCGTCACCAGGTGGTGGCGTTCGTTTCTTTTTATTTCCTATGCCTTTGGCGGCATTGGTCTTTTTCATTTCTTCACCAATCTTATTGCTCGCCACAAAGGAAGCGATCATGTCATTGAGCATGTTGCTACCAGCCTGAGGTGAGTTAGGCAACAGGATTAGGTTGGTATTGGTTTCTTCTCCAATGGACTGAAGCGTATCATAGTGCTGTGTTACCACGATCAACGCAGAAGCTTCCTGAGAGTTGATCCCTACATTGTTCAATACATCCACAGACTCTTCCAAACCACGAGCTATCTCTCTCCGTTGGTCTGCAATACCCTGTCCTTGAAGACGCTTGCTTTCCGCTTCTGCTCTTGCCTTGGCAACGATCTTGATGCGTTCCGCTTCCGCTTCATATTCGGCAGCCACTTTTTCACGTTCTGCAGCATTAATCCGGTTCATCGCCGCTTTCACCTGTACATCAGGGTCAATGTCTGTTACTAGCGTTTTAATAATATCGTAACCATAGTTGATCATAGCATCATTCAATTCTTGTTTCACCGCGATGGCAATATCATCCTTACGCTCAAAAACATCATCTAACTTCATCTTAGGAACTTCTGCCCTAACTACATCAAAAACATAGGAGGTGATCTGGTCTTGAGGGTTTTCCAGCTTGTAAAATGCCTCATACACTTTGTCTTTTATCACCTGGTATTGTACAGAGATCTTCAACCGAACAAAAACATCGTCCTTGGTTTTGGTTTCCACCAAAACATCTAACTGTTGGATTTTCAGGTTCATACGCCCGGCGATACGATCAATAATGGGAATTTTAAATTGCAATCCCGAATTACGTATACTTTGGTACCTTCCGAATCGTTCTATTACCGCAGCTGTTTGTTGTTTTACAATAAAGATGAACATCAACAGAATGAAGAAAGAGAAAATGAGAATTGGAATTAATAGATAACCGCCCATAGTTTAAATTTTAATTGATTAGAACTTTGAAGGTACAAAAATTACCCTACTTTTGGACCTTCCTTAAAAACCTAATATATGAGTCTTAAGAACTTAGTAATTGTTACGACAGCCCTATTGGCTTTCCAGGTTACAACCGCCCAAAGAAACTTTGATCAAAATAATCACTTAGGACTTATAGGGGGAATAGGGTTCTTCGATATCAATACCGATAACTTTAACACTGAAAAAGGTACGGGTTATTATTTAGGCTTTACCACCAGGGGGGCTTTCTACAATAATTTTGACCTGATCTACGGAGTAAGTTTCCTTCAGAATCAAGTTGGGATTTTTGGAAGAGATGCCAGTGGTGCTGGAAATTTTCCCGAGCAATATGTAGACTTCACCACGCTGGCGGCGCAAATAAATTTACTAGGAAGCTTTAATATTATCCACAACCATCTAAGTATAGAGGCAGGACCTATTTTAAATGTGAACGGTAAATTGAAAGTAGATCGTGAAGAGTTCGAAGATTTCGTATTGGATGGCTATGAGACACTCACCGCCAAGGACATTGAAAATGTTTCCAGGGTGCACTTTCATGCGGCGGCAGGAATCACTGCCGGGATTGAGAACTTCAGAGTAGGTGCGATGTATCAATACGGGGTGACCAACCTTTTAAACCGCCTTAATGACAAAGAGGGTATAGAGAAACCAGCCAACGGAAAGTTTGAAGGAAACGCTTCCGTTTTAATAGTAACGGCCGTGCTTTATTTCTAGGTAATAGCTTGGATCGCGCTCTCAATTCGCGAGAGGGCTTCTTCTTTTCCCAGAATAGCAGCTATATCAAAAACATCAGGGCCTTTCATAGCACCCACTAAAGCAAGGCGCAAAGGCATCATGACTTTTCCGAATCCCATTTCCTGAGAAGTGATCCATCCTTTGATCTCGGATGAGAGGTTTGCTGCTGTAAAATCTTCCATGTTTTCCAACAATGAAATCACCACACGCATGATTTCAGGAGTATCCTCTTTAAAGGCCTTTTTAGACGCTTTCTCGTCATAGGAATTTGGCGCTTCGAAAAAGAAACTTGCCTGCTCCCAAAGATCGGTTGCGAAGACCGAGCGCTCCTTAACCAAAGATATGATCTTGTTGAGGTCTAGGGTACTAGAGATGTTTTTCTGAAGAAGTATTTCCGAAAATGCTTTAGCCAGCACGGCATCATCCATGTGCTGAAAATATTGTTGCTGAAACCACTTGGTCTTTTCCGGGTCGAACTTAGCACCGGCCTTGTTGACTCGTTCCAAGCTAAAGGCATCTATGAGCTCTTCTAAGCTAAATAGCTCCTGCTCCGTTCCAGGATTCCACCCAAGAAAGGCCAACATATTGACCACGGCTTCCGGCAAGTACCCGTCCTCTCTATATCCCGCAAGACGATCTCCGTTACCTGGATCCCATTGTAACGGAAACACAGGAAACCCTCCAGCTTCTCCATCTCTCTTACTCAATTTACCTTTTCCATTCGGCTTCAAGATCAATGACAGATGCGCAAATTGGGGAGCCGTCCAACCCAAAGCATCATACAACTGCTGGTGCAACGCAAGGGAAGGCAACCACTCCTCTCCCCGAATAACATGTGTGATCTCCATAAGATGATCATCTACGATGTTAGCCAGATGATAGGTAGGCATGCCATCGCTTTTGAAGAGAACCTTATCGTCCAGAGTGTTGGTGTCAATTTTGATGTCACCACGAATGATATCGGTTAGGTGTAGTGTTTTATTTTCGGGAGACTTAAATCGAATCACATATTTTTCGCCTGCTGCTATTTTCGCGTTTACTTCTTCGGAAGAGAGCGTGAGCGAATTGTTGAGGTTATTTCGATTGTGCCAATTATAAATGAATGTCTTTTTTTCAGCTTCATACTTACTGCGCTCTGCATTCAGTTCTTCCGGAGTATCAAAGGCGTAATAGGCTTTTCCCTCTGCCACCAATCTATCTGCGTATTCTTTGTATAAGTGTTTCCGCTCACTTTGTCTGTAGGGACCAAACGCCCCCTCTTTTCCCGGACCTTCATCAAATGGAATATTCAACCAGTCAAGAGCGTCAACGATATAATCCTCTGCTCCAGATACATATCGGGTTTGATCGGTATCTTCAATACGAAGAACAAAATCACCCCCATGTTTTTTTGCGAATAAATAGTTGAACAATGCTGTGCGAACGCCGCCTATATGAAGGGGACCTGTAGGACTGGGTGCAAATCGGACGCGTACTTTCTGAGCCATCAAAATTCAAATTATAATTGAGACGGCAAAGATACGATTCTATGACTTCATTTCCGCCGGAATTCGTTTATTCATAATGGCAAACCATAAGGGTGGAATGAGGCTCAAAACCATCGATGTGGGATATCCGAAGGGCATTTGCGGACTCACATCATGATAGTCCAGTAATTGATATTTCTTGTGAGACTTATAATGATGATCGCTATGGCGGGTTAATTCGTATAGCATCACCCGGCCTAGTATATGATTAGAATTCCAGGAATGTATTTCGGTGACGCGCTCGTAGCGGCCACTTTTGGTTTTATTTCGGCTCAGTCCATAATGTTCTATATAGTTGATAGTCTCCAATAACAAAGCCCCTGTGAAACCAATAACCATAGCAACCCATAGGCCTGTGATTCCGAAGAAAACAAAAATCAGCCCTAAATATCCCATCTGGATAAGACTGTACCAAAGCATGTCGTTCTGCAAGCTAATAAAGGAAGCCTCGTGTCTTTTCAACAGATCCTTTTGAATTTTCCAGGCGCTTACGTATTGTCTTAAGATAGAAGTAAACCAGAAGGAGTATACCGATTGATTATATCGGGCACTGGCCGGATCTTCTTTCGTTGCGGCGTGTAAGTGGTGACCATAGTTGTGCTCAATATAGAAATGCATATACAAGGAAGGAAGTAACAAGATTTTTCCAAGAGTTCTTTCCCAGGCTAATTTTCTATGGCCTAGTTCATGGGCCACATTAATTCCATTGGACCCCACTACGATGCCTATACTAAATATATATCCTACTAGCTCCGTGGTGGAGTAATTCGTCCAACCCAGACTCCATAAGAACCAGGCTACGATCCCAAAAACCAGCGGAAGATTAAGATATAAAAGAATGTTGAAGAATCGACTTTTAGACTTGGAAAGCACTTCCTCTTCTGAAAGGTTCTCCGTTTGAACCGGAAGTAAAATTTCGAGGACGGGAATAAGACCAAAGGCGACCAAAGGCGTTACATATGAACCAAAGCCACGAAGGAACAATCCGATGATGGCCACGATGGGAATCGTGTAGGCAACTAAGTATTTTAGATCTTTCATAAAAAGTAGACTGTTAGGGGTTCTGCTGTTAAAATTTGCGGCCTATTTCTTAAATATACGATTTGGAGTGATTTTTGTGTTATTTTAGAAGTTCTGTTTTATCGTAAAACCTCGGAATGAGCACATTTGGTATTATCCAGCAAAAACTGGAACAATTTATAAAAAAATACTACACCAATGAGTTGATCAAGGGCGTGATCCTTTTTTTTGCTACAGGGTTGCTATGGTTTATTATTACCCTCTTGGTAGAGCACTTCCTTTGGCTGGAACCTTTGGGCCGTACGATTCTTTTTTGGTCTTTCGTTTTGGTAGAGTTAGGCTTATTCATTCGTTTTATAGCGTTTCCCCTGGCTAAGTTATTTAAACTGCAACAGGGTATAGGGCATGAGGAGGCTTCCAGAATCATTGGGAATCACTTTCCTCAGGTCAATGACAAGTTGCTGAATGTAATTCAGTTGAATAGAAATCAGCGTGAATCTGAGTTACTGGCCGCCAGTATCGATCAAAAGGCAGGTGAACTGCAGCCTGTGCCATTTAAAAGCGCAATCAATTTTAAGAAGAATGCGAAATATTTGAAATATGCCGCGATCCCTTTAGCCATTATTTTGTTAGTAAACTTGCTTTGGGATAAGGATTTGTTTTCCAATAGCTATGAACGAGTTGTCAATTATGATACCGCTTATGAACCACCGGCACCCTTTTCCTTTGTGGTACTCAATGATGAGCTTAAAGCCATAGAAAATAGGAACTTTACGGTAAAAGTAAGGACCGAAGGGGAGGTTACCCCGGAGAATGCAACCATAAGTTTCAACAATGAAACCTATTATCTGGAACAAACGGCTCCGGGACGCTTTGAATATACTTTTTCGCAACCTACAGAGGCTACATCCTTTCGGCTCAACGCGAACAAGGTAAGCTCACAGGAGTACGAATTGAATGTCGTCAAGACGCCTTCGTTGCTTGGTTTTGAAATGTATCTTGACTATCCGGGATATACCGGTAAAAGGGATGAGATTTTGAAGAGCACGGGCAATGCCACTATTCCAGAGGGGACCAGGGTGAGTTGGAAGGTAAAAACAAAAAACACCGATGAGGTATCGTTAAAGACTAGAGATACCGCCTTCGCTTTTGCTGCAGAGGGACAAGAATTTAGTTTCAGAAGAGGGGTCTACAGAAAATTGGACTATGCCATAACCACTTCGAATGAGGAGTTAAAGGAATATGAAAACCTGTCCTTCACCTTAGGAGTCATCAAGGATGAATATCCGGAGATCAAAGTGGATTCCAGACAGGACTCAACAGACGCCCAGGTTACGTATTATTTAGGACAGGTTTCCGATGATTACGGATTAACAAAATTACAATTGGTGTATTATCCCCGAGGGGATGAGAAGAATAAGAAGACGGCTGTCTTGTCTATGGGTCGTTCTAATGTAGATCAGTTTACCTATGTCTTTCCCGGTGATTTGGACTTGCCTGAAGGGGTATCTTACGAATACTATTTCGAGGTTTTCGACAACGATGCTATTCATAATTACAAATCAGCAAAGAGTGGATTTTATACGTTCAGAAAATTGACAAAGGAGGAATTGGAATCCCAGCAGCTCAAAGATCAGGAAGAGAATATAGATGATCTCAATAAGTCACTGGACAATTTGAAGGATCAAGAAAAGAGGTTGAAAGAGCTGGATAAACTTCAGAAGGAGAAGAATGAGCTCAATTGGAATGATAAAAAGAAATTGGAGAATTTTATCAAAAGACAACAGCAGCAGGAGGAAATGATGAAAAACTTTTCGAAAGAAATGAAGGAAAACCTCGAAAAGTTTCAACCGGAGAATGAAGAATCAGATCCTTTTAAGGATCAACTTCAGGAACGGTTAGAGGAAAACGAAGAGCGTCTGGAAGAGAATGAGAAGTTGTTAGAAGAGTTAGAGCGACTTCAAGACAAGATCAACAAGGAAGAGCTGACCGAGAAATTAGAAAAACTGGCTAAGCAGAATAAAAACCAGGAGAAGAATCTTGAGCAGTTGGTGGAGCTTACGAAGCGATACTATGTAACCAAGAAAGCTGAGAAATTGGCCGAGGAGCTATTTAAGATGGGTGAAGAGCAAGAGAAGTTGGCAGATGCTCCGGAGGAAGAGAATACCCAGGAGGAGCAGGAGGAGTTGAACCAAAAATTTGAAGACTACCAAAAGGAAATGGAGGAGCTGCAAAAGGAAAACCAGGAGCTAAAGGAACCGATGGATATTCCTCAGGACAAGACCGGAGAACAAGAGGTAGAAAGTGAACAGCAGCAAGCTAAAGACAAGTTAGAGAAGCAAGATCAAAAGGGTGCGGGTCAGAACCAGAAAAAGGCCGGTCAAAAGATGAAGCAAATGAGCCAGCAGATGCAGTCCCAGATGCAGGCAGGACAGATGGAAACTATGGAAGAAGATGTAGAAATGCTCCGACAAATTTTAGATAATCTTGTGGTGTTCTCCTTCGAACAGGAGAATTTGATGGAGGATTTCAAAGTAACGGATTATGGTAGCGCAGCCTTTGGAAAGAAACTCAATCTTCAAAATGACTTAAAGCTCAATTTTCAGCATGTAGATGACAGCTTGTTTGCCTTATCCTTGAGACAGCCTATGATAAGTGATAAAATCAATGAATCACTTACTGAGGTTAGCTT
The DNA here is from genome assembly GCA_038529705.1 of Bacteroidota bacterium. Lineage (GTDB taxonomy): Bacteria > Bacteroidota > Bacteroidia > Flavobacteriales > Flavobacteriaceae > Aureisphaera. Next base: position 9,115 of record JBCBDM010000043.1, read on the forward strand.
TAACCTGGATAAGTCGCTTGAACGATTGGCAGAGAATAGGTTGAGGAATGGAATATCGAGTCAGCAATATACGGTGACAGGAGCTAATGAATTGGCGATATTGTTAAGTGATCTCTTGAATAATATGCAGAACCAGATGCAAATGAATTCACCAGGTCAGGGTCAAGGACAGGGGAAAGGTCAGGGGCAGGGTCAAGGACAAGGACAGGGCTTTCAACTGCCGGATATCATACAGCAACAAGAAAGCTTAAGCAAGCAAATGCAGGAGGGGATGTCTAAAGGATCATCTAGCGGTAATGGTGGTGAAGAAGGAGAGTCCGGAGGAGATGGCGATGGTGCAAAGGGTGAGAATGGACGCCAGGGAGAAGACAGCAATGATGGGAAGTCAGGTGAAGGAGATGGCGGTGAAGGAGGAAAAGATGGTAAGGGCGGAAAGGGAGAACAGGAAGGAGATGATGGTTTGAATGAAGATTTGAATGGGGAGTTATATGAGATATACAAGCAACAACAACAATTGAGGAATCAATTGCAGGATAGATTGAGCAAGGAAGGATTGAAGGGAAAAGGAGGGGAACTTATAAAAGAGATGGAGGGTATAGAACAGCAGTTGTTGGACAAAGGTTTTAATCAACGGACTTTAGAAAGGATGTTGAACCTTCAGTATGAATTGCTAAAATTGGATGAAGCTGATTTTGAACAGGGACAGGAAACGCGCCGGGAGTCAAGGACGAATAGGCAGAACTACACTAATACACTTCGTTTGCAACCTGATGACATAAAGAAATACTTTAACACAACGGAAATCCTTAATAGAGAAGCCTTACCTTTGCGGCAGAAATATAAAAAGGAAGTTAAGAAGTATTTCAACGGCAAGGATGGTTGAGTTTTTTTCTGAAAATGATTTTAACGTAGCAGAAGATGAGCGTATAGCTCGTTGGATTTCGAAGATTGTTTCTCACCATGGTTTTGATGAGGGGGACTTAATATATGTGTTTTGTAATGATGATTATTTACATCAACTGAATATGAAGTTCTTAAATCATGATACCTATACGGACATTATAACCTTCGATTACAGTATGGGAAAAATGGTCAATGGTGAAATATATATTTCTACGGAAAGGGTGCTCGATAATGCGCAGCAGTTTGGGGTGAGCTTTGAGGAGGAATTAAGACGGGTTATGATTCATGGAATCCTTCATTTGTGTGGAGTTAAGGACAAAACGCAGGAGGAGGAGAAGGAAATGAGGGCCTTGGAGGAAGAGGCGTTGAATATGTTTTAGCCAAGCTACTGAATTTCAATGAGTTATAATCTTAATGTCCTGATTTACAGTGATATAGCTTATATTTGATTTAGAAATTTTGAAAGTGTTCCACGTGGAACATTATAGTTATGTTTGACAAAGAATATGATGTAATTGTGGTAGGTGCTGGACACGCTGGGTCGGAAGCTGCGGCTGCGGCTGCGAATCTCGGATCCAAGACGTTACTCATTACCATGAACCTACAGAATATAGCCCAGATGTCATGTAATCCTGCGATGGGCGGAATAGCAAAAGGACAAATCGTTCGGGAGATTGATGCTCTCGGTGGATATAGCGGAATTGTTTCGGATAAGACGGCGATACAATTTAAGATGCTCAATAAATCCAAAGGTCCGGCTATGTGGAGTCCACGAGTTCAGAGCGATCGAATGCGGTTTGCCGAAACGTGGAGGTTGATGTTGGAGGCCACTCCTAATTTGGATTTTTATCAGGAAATGGTTTCAGGGATCTTGGTAGAAAATGATCGAATAGTAGGGGTGAAAACATCCTTGGGTTTAACGGTTAGAGCCAAGACGGTTGTGCTTACCAATGGAACCTTTCTCAATGGTCTGATCCATATTGGAGAAAAACAGTTTGGAGGTGGTCGAGCTGGCGAAAAGGCGGCTACCGGAATCACTAAGGATTTGGTCGATCTTGGGTTTGATGCTGGAAGAATGAAAACCGGAACTCCTCCACGAGTGGATGGAAGGTCCCTGGATTTTTCAAAAATGATCATTCAACCTGGGGATGATAATCCGAAAAAATTTTCTTATTCGGATGAGACCAGCCCGCTCACAGAACAAAGGGCTTGTCATATGAGCTATACGAGTGAGACGGTACATGATTTATTGAGAGAAGGATTTGATCGTTCCCCTATGTTCAATGGAGCTATTAAGAGTATTGGTCCAAGGTATTGCCCCTCGATAGAGGATAAGATCAATCGATTTGCAGATAAGGACCGGCATCAGCTTTTTGTGGAACCGGAGGGTTGGGATACGGTCGAGTATTACATCAATGGTTTTTCAACTTCGCTGCCGGAGGATGTTCAATTCAAGGCCTTGAAAGAATGTGCGGGCTTTGAGAATGTAAAGTTTTTTAGACCGGGATATGCGATAGAGTATGATTATTTTCCACCCACGCAATTGAAGCACACGTTAGAAACCAAGTTGGTTTCCGGGTTGTTCTTTGCAGGACAAATTAATGGGACCACAGGATATGAGGAGGCTGCTTCTCAGGGAATGATGGCCGGAATAAATGCGCATTTAAAAGTTCATGAAAAGGAACCTTTTATTCTGAAGAGGGATGAGGCCTACATAGGAGTCCTTATAGACGATCTCATTACGAAGGGAACTGAAGAGCCCTATAGGATGTTTACATCTAGAGCAGAATATCGTACCCTGTTAAGGCAGGATAATGCCGATTTTAGGTTGACACCCCGCTCCTATGAAATTGGATTGGCAAAGCTGGATCGCCTTAAAAAGATGGAAGAAAAGCAAACTCGGAGTGAGGCGTTCGTCAACTTTTTTAAGGACACAAGTGTAACTCCTGATGTCATCAACCCAATTTTGGAATCTAAGAATTCTGCTTTGGTTAAACAGAGCGATAAGATGTTTAAACTTTTTTCAAGGCCTAATATTGAAATGGATGATATGCGGAAAGTGGAAAGTGTTGAGACTTATATCAAGGAGCAAGATTTGGATAAGGAGGTGTTGGAGCAAACAGAAATTCAAATCAAATATGCTGGCTACATAAAGAAGGAAAAGAACAATGCTGACAAACTCCAAAGACTGGAGGGAATTAGAATTCCGGAAAACTTCGATTATAGGAAATTGAAGTCGCTGTCATTTGAAGCGATGGAAAAATTGATGGCTATCCAGCCCGTAACAATTTCTCAAGCTTCAAGGATCAGTGGAGTTTCTCCTAATGACATTTCAGTCTTATTGGTGTATATGGGAAGATGATTTTATAATTGTTCCACGTGGAACAGTTTAACATCGGACATGGCAAAACTAATTTTTGGTGAAGACAGACAAAGAAGACATATATATTAGGACAAAAGATTTCCTCGTTTCTAACGAGGAATTTTATTTGGTGCCAAACAGCGAGTATGGATTTTTAGAAACACATCCTCAACCCGCGGCCGACGTGTTGGAAAAATACTATGAGAGTGAACAATACATTTCTCATACAGATTCAAAAAAAGGGGTGGTGTCGTTCTTGTATCAGGTTGTGAAGAAATATTCACTTCGAAAGAAATTAAGGCTAGTGTCAAAATTAAATTCCGGCGAAAAAACAATTTTAGACATAGGAGCGGGAACCGGAGAGTTTTTGAAATTGGCTTTTGATCAAGGTTGGAAAGTATCCGGAGTGGAACCCAATAAAAAGGCAAGAACTTTTGCTAAGAGCAAAAAAATAGCGCTTGTCTCTTCTATGGAAGAAATAGAAGACAGAAAGTTCGATGTGGTCACCTTGTGGCACGTTTTGGAACATTTGCCGGATTTAGAAACAGCCTTGGAGAAAATCGAAGGATTTTTAAAACCAAATGGGACGCTTGTCATTGCTGTTCCCAATTTTAACTCCTTCGATGCAAATTACTACAAAAAGTTTTGGGCGGCCTATGACGTACCCAGACATCTTTGGCATTTTTCAAGAGAATCGATGCATAAATTGTTTTCACCCAAATTGGAACTCCAGGAAATTAGACCTATGGTTTTTGACGCTTTCTATGTGAGTTTACTTTCAGAAAAGTATAAAACCAAAAGATCTTTTTCTTTGAAGGCATTATGGATAGGATGGAGATCCAATTGGAAAGCGAGAAGGACCCGAGAGTATTCTTCACTGATCTATTGTTACAATAAGAAGAACTAGGCTGTTTTAAGGCGCAGGAAGCGAGTTGGGCGCTAAGGCTACGCATGCCAAGCTCGAAAAAGAGAAAGCCGCTTAAAACCGCTTATTCACAGCCAAATTAAATAGGCTTTGTTTATCGTATTGGATGGGTAGCATAATAATTCGTTATACTACTTCTTTTCGGTGGATGAGTTTGGTGAGTTGTATCGAAAGATCGGTGAAAATAATTTTAGCATTGCCATTTCGCTCAATATGAAAAGTTGCCTCTTCAATCGCTCCCACTATTTCGAAAATGTTGTTTTGATGGACAAAAGGAGCAAACTTATCAATAGAAAATTTTGGATCGGTCGTTTCAAAATAGAGAAGCGCATCCGTTTTATAGTTTTTTAAAAGAGCCTGGCGAAACAGTTCTGTACAGTACAGTAGAAAGTTCTTCTGAGTTTCCCTTCCTTTTCCGGCCATCATATCGCTCCAATTCAGTAGCTCTTGTATGGACTTTTTATTGCCTTTTGCCTTAAAGGCTGTGCGCACCCATTGTACAAACCAGGACTCAAATACAGTGTCTTCGTCGTCATTCTCCACAATGTGAAGTGCCTTGTTAAAATCTCCATGCGCTTGCCGGCTTACTTTCATGGCAATGGGTTCCGAAACATGGTACTTGCTCACCAGGGTTTCTGCAATATCCTTTTCAGAAAGGAGTGGAATATGTAGGGTTTGACATCGGGACCGGATCGTGTTCAGAATTTGTTCCTCCCGCTCGGTAAGCAACAAAAGAATGGTCTTTTCGGGGGGCTCCTCCACCAACTTGAGTATCTTATTAGAGCATTCCACATTCATTTTATCCGCCATCCAGATGATCATGATCTTATAACCGCCCTCATAGGATTTTAGGGCGAGCTTTTTCGAGATTTCCTCGGCTTCCTTTACACTGATGTTGCCCTGCTTGTTTTCTATACCTAACACCCGAAACCAATTGAACAGGGAGCCATAGGGGTTTTCTTTCAAAAAGGTTCTCCATTCCTCTGAAAATGAGCTGGATACAGCATTTTTCTTTACCGAATCGTTGGTGTTTACCGGATAGATAAAGTGAAGGTCCGGGTGCGAAAGGTTGCTTACGTTTGCAGCACACCTCAGGTAGGCTTCCGACCCTTTTTCATGGGCACTGCACAGCAATTGCCCGGCATACGCCATAGCTAATGGAAGTAAGCCACTACCGCTGGGACCGGAGAATAATTGGGCATGGGCAACTCTTCCATTTTCTAAAGTGGTTTTTAGATGAGATTTGATATGTTGAAGACCAATGATTTCAGAAAAATCCATGCGCAAATCTACATAAATTTTCTTGGCAAAATGGAGGGGTTGGATGCTTCAAAAAGAAGTATATTTGTACTTCTAAAATTTGGGGAATGAAAACATTAAACGACTTCGACTTTAACAATAAGAAAGCACTGATCCGCGTTGACTTCAATGTACCACTCAATGAAGATCTTGAGGTGACTGATACCACCCGGATCGAGGCCGCCAAACCCACTATCATTAAGGTGTTGGAGGACGGCGGAAGTTGCGTGCTTATGTCTCATTTGGGACGCCCCAAAAATCAGGAAAACGAATTTTCTTTACAGCATATAGTCAAGGCAGCCTCGGATGTACTGGGAGTGCATGTTAAATTCGCGGAGAATTGTGTTGGGCCCTCAGCCCAGGAAGCTGTGAATAACTTACATCCCGGAGAGATCTTGCTTTTGGAAAACCTTCGATACCATACAGAAGAGAAAGCTGGAGATGCAAATTTTGCAAAAGAACTTTCCTCCTTTGGCGATATATATGTGAATGACGCTTTCGGAACAGCACATAGAGCGCATGCTTCTACAGCGACCATTGCAAAGTTCTTTCCTGAAGATAAGTGTTTTGGTAGTTTGTTGGCATCAGAAATTGTGAACGTCAACAAAGTATTAAGCGATGGGCAACCCCCTGTGACTGCGATTATTGGAGGCGCGAAGGTGTCTTCAAAGATCACAATCATCGAAAATATTCTAGATAAGATAGATCATCTTATCATAGGCGGAGGGATGTCGTTTACCTTTGTGAAGGCCCAGGGCGGAGCTATTGGAAATTCCCTGGTCGAGGAGGATAAAATGCCACTTGCTCTTGAGATCCTTCGTCAGGCGAAAGAAAAGAACGTGCGCGTACACTTACCAGTTGATTCCATTATTGCCAGTGATTTTTCGAATGATGCAGAGACCCAGGTCTGTGACATCAAAACCATTCCCGACGGTTGGATGGGGCTGGATGCGGGTCCAGAATCCCAACGGCTTTTCACTGAGGTAATACAACAATCTAAGACCATACTGTTCAATGGACCCGTTGGAGTTTTCGAGATGTCCAATTTCGCAAAAGGAACCATAGCCGTTTGTAATGCTATTGCTTCGGCGACTCAAAACGGGGCCTTTTCCCTGGTAGGTGGAGGAGACTCTGTGGCAGCGGTGAAACAATTTGACTTTGGTGACAAAGTGAGTTACGTGTCCACAGGTGGAGGAGCTATGCTGGAAATGTTGGAGGGGAAAACCCTGCCGGGTATCGCTGCGGTGATGGACCTTTAAGCCTTCAGAAGCGTTAAAAAGTTGTCCAGTTTCCACAATTCCCTATTTTTGAGAAATTTCAAGGCTAAAGCCTCGTTACTATCTTTATGAAATCACCTTTTTTACTTGGCTTATTATTTTTTTTAACGGGCACTTCATGGGCCCAGGAGACAGAGACTCCCTTGACAAACAAAGTCGAGACCATAGATTCTCTTCCCACAAAGACCATTCAGGTAGTGGATTCGATCACGCTCCAAAGACTGGATAATGAACTCCCAACTACCGTAGTAGCAACACAAACCAAGGATTCGGTCATATTCGATCTTCAGGATAACTTGTTGGCAAGACAAGTGGACTCACTATGGTTGGCCACCCTTTATAAAAACGATTTATTCGAGGAAATCTACGGCTCAATAACACAAATGGACTACGAGCCCGTGGATTATGAAGAACTACCCACAGAGGTGCTTAAAATGCGTCTGGAGGAGTTAAACGCACGCACTCCGTTCAATGTAGAATACAATCCCTCCCTTGAGAGCGTTATTAAAGGTTATCTGAAGAATCGTAGAAGGACTATGTCAAAGCTTATGGCTTTGAGCGATTATTACTTTCCCATGTTCGAAGAAGAACTCGATCGCCAGGGATTACCTCTTGAGATGAAATATCTGGCGATTGTAGAATCTGCCCTGAACCCGAGGGCCACTTCCAGAGTAGGAGCTACCGGGCTATGGCAATTCATGTTCAGTACCGGGAAAATGTACGGCCTGGAAGTGAATTCTTATGTAGATGAACGCTCAGATCCGCTGATGGCCACAGAAGCCGCTGCGAAATATCTGAATAGTCTTTACGGTAGTCTGGGGGACTGGGATCTGGCATTGGCTGCATACAACAGTGGTCCTGGCAACGTTTCCAAAGCGATAAGACGTTCTGGAGGACGAAAGAACTACTGGAATATCCGACAACATTTGCCCAGGGAAACGGCAGGTTATGTTCCGGCGTTCCTTGCTACGATGTATATCTTCGAGTTTGCCGAAGAGCACGGCTTCAAAAGTAACGGACCCAAATATCCGTACATCGTAACGGATACCATCAAAGTGAAGCAGATGATCTCTTTAGAACAGGTGTCGAAAGTGACTCAAATGGATCTTGCCGAATTAGAGTTTTTAAACCCTTCCTATAAATTGGGGATCATCCCGGTGGTAAAGGACGAAAATTACGTGCTGCGATTACCTGTGGAAGCCGTGGGCAAATTCGTTAATAATGAAGCAGCAATCTATGCCTTTGCTGCCAAGGAATTCAACAACCGAGAAAAACCCCTGCCCGAATTCTTTGAGCAAAGTGATAAGATTCGCTACCGGGTGAGAAGCGGTGATTACCTGGGGAAGATCGCCGAAAGGTACGGGGTTTCAGTAAGTAAGATCAAGCGTTGGAATGGACTTAGAAGCAACAACCTTAAAATTGGTCAACGACTCACCATTTACCCCAGAAAACTAAACACCAGCAGGCCTAAAAAGTCCGGCAGTAGTGGTGCCAGTAGTGGAACAGGAAAAACCTATACGGTTAAAAGTGGTGACTCATTGTGGAGTATTTCTCAAAAATTTCCGAACATTACGGTGGAACAATTGAAAAAGTGGAACGATATTAGCAGTACAAAATTGAAACCGGGAATGACGCTTAAATTACACAAGTAATCCTTCTCAAAAACAACATGGAATGAAAACGCTACTCTATTCGGCCCTTACCTTATGCCTTTTATTGACCTCGTGTAACGACTCTGATTCATCAGGAAACAAGACACGATACCTTCCGGAGTCGGTGGGTAGGATCAATAGCCTGCAGGTGGTTATTTCCAATGACCTCTGGCAAGGTGAGGTGGGAGAAAAAATCAGAGAACATTTTGCTGCACTTACCGATGGGCTTCCTCAACAAGAACCCATTTTTTCTATCAGCCAGATGAATATCGAAGCCCACGACGGATTTGCCCGTTATTCCCGTACCTTTTTGTACGTAAATATGGGCTCGGAGGATACGGTCAAGTTGAAGAAAAATGTATACGCCAAACCTCAGATAGGAGCGTTTGTTACCGGTACTTCAGAAGCGCAGATCATGGCCTTAATAGACCAGAATCAAGAAAGGATCATCAGTGCTTTTAAAGCTGCGGAAATTGTTGAAAAACAGAGACGTACCCGAATTTCTTTGTTGAAAGTGGATTCATTAGAGGAACGATTTGGGGTATCTTTGGAGTTGCCTTCGGCCTACAGGGTTGCTTCCGCAAGCAATGATTTTTACTGGTTGAGAAAAGATTTGAAAGATGGAACTACGAATGTGCTCATCTATGAAGTTCCGTTGAATACCATTGGAACCGATAGTTTGATCATGAGTGATATTATTAAAATGCGGGACTCTATCGGGTCTTCTTATTTGCCGGTGGAAGAAGACGGGTTGTTTATTACCGAAGAGGCCTATCCACCTTATTTGTTCGCTTCTCAGATCAACGATAAATTTGCCTATGAGACCAAAGGCACCTGGACGGTTAAAGATGATTGGATGGCAGGGCCTTTTATCAACTACGCTGTTAAAGATGAAGAGAACGATCGATATTTAATCTTAGAAGGGTTTACCTACGCACCTTCTATGGATAAACGAGATTTGCAATTTGAATTGGAGGCTATTTTAAAGTCGGCGAAGATTCAATAATCAAAATAAAGCGATCAAAAAAGCCCGAAACACACATGTGCTTCGGGCTTTTTTGATTCAGAATACAGGCTGAAAACTATTTTTTATCTTCAATTTTATCGCCATTGTCTTCCTTGGAAGCATCTTTGAATTCTTTGATCCCACTGCCTAATCCACGCATTAATTCAGGTATCTTTCTTCCTCCGAATAAAAGCAGCACGATCACTACAATTAAGACTATTTGCCAGGGTCCAATGGCCAGGGGTAATATCAATGCATCCATTTTTAAGAAATTTATAATACAAAGGTAACAAGAATTCCTTACATACAACGTTTTCAAGCTAAGATTCATTGCACGCTCAGTCGGTTACGGTCGCTTGTGATATGGCTCATTTAGCGTAAAGCCTTACAATTTTATTCTATTTCTAAAATAAATGGCCAAAAAAGAGAAAAGAGGTAAAAAAATAAAGAAAAAGTTGCTGCATAAGTATCGCCTGGTGGTGCTTAATGAAGCCACTTTTGAAGAGCGTTTTTCTTTCAAACTCAACCGCCTTAATGTCTTTGTTTTCAGTACCGTTTTTGCCGTATTCCTCATAGCAATAACTACCGTGCTTATTGCCTTTACTCCCTTGCGCGAATACATTCCTGGTTATTCTTCCACAGCCTTGAAAAAGCAGGCTGTTAATCTCTCATTTAAAACAGATTCTCTTCAGCAGGCACTGTCTGTAAATGAGCAGTATATTTCCTCCATCAAGAAGGTACTCACCGGCGATGTGAAGACAGTAGATTTCAATCGCGATTCTATACTTGAAGCCGCGCAACGTGAGGTTGAAGGTGTAGACCTAGCCCCGTCTCGCCAGGATTCTATTCTTAGAGAGATCGTTTCACAAGAAGACAAGTATAACCCATTAACGGCCAATGAAGAATTGAATTTTGTGCTTTTCCCTCCTGTGAATGGAACTATTTCGGAACCGTATGACCCAGAAACCAAACACTTTGCCGTGGATATTGTGACTACAAAAGACAGTCCCGTTAAGGCTGCCGCAGATGGCACGGTTATCCTCGCCGAATGGACGGCCGAAACGGGCTATGTAATGATATTAAAACACAATAATAACCTGATTTCCGTATACAAGCACAACGCATCCCTGAACAAAGAGCAAGGCGAATTGGTCAAGGCAGGAGAGGTGATTGCCACGGTTGGAAACACAGGCGAACTGACAACCGGACCCCATCTTCATTTTGAGCTTTGGAGCGATGGCTATTCTATCAATCCTACGAATTTTATAGATTTCAATTAATCGTATGTCGTTAAAATCGTTTGGAGCAAAGATCTTCGCGAAAAGAGTGGTTAGGAGTATCCATTCCTGGTCGTCCCACCCTGTTAAAACGCAACAGAGAGTTTTCCTCGACCTTATTTCGAAAGCGGCACAGACTGCCTTTGGGAAGGATCATGATTTTTCAAATATCCATACGTACGATGACTTCGTCAAGAGGGTTCCCATTAGAGATTATGAGGCTCTGCGGACGTATGTGGACCGAGTTGTAGCAGGAGAAGCGAATGTTCTCTGGCCTGAGAAGCCTTTGTATTTTGCCAAGACTTCCGGAACCACTTCGGGCGCCAAGTATATTCCATTGACCAAAGAGTCTATGCCTTTCCATATTGAAGCCGCACGCAACGCGATACTTTGCTATATCCATGAAACGGGAAATTCAAAATTTGTCGATGGGAAAATGATCTTTTTACAGGGAAGCCCGGAAATGACCGAGAAAAATGGTATTCAATTGGGGAGACTTTCCGGGATCGTAGCGCATTATGTCCCGTCCTATCTTCAAAAGAATAGACTTCCCAGTTGGGAGACCAACTGCATCGAAGATTGGGAAACCAAAGTGGATGCTATTGTAGAAGAAACCCGAAATGAGAACATGACGGTGATCAGTGGGATTCCGTCCTGGGTTCAGATGTATTTTGAGCGGTTGCAGGCGGCTACAGGAAAGAATGTAGGTTCACTTTTCAAGAATTTCAACCTATTTATATACGGAGGGGTAAACTATGAGCCCTATCGCAGTAAATTTGAGTCCTTAATAGGTCGGAAAGTGGATAGTATTGAACTGTACCCTGCTTCTGAAGGATTTTTTGCCTTTCAGAATGAACAGAAAGATAAAGGTCTACTTTTGCAGCTCAACTCGGGGATGTTCTACGAATTCGTTGAGGCAGATCAGTTTTTTGATGAAAACCCGGAACGCCTTACCATTGGAGAGGTACAAATGAACGTTAATTATGTAATGATCATTTCCACGAATGCCGGATTATGGGGTTACAACATAGGCGATACGGTTATGTTTACCTCCTTGACACCCTATAAATTAATCGTAACCGGAAGGATTAAACATTTCATTTCTGCCTTTGGAGAACATGTCATCGGAAAGGAAGTAGAAAGTGCCATGCAGGAGGCGATAAGGCACTTCGGATTCTCGATAACCGAGTTTACGGTGGCTCCTCAAACCGACCCAAAACCGGGGGAGCTACCCTATCATGAATGGCTGATTGAATTCGACGAAACCCCTGATAATCTTGACGATATCGCCCGTTATATAGACGAATCCATGCAAGGTCAGAATAGTTATTATTTCGATCTGATTCAGGGAAGCGTGCTTCAAAAAATGAAGATCAAACCGTTGAAAACCAATAGTTTTAATGAGTATATGAAATCTCAGGGAAAGCTAGGGGGGCAGAACAAAATACCCCGATTGTCCAATGATCGAAAAATTGCTGACGTTCTCTTAAAAATTCAAGGGTAAAATAATGTTATCTTTGCCACCAAAATGAATCCATTCCCAACACATACTCGTACTAGGGCACAAGAGAGTTCCAGTGCCATTGAACGCCTGTATATCACCATGCGACACTTGTTTAACCGGGGGTTTTATAAACCGATGGGAGTTAGTGGTGAGTCCTTGAGAGAATCATTACTTACGCTAAGGCCAGAAATATATGGTTCGATTGCAGATGAGAAGATCGAACTGCAGGGACTGGTCTATGTTATTGATCGGCTTCCCTATGGAATCGAGGAATGTAGATTTATAAATCTCACAAGCGATGAAGGCTACAAAAATTCGCATTTTGAACCCATCATTCCGGCAAAAAGAAGACGCAACTGTTATCGCATTGATGCGGAACAAATGAATATTGAAGTAACCCGGGGCCGCAGTGAGATATACGACGTACTTACCCATCTTACCTGCTTCATGATCTTGTGAGACTCGATATACAAAAAGGTAAGATGGGTAAGTACGTCGTATATCTCACT
>JBCBDM010000044.1:0-21792 GCA_038529705.1 Bacteroidota bacterium
AGAAAGGTAAGAACAAGCAACTACGATCTTGTAGGTCAGGCAACCGTGGACATGACTTCCTTAGATGCTTCGATCTATTTTGTAAGAGTAACTACCGAGTCTGGTTCGGTGACCAAACGAGTAGTGAAGAAATAACCTGATTCTTATATTTTGTCATCTGTAACCCTCTGTAGCGCATGCAACGGAGGGTTTTTTTATGATCTCTTTCTGAAATATTTATTCAGAATTTCAGTTCTTAGCCATATGAGGAAATTTATTCTATTCTTATTTCTAGCGGTTGCCTTTGGGTTTTTCTTCTTTTCGAAACAAGGAAAGGTGATTAAGAATACGGCACTTACGTATGTGGTCGAACCCGATTATATCAATGAGGAAGGAGTTACCGTTGCGGAACGTATCAAGCTGCCTGATGGTTTTACGCGTTCCGTGTATCCTGAAGCTTCTTTTCAGCAATATCTTCAGCAATACCCATTAAAGGAGTTTGGAGCCAAGGTGATTAACTACGATGGTAATGAGTACGTCTATCAAAATGGTCATGTAGGGGTATTGGAAGTACCGGTTCCGTCCAATGGACTTCAGCAGTGCGCGGATGCCTTAATTCGCCTGAGAGCCGAATATTTATGGGAACAAAACCGGAAGGGGGAAATAGGGTTTAATTTTACTTCAGGACATTACTGTTCCTGGAGTCAATATGCCAAAGGATATCGTCCCAAGATCAATGGAAACCGAGTCAGTTTTAACCCAACGGCGCGCGCAAATTCCTCAAAGGAAAGTTTTTATAAATACTTGAATCTCATTTATATGTATGCAGGCACTCAATCCTTGTATGATGAACTGCCCAAGATAAACTCTGTCGATGAGATCGAGGTTGGAGATATGCTTATCTATCCGGGAAGCCCAGGACATGTGATTATGGTTGTGGATAAAGCCACAAATGAAAACGGTAAAAAAATGTTTATTTTTGCACAAGGAAATACTCCTGCTCAGAGTGTCCATATCTTGAAAAATCCAAACGACATGAAGATAAGTCCTTGGTACGAAATTGAATTGGGTGCCCATCTGGAAATTCCTACCTATTACTTCAACGAAGTGAAATTTATGAGATTCAAATAATGGCTCAACTTACCGAACAGGAATTGCACAACCTCGCCATGAACATTGTAGGCAAAGATTTGGAATCTCAGGGCTTTGAGTTTTTGGGTGTCAATTCTAAACTAAAGAAAGACCCTCAATTTGTAGCGCTTAAGAATAAAGACCTGCATTTTGTAATTGTGCGTGCCATTGCCTACCCTCAGGATGCCAATGTGTACGATCCTATTTTTATGCAAACCATAAAGAATCATGCCGATAAATTTGAAGCGAAAACTTATTATGCCGGAGTTGGGCTGGGACACGGTAGTGATTATGCTAAACCGGTGATCAAGGATGAGGCCTACACCATGGTATATAACGGAATTCAGGAAATACGATGAAATATATTTTACTCATCCTCATTTCGATTGGGATGGTCTCTTGTCATGAAGAAGTCCCGGAGCTCAAGGCGTTAAGCGGAAATGCTTTTGGTACTACCTACACCATCCAATATTTTTCTGAAACTTCATTAGACGCTGCGAAAGGTGTTGATTCTGTGATCTATTCGGTCAATAAATCGGTGAGTACCTATATACCTAACAGCGATATTTCGAAGATCAATAGGGGAGATACTACAGTGGTGGTGGACGCTATATTCAAAGAAGTATATCGTGTTTCTGAACTGGTTCACAATAACTCCAAGGGGTTTTTCGATCCCACAGTGGGGGTACTTCGGAATGCATATGGATTTGGTGAAGAAGAGCCTCTGCAATATATTGATAGCCTCACATTGGATTCATTGAGAAGGTATGTGGGTTTTAAAAAGGTTAAGATCACTTCCGAAGGAGTGGTTCAAAAGAAATATCCGGAGATCTACTTCGATTTTAATGCGGTGGCTAAAGGATATGGTATCGATTTGATAGGACGCTACCTGGAAGATCATGGGGTGGAGCATTATCTAATTGAATTAGGAGGTGAGCTATTGGCGAAAGGAATCAACTTATCGAAAGATAAGCCCTGGGTGGCGGGAGTAGAATCGATAGATTCTGAATTGGGTAACAGAACTATTAGTGCTCTTGTTACACTTCAGGATAAGGCGATGGCCGCTTCGGGAAACTATAGAAAATTCCGAATCGATGAAACTACCGGGAAAAAGTATGTGCATACCATTAATCCACATACCGGAAAGGCACAAGAGAGCAATGTGACCAGTGCTACGGTAATTGCTCCCACTTGCGTTTTAGCAGATGCGTATGCTACGGCCTTCATGGCTATGGGATTCAATAATGCAGAAAGTTTGGCAGATTACCTGAAAGACATTGAAGTATACCTTACCTATATAGACGAAGACAACAACCCTCAGGTATTTTTGACCGAGGGCTTCCAGAAGTTATTGCTGCCTTAGTTTGGGACTAACGTTTGAGGGTAAAATGCCCCTTATATTGGCGCCCGTCCTCCAGAATGAGGGTAAACCAATAATCGCTGGATGGCAGTAATTCTCCTTGATAGATCCCGTCCCATCCACCGGACGTGGGGGAAAGCTCTTTCAGTATCTTTCCGTATCGATCGTATATTTTTATCTTAGTGGCGGGCAGTTCATGCATTCCTCTTATTCCCCATTTGTCATGAATACCATCATCGTTTGGCGTAAAGAAGCGAGGATAATCCAAAACCAATACCTTTTGCTGTGTTACTCCGCAGCCTTTTTTATCTCTTACGTACACCAGATGATATCCTCTACTCACCTGGGTGAATATATTCTCATCCTGATAGAGTAGCTCATTGTCCAGAGCGTATTCGTAGTCTCCATTGCCTTCTACTTCTACCGTAATACTGTTATTTAAATGTTGAAAATCCTGTACAATAATATTCGATATGACCGCAGCTTCCCCGGTTTCTACCACCGTTTCAGCTTTCACCCTGCAGCCGGAAACATCGGTAACAACCACCCAATATGCACCCCCGGTAGTGATTTCGATAGTATGGAGATTAGGACCTTCTTGTCCGTTACTCCATTCGTAATATGCATACCCGGACTGAGTGCTTAGTTCTGTTGTAGAGCCGTTTTCCTCACATACAAATACATCCTCCGGAAGACTTATGGAAAAAGGCTGCTCTACATGGATCTCTAATTCGCCTATGTCGAAACAACCCGTGGTCTCATTTTCCACACGATAATAAATGATCTGCGGATTCTCGGTATTATAATATGGACTGCTCAATGGATGTACTCCAATGTTAGCGTCATTCAGGCTTTCGTGGAAGGTAGCAGACACACCTGTTTGAGATTGAATGATGTCCGGAATAAACTGGTCCAGTTCCACGGGGATGGATTCGTCTACTTCTGCGTCCTGTTCACATTCCGAAATGGATCCCACTTCGTACGCAATGGGTTGGTCGGGCAATCCGGCAGAACCCGTATAAGAGATATCAAATTTACCCGAACCATGGGGTCTGTCGATAAGTACATAATAGATGTCGCCCGCTTCTACCTCGATATACTTAAGGTAGCCGTTCCCATCTTCTCCGGGGCCTTCGGTTACATCGGTTTCATCCATATTCAGGCCAGTATTAGCGGGCACTCCAGCGGCTTGAGGATTGGTGCTGGAACAGCGAATGGGTTCGCCGAGTTCATCACACGTAAGATTAGGACCATAAATGGCAAAGTCATAATCGTCCGTTCCATTGATAGGAATCAGATCGAAGATAAAGATGCCCTCGGTTTCAAATTCGAACTTCAACCAAATCGTGTTTAGGTTAAAGGCATAACAACTGGGCCTTGTATTTCCGGGAAGTGAGAATTCGTCGAAACCAACTCCATCCGGCTCAAGGCCAAAATTTACGTCGCCACAGACCAGAATAGAGGTAGTGCAATCGCTCGCACTCTGACCTAGTAGGGTGAACGGAAGTAAGCATAATATAAAAATGTACTTTTTCATAGCACGGCAAATACCCCTCTAAAGTATCAATGAAATAGCGCAATTACAAGCACAGGTAGTGACGAATGGTAAAATTTCGGTCTGTATTTATAAAATGAGACCTATTTGCGGCAAACAGGTAATAATTCTCCTTTAGGAAGACGGTATCGTTCTATCTTCTCTTCGGAAAGTCCTGCAGTGTAGTCAACACCCTCTACTTGAAAGCCAACGCTGGCCAACTTTTTAAAATAATCCATGCCATACACTCGAACATGATCATACTGTCCGAAGATTCGAGCACGCTCTTTTCTATCGGTAATGGTATCATCTTCGAAGGTGATGGTTCTCTTTCGATCGTAGGGTACCTGAAGAATGGCCATGCCGCCAGGAGCTAAAACCCGGTACAACTCCTCCATGGCCTTTGTGTCATCCGGGATGTGTTCCAGGACATGGTTACAGATGATAAAGTCGTAGCTGTCGTTATCAAAAGGAAGCGAGCAGATATCGGCCTTTACATCGGCAATCGGTGAGTTGAGGTCCGTGGTGGTGTAGTACAAATGGTTTAATTTTCGGAACCGTTTTAAAAATGCCTGTTCCGGGGCAAAATGGAGTACGCGAAGACGCTCCGGTCCAAAGAAGGATGTTTCGTTCTTCAAGTACAACCAGAAAAGTCGGTGACGTTCCAGCGAAAGGGTTCCCGGGGCAAGTACATTTTCCCGAACGTTTTCATACCCATAGGGTAGGAACTTTCTGTAGGATTTACCATCGATGGGATCCGTGTGTTTTTTTCCACGTAAAAAGAAAGCTACTAGCGGTCTTACCAGGTAGCTCAATCGAATTAATAAGGGTCTGGGGATAAGATTCAGAAAAAATTTAAAGAGCTTTTGCATTCTACGAGCATTTAAAGCACCAACTCCTTTTGACGAAACTCTTTTTCCTCGTCACTTTCAATACCTAATGCTTCATAAACGTAACCGAAGGTGGATAAAAGTTCCGGTTTCCCGTCAACAATGGCAACATTGTGCTCAAAATGAGCACTGGGTTTACCATCCTTGGTTACTATGGTCCATCCATCCTTTAACTGGCTTACCCGATGCGTACCTAAATTGATCATGGGCTCAATGGCGACGGTCATGCCTTCCAGAAATTTTTTACCGCGACCTCGTCTACCGTAGTTTGGCATTTCGGGATCTTCGTGTAGCTTTTTCCCAAGACCATGACCTACCAACTCGCGGACGACGCCATAGCCAAAACTTTCACAATAATTTTGAATGGCATAGCCTACGTCACCCACACGATTGTTCACTTTCAATTCGCGGATTCCAATGTAAAGCGACTGTTTGGTTACCTCGAGTAGTTTTTTAGTCCCCGGGTCAATTTCACCTACTTCGAACGTGTAGGCATGATCTCCGTAGAATTCGTTCTTAATAGCACCACAATCAATGGCGACTATATCTCCTTCTTCCAGGGGTTTGTCCGTAGGCAATCCGTGGACAACGGCTTCATTGACACTGGTTAAGAGTGTGGAAGGACAGCCGTAAAGCCCCAAAAAACCTGGAACGGCACCTTGATCCCTGATAAATTCTTCAGCTATCTTGTCGAGATAATTGGTGGTAACACCCGGCTTTACTTCCGTGGCTAACATGCCTAAGGTGCGCGAAACTACCAAGGCACTCTCACGCATCAATTCAATCTCTTCTCTTGTTTTGGTAATGATCATATGCTATAGGCCAAACCAGCCTTTTTTTCTTTTCTTAAGTTGTGGTTGGGGATTCTTCTCACCCAACAATTTTTGGTATATCTCCCCCCAGCTCACCATACCTCCAAAGTTTCGGTCGTCAATAAAAAGGTCGGCATTGACCTTTCTACTATACTTTTCGTCAAACTTCTCTTCAGGAAAACTTTTATTAATCGCATAGAAGGTAATTCCATTCTCTTCGCAGAAGGCAACCGCTTCATCCAAAGCTCTTCCATGACGGTACGTCCAAAGGATAAGTCGATGCCCCTGTTCCTGCAGCTGCTTCATAGTTTCGAAGGCAAAAAGCTGAGGCTTACCGATATTTGGGTAATTGTCTTCGACAATTGTGCCGTCAAAATCTACAGCTATGTTTAATGTTTCTTTGATCATTGGGGATAATTTGGAGGTAAAATTACGAAGAATAATCCTTTATTCGGCGTAGGCGTGGGTATAGGGCGCTCCTTTCAGGATACGCAGCATGTCCAGTTCCAGAGTTTCCTGAGCGTATTCAACAATTCTGTTCATCTCTTTTCCTTCCTTCATAAAAATGATCGTTGGCACATATTCTACTTCATGACCTTCCTCAAAGCCTTGAGGGGTATCTTTATCATGGCTCATGGCGATCATCTCTACCTGTTCATCATCAAAGGCCGCGGCATCCAATATTTTGAACAGGGCGGGCACTTCTCTCTGGCTGTCTTCGCACCAGGTACCCATAAATACTTTAATGGAAATATCGTTTAGGAATGGCTTCATTAAATTTACGGCAGCACTGTCCAACACATGCGCATTACGATTTTCCTGGAACCAATCGTTAAATGCCTCCGTTTGCAAACCTGTTCTATCGATCTTACCCAATAGCATAACTTCGCCTTCTTCTTCCGGGTCGGGGATCTCGGTGTTTATGGCTTCGGTATCGTTCTTTTCAACCACTTCTGTCGTGTCGATCGCTTCGGGAGTTTCTTCTTTTTCATGGTTGGATTTGCAGGCGAAGAGCGTTACAGCGGCAAAAAGGAATACTATTTTTTTCATCTGGATTTACATTTAAATTAGAGATTCTTGGGTCATGGTATCAGGCTGAGGAACATCTAAGATCTTTAATATGGTTGGGGCAATGTCACCCAGCACTCCATTCTTTATGTACTTAATGTTCGTATCAACTAGGATGAGTGGAACCGGATTGGTGGTATGAGCCGTATTGGGAGAACCATCTGGGTTTTGCATGGTCTCACTGTTCCCGTGATCCGCAATAATAAGAGAAGCATATCCATGATCGAGAGCCTTTTCTACGATCTCCTTTGCGCAGGAATCCACCACTTCGCATGCCTTAATGGCTGCTTTCATATCGCCGGTATGTCCTACCATGTCGGGATTGGCAAAATTGAGACATATGAAATCTGCTGTTTCTGCTTCGATCTCCGGAAGGATGGCATCTCTTATTTCATAGGCGCTCATCTCAGGCTTTAGGTCGTAAGTTGCTACTTTGGGAGAAGGGCATAGAATGCGTTTTTCTCCCTCGAAAGGTTCTTCTCGTCCGCCATTGAAGAAGAAAGTGACATGTGGATACTTTTCGGTTTCGGCGATGCGTATTTGCGTTTTTCCATTTCGAGCAAGTACCTCACCTAAGGTGTCCTTTATATTTTCTTTGTCATACACTACTTTTATACCTTCAAAGGTATCATCATAATTGGTAAGTGTTACATAGTACAGAGGTAATCTCTTCATGTTATATGCAGAAAAATCCTCTTGTGAGAGTACTTCCGTAAGCTCCCGACCCCGATCTGTCCTGAAGTTAAAGAAAATGACCACATCGTCTTCTGAAATGGTGGTTACTGGAGCTCCTCCTTCTGTCAACACAATAGGTTCAATAAATTCGTCGGTAATCCCTTCGGCATAACTCATACGAATACTTTCCAAAGCATTTGAGGATGAGCTTCCCTTTCCGAAAACCAAAAGATCGTATGCCTTCTTTACCCGTTCCCAACGCTTATCACGATCCATAGCGAAATAGCGTCCAATGATGGAGGCCAACTTTCCTGTGGATTTTTGCATGTGATTCAGAAGTTCTTCCACGAAGCCAACACCACTCTTAGGATCTACGTCTCGGCCGTCTGTAAAGGCATGAACAAAAACATTTTCGAGGCCTTCGGCGTGTGCCGCATCAAGCAAGCCTTTTAGATGGTCGATATGTGAGTGTACGCCACCATTAGAGACCAGGCCTAGGAAGTGAATGTTCTTTCCGGAGGCCTTAGCATGCAAGAAAGCATCCTTCAATACCTTCTCTTCTTTCAGCGTATTATTTTCTACGGCGAGATTGATCTTAGCCAGGTCTTGATAGACTATACGTCCGGCCCCGAGGTTCATATGACCTACTTCGCTATTTCCCATTTGACCTTCCGGAAGGCCCACATTCATTCCGTGGGTTAACAACTGGGCATTTGGAAATTTGTGATATAATGAATCCACAAATGGGGTATGACCCTTAGCGATGGCAGAAACGTCTGGATTTTGTGTAATCCCCCATCCATCGAGGATCATTAAAAGTACTTTTTTACTCATAATAGGCGTTGAGAGCGCAAAGATAAAAACAAAATCCCGCGTGAACGGGATTTCAAATATCTTTAAGAATAAATTATTTGGATACTATTGGCCATATTTTTCAATGGATGCCTTGATCTGTTCAATTCTGTTTTCAGGATCTGGGTGGGTGCTTTTGTGCTCCGGGACTCGATTAGGTCCTGCGGCAGCCTTTAATATTTCCATCACATCGATCATTTCGTATGGGTCATATCCTGCATCGATCATAAACCGCACCCCGAGATCGTCGCTTTCCAGTTCATCACCACGGCCATTGGTCAATAATTTGTTTTGCCCGATTCCCGCAATAAGGTCGCCGGCGTTGGCTCCTACAGAACCTGCCTGAGATAATTCCTGCCACAATCCGGCCTCTGCGATCCGCTCGCTGGAATGACGTCCCAGTACATGGCCAATCTCATGGCCCAACACCCCGGCTAGTTGATCCTCATTCTCTAATTTGGAATACAATGCCGCTGTAATGAATATCTGTCCTCCTGGTAAGGCAAACGCATTGATGGTTTGATCGTCTGTCAATAGATGGAATTCGAAGTGATTGGCATATTCGCTCTTTCCTGCGATGCTACTATTTACCAATTTATTACCCACTCTATCCACCGTATTTTGAGCACCTTGATCGGGATGAAGCCCTCCGTGTTGTTGTGCCATTTGTGGGGCAGTATTCAACCCCATAGCTATTTCCTGGTCGGTGTTAAGAGCGATGGCCTGTACTCTTCCTGTATATGGATTTTCTTCTTTGCTGTTGCAATATTTAAAAAAGGCAAATGCGGCGAGCGCAAGACCTATAATAATTCTAATTTTCCAACTACCTCTCATGACACATAAATTTTTGGTTCCTTAAATTTACGCAAGTAATTCCGGATTAATGTCCAAAATGTTCTCTTTTCGATATTTGGCTATGAAATCATCGGTGAAATGTTCACTGCCCAGGATCTTTTCTTCCTGAAGGACGGCTTTCAGATCCAATTGTTTATAGGCCTCCAACATGGGTTTGGAGACTGGGGCATAACTAAAATGCCAGGGTTCATACTCAAATCCCAGCCGATGGGCATTGTCTGTATAGACCTCATAGAACCCAAAAGATTGGGCGTACTCATTGAGCCATTCCTTCAGTTTGCAAAATGGGCCTTTTCCATGAAAATTCTTGGCTTGCAATACACTCTTTGGTCTGGGCGCATTGGCATCAATGATGTCTATGTCGGTTCCCCAATGATGGCGAGAGGTTCCCGGAATCGTAGAGTATTCAATGATCTTTTCGATGGCTTGTTCCGGTGTTAGCCCCTGTCCTGTAAAACGTTGGTATTTACCCTCGTAAATTTCTTTTTGTCGCTGAAAGCTGCGGTAGGCAGACACTACTTCAATAGCGATGTTTTTCTTAGCCGCTTCGGCCGTCATGGAAGCGAGGGCTTGCTTTGTCTCCCGATGCATTTTGGAAGTGTACGAGTCTCCAACGATGTCCGGATTACCCTTTCCAATGAGTTGAGATCTTGAATACACGTCTTGAAAGGTACTGGAAGTGAAGGCAGGAAGCAAAGTAAATCCAGTGCCTACTATTAACGAACTTTTTATAAAATCTTTTCGGTTCATGTACTAATTTAGTGGAATCTTAAAACTACGACTAATTTACGAGTTATGGCCATTCAATTTCGCATTATCGATTCGGAGGAAATCCTTTCCATTGTCCCTTTACTTTATCAATTAAACGATGGAAACATTTCAGAGAAAACACTTGAAACGCGAACACAGGAAATGGTAAATCAGAATTATGAATGTTTGGGTATTTATGATGAGGAGCATCTCATTGGAATCTGTGGGATGTGGTTTCAAACTCGACATTACGCTGGCAGGAGTTGCGAAATAGACCATGTAATTATTGGGGATAGCCATAGGAATCAAGGAATAGGAGGAAAGATGATGGAATTTATCTATCAATATGCCCGAAAGAAGGAATGTAATTGGGTAGAGCTAAATACCTACGTACACAACTTTCCTTCTCATAAGTTTTATAACAATCAGGATTTTATTGCGAAAGGGTATCACTTTATAAAAGACATATCATCGGCTTCATAGGGATCCTTATGTTGCTGAAAAATGCGCATTGTGTGGGGGCCTTTCAGTTCTATATGTTCCCCCATAACTCTTAGCCAACTGCCTTCTCTTAGGCCTACCACTGGAATATTGTTTTGTGTATGGAATTCTTTAATTCTTGTTTCACGGGTTTCTCCCATATGAGTGTCGCCGGGGATAGGATCCAAATAATGCGGATTGACGTTAAACGGAACTACTCCTAATGTCTTAAAAGACGGAGGATAAACGATGGGCATATCATTGGTGGTAGACATGGTAACTCCACAAATATTACTGCCGGCACTAGTGCCAAGATAGGGGACACCTTCGAAAATTGCTCTTCTCAAAGGTTCGAGTATTTGGTTTTTGTAAAGTTGATTGACCAACATAAAAGTATTACCTCCTCCGGTAAAAATGCCCTTGGCTTCTTCAAGGGCCTCAATCGGGTCTTTACACGTATGGATGCCTACCAATTTCTTGTCGATTCTAGCAAATGCCTTTGCTGCGCTAGCGGTATATTCATCATGGGAAATACCACCGGGCCGTGCGTAGGGTATAAAGAGGATTTCCTCTACTTCCGAAAAGAGTTCGGTTAGGGACTCGAGGATATATTCAAGATAACCGCTGCCATGAATAGTAGAGGTACTCGCAATGATTAAATTCTTCATAAGACTGCCATTCGAAATTATTAAAAACGCCGGCTTTTGGTTCCTGAGTTTGTGGAAGAACAAATTTAACAAAACCTTGGCGACGACATTAAGAGTTCCCTAAGAAAACAAAGAGTATCTTTAAAATATGAAACTACTACCAACTTATATTTTGTTTTTATGCTCCATGACACTCTTTGCGCAAGAAGTGGATAGGGTTGAAGTGCGGGGAATTATCACCGCTCCGGTCGGGGAAGACATCGAAGAGATCAGTATCTACAATATCTCCTCACAAAAAGGAGCAGTCTCAGACTCCAATGGTGAATTCAAGCTTCAGGTGGCCGAAAATGACCGGGTGCGGGTAACGGCTCTTCAGTTTAAAAGTTTTACGGTGGTGATTAATTCCGAAGATATTGAAAAGAAAGAACTCTCCATTTATATGAACCCCATCGTCAACAGATTGGGAGAGGTGATTGTCCGTAACACCGATCTTACCGGGGTGGTGGACGTGGATGCCAAGAATATAGAAACCTCGGTCTTCATGGCAAAATGGGATCTTTCCTATGCGGCGCTTGAGTATGGTTATAATTTTGAAAGAGATGAACAAAGTGCAATTGTCGGGAATGCTGCCGAAGAGGCACTGGGACAGATCAATAATAATCAGGCCAGTGTCGATCTTACTGCCTTATCCAGACTTATATTTCAAAGGAAGAAGAAATCGCCCAGGGAATTGGCAGAATATACCGATAATTTAACACGAGAGCTCTTAAGACGGCACCCTGTAAACTATTTGGTGAATACTTTTGAGATACCCCAGGACAAGGTCAATGACTTTGTATATTTTACCGAAGAAAATGGCTTGAACTCCTATTTGCTAAAGCCCGAAAATGAAATCCAACTTTTAGAATTTCTCTTTGACCAGAGTGAAGCGTACAAAAAACAACTGGATACCAAGGACTAGAGGTGTCGCTTTGGTCTGCCTGTTGTTGTGTGCTCTTCTAACACAGGCACAGGAGAAACGCCTGGAAGGAAAGATATCCAATACAAAAGATGTAGAAGGAATTCATATCTTAAATACTTCGTCCAGATTTAATTCGGTCACCAATGCACAGGGAGCGTTTTTTATTACCGTAAGACCATTGGATACCTTGCTGATTTCATCTGTTACCTATATTCCGGAGCAGGTAGTTATTTCTAAGGAGATCTACGAAAAAGGATTCCTGACTCTTACCCTTAAGGATTTAGTAAACGAATTGGATGAAGTTTATCTCGGCCCAAAACTATCCGGAAACCTGGAACAGGATATAAAGAGTATCGAAGTAGAAGATCAGATCAATTTTGACGATTTGGGTATTCCCGGTTTCAAGGGGAAGCCGGAAGAAAAGATATCTCCCGTCGTTCCTGTGATTCCACTGGCTGTAGATCTGGAAGGCTTATACAAGCATCTCAGCGGATATTATCGCAAATTGAAATTAAAGCGAAAATGGGAGGCGCAAAACGTAACAGTGGCCCATATCATTAATCGCTATACAGCTGCTTTCTTTGAGGAGAGCTATGAGATTCCTCCAGAGCGTTTATATGATTTTTTGTTGTTTTGTGTTGAGACCAGTAGCCTTCAGAAAGATTATGAGACAGAAAAATTCAATTTAGTGCTGGAAACCTTTGCCAGTAAGGGAAAAGAATATAATTTGCGCTGGAAGGAAAAAGAGGAATAGAATTTGCTGATCCTATGATGCAGAGGAATCCCATTAATTTTAAACAACGCCCTGATAAAATGAAATTTTTTCGCATTGTATTGCTGGTAATCATCTTACCCATTACATTCGCTTTTACAGCACATAAGTTTTACGTAAGTATTACCAAGATCGAATTTTCTGAAGAAGATCAGTCCCTTCAGGTGATTTCCAAATTATTTATAGACGATATTGAAGATGTACTCCAAGAACGGTACAACCCTTCCGTTTCTCTAGATCCTGAGAAGGAAACCCAGCAAGACGCAGATTACCTCAGGGAGTATGTGCTTCAGAAGTTGAAGATCGAAGTAGATGGAAACGCTGTTCAACTCAATTATTTGGGACATGATTATGAGAATGATGTTGTGAAAACGTATATAGAAATTGAGGGGATATCCGGCTTTCGAAACATCGAAGTCGAGAACAAAATGCTAACCGAACTCTTCGATGAACAACAGAATATCATTCATGTGAAAAAGGGGAAGAAGAGAAAAAGCCTAATTTTAGAAAGGGATAATCCTAAAGGATTGTTAAACTTCAAGTAAATATTCCTACAAAATGATGGAGAAAGCCTATTTTTAAAAGCTTTTTTAGTAATCAACAATCAAAAATGATAACACCTATGAAATTCTTAAAGTACTTCTCCCTGATGGCCCTGTTTTTGGCGGCGGGAGTTACCTATGCTCAGGAAGATGCCGACACGGAGGAGCGCAAACCCGGGCATTACAATAACAACCGATTTAAACAATTGTATGAGGAGTTCTCTACGCCCAATGTCTACAGAAGTGGAAACGGAGCTCCCGGGCCGGAATATTACCAGCAGCAGGCAGACTATGTCATGGACCTTCGCTTAGATGATAAGAACGCTCGTCTCTACGGGGAAGAAACCATTACTTACACGAACAATTCACCCGATGCGTTGGAGTATCTTTGGGTACAATTAGATCAAAACGTTAGAGCTCGTGATTCCAAATCACCGTTGATCGAGCCCAGTGGAGCTTTTCCCGCCGAACTGGCCGGAAGCTTCGTCAACAAGTATATGGGAGAAGGCTTCGACGGCGGATTTAAGATTGAAGAGGTAAAGGACGAAAAAGGGCGTGCGCTTCCGCATACCATCAATCGCACCATGATGCGAGTAGAAATGCCGAAGAATCTTAAGACCGGAGAGAAATTTACATTCTCCATTAAATGGTGGTATAATATCGTGGAACATACGGTTGACCGAGCCCGTAGTGGATACGAAACTTTTGACGATGGTAATAGAGGATATGTTATTGCACAGTTCTTTCCAAGAATGGCGGTATATAGTGATGTAGAAGGATGGCAGAATAGTCAGTTTTGGGGGCGCGATGAATTTGCCTTGCCCTTTGGAAATTATGATGTTACCATCACAGTGCCGGCAGATCATGTACTGGACGCCACAGGAGTTTTGCTGAACCGCAAGGAAGTATTCTCTAAAACTATGATGAAGCGCTACGATCAAGCCAAGAAGAGTTATGAAAACCCGGTAGTGATTGTTACTCAAGAGGAGGCGGAAGCTGCCTCCAAAGGATTTGCTACGGATACTAAAACCTGGAAGTTTAGAGCAGAGAACGTTCGCGATTACGGTTTTGCCACTTCCAGAAGATTTATTTGGGATATGATGGCGGTTAAGATTGGAAACCGCGATGTCATGGCGGTGTCTGTTTATCCCCCGGAAGGAAACCCTTTATGGGAAGACTGGTCCACCAAAGTAGTGGCCAGTACCTTGAAATCATATTCCAGGATGACATTCGATTATCCTTATCATAAGGCCATTTCTGTACACGCAAAAGGACAGGGAATGGAGTATCCTATGATCTGTTGGAATTATGGTCGTCCAGATAAAGACGGAAATTATAGCGACCGTACCAAGTATGGAATGTTTGGAGTAGTGATCCATGAAATTGGTCATAACTTTTTCCCAATGATCGTCAATAGTGATGAGCGTCAATGGACCTGGATGGATGAAGGAATAAACACCTTTGTGCAATATGTGGCTGAGCAGGATTTTGGTGAGGCCTATCCCGAAGCGATAGCACCTAACAAAAAATATCCTTCTCGACGAGGTCCTGCCAAGAGTATCGTAGATTATATGTCGGGAAATCAAGATAGAATGGCACCTATTATGACCAAAGGGCTCAATACCTACAGTTTTGGTTCTAATGCCTATTCCAAGCCGGCCGTAGGGTTGAATATCCTGCGTGAGACCATTATGGGGCGTGAATTATTTGATTACGCTTTTAAAACTTATTCACAACGTTGGATGTTTAAACACCCTAACCCTGAGGACTTTTTCCGATCTATGGAGGATGCTTCTGCGGTGGACCTGGATTGGTTCTGGAGAGCCTGGTTCTACACTACAGACTATACGGATATAGGAGTGCAGGATGTGAAGAAATTCTATGTTACTTCCAAGATGAACAAAGAGATCCGTGAGATGATGGAAGCACGGGGAATGAAAGAAAGTGATCTTCCACCATTGGTGTATCTGGTCGAAGAAGGAAGCGAAGACTATGAAGAAGGAATGGAAAATAGTACTTTGAATGATGTGGTGACCTTGCAGCAGTTCATCATGGATAATATGACTCCTGCGGAAAGAGCGGAGCTGAAAAGTCCTAAATTCTTCTATGAAGTCACTTTTGAGAAACCAGGAGGAATTCCAATGCCAATTATCGCAGAGTATACCTATAGCGACGGTTCTACGGAGCGTATTACCTATCCGGCTCAGATCTGGAGAAAGAATGACAGTTCTGTAGGGAAAGTTATTGCTTCAGAAAAGGAAATTACAAAGATTGTTGTGGATCCCGATGAGGAGACTGCAGATATTGATACTTCAAATAACAGCTGGCCCAAAAGAAAGAAATTGGGCGAATTCAAGAAGTTCAAGGAAAAAGTAAAAGGATAAGCGATTTCTTTTATCCTGAAAAACCCCGTTCTATGCATGGAGCGGGGTTTTTATTTTACTCGATCTTTTCAATTCCGAATTCCCATTCTGAATTCTGAATTTGTATCTTTGTAGCATGGGAACAGTTACACTTCCTTTATTCATTAGTGGTGCTGAGATAGCGTTCATACTTTTTATGGTATTGATGATCTTTGGCGCTGATAAAGTTCCGGAAATTGCCCGTGGACTTGGAAAGGGAATGCGTCAGATCAAGGATGCGACAAACGATATTAAGACAGAGATCACCAAAAGTGCGGAAAAACAAGGCCTGGATCTGGATATTACCAAGGACGTGAAAAAGGAGATCGATAAGGTGAAAGAAGACGTTAATGATATCACAGGCCCTATCAAAAGAAAGTTCTAAATGCTGGATACACTGAAAGAGTGGGACAGAACGCTGTTTGTTTTTCTGAATAATTTAGGAATTGAACCACTTGATAGCTTTTGGATCTTTGTGACCCAAATAGAAAGTTGGACCGCTCTCTTCATTCTTTTTGCCGTGATTATTTTTAATTACTACAAGGGTAAGAAAGGGATTCTTGTATTTCTATTTGCGGTTGCGGCCTTTGCCATCACTCTCTTATGTACCGAATTGACCAAAGAATTCGTCGCCAGACTAAGACCGAACAACGAATTGGGTCTCGCAAACCTGATTCGTACCCTTCAAAAACCAACGAGCTACAGTTTTTTTAGTGGTCATGCCTCTACGAGCATGGCTATCACGACCTTTATGGTACTGGCGATTCGAAGTTTTAATAAATGGATCTTTTTGGCCTTTCTTTGGCCGTTACTGTTCATGACCAGTCGTATCTATGTGGGTGTTCATTATCCCAGTGATATTTTGGTAGGAGCCTTGGTAGGAGTCATAATTGGGGGCGTATTCCATAAAGTTTCCCAAAGGGCGTTACAGCCATTGAAATAACCCAAAAGGGCCAGAAGCTATGCTCCGGCCCTTTCTTCGACTAAAAACTTAAACTTAAAAAAATCTGTTCTAAGACCTCAGATGAATATGAAAGAACTGAAGGTCTTAGCAAATTACTTTCTTAGCTATTCGCAAGCACCATTATAAAATGTAGAAACTTCTGAGTGGCTTGATACAATGCTTTTAAATAACTGATACAAAGTAAGAGGATTGTGGAAAGCAAAACAAGAGGTAAATACCTGAAAAACAGCTTGTAAATTACCTTTTTTGCAGTAAGGATTTATCCCTTTTGTAGTTTTCGATGGAGCAACGACTTACCGGGAGGAAGACTCCATGTTTTGAGGAAAAACCCCGGTAGAAAAAAGTGCTTTTCCACCTTTTTGCATGTGAGGCTGTCTTTTAAGTAGCTTACAATCAAAAGAATAGTAGTACATTTATTCCTCCTGAATGTATCCCCTGCTTTATTCTGCTATTTAATATATAATTTTATAGAAACCTTAAAACCGAACAATTATGAAACGACAAACCCCACAACTATTTATTGGCGCTTTAGGTGTATTGGCGCTATTGCTAATTGCATCCTGCAACCCTAGAATTGACCCTCCTACGCAATCGATCACTTTTGAAGAGGTTAGAGAACTACAAAATGAATTCGTTGAAACCCGTGCTCCGCTCTTGGAAGCAGGTTTGGGGTTTGAAGATACCCGGGATTTTTGGTTTTCTCTGGATACCCTCAAAAACTATATCAAGTATGTAGAGCAAGAAGCAAAAAGACAAGGATATGACAATTTGGGAATAAGAGTCTACTTTGCGGCATATGACGAGCCACAGGGTAATCAAGAATTCCCGTATTCAACGGTAGTGCTTGTTCCTACGACGACTATCGATGGATTCTCGGGATTGCAAAAAGGCTTTTTTCCTGTTCAGGAAACTATTGAGAATCTGGATAGCATAAATGCACTTAATTACGGAGGTGGAGGAATTCCGCCAAACGATTATTAATCAAATTAATGAATGTAGAGTATTTTCCTTTTACCATTCCTCTTATCGAATTGGTCGCGGCTATATTTGCGACGATTCACTTTGAGAAATACGCAAGATCCAATGAAAAGTATTTTCTATACTTCCTTTGGTTCACTTTTATCATGGATGCTACAGGAATAATGTTGAACGAATTTACGACAATTGAAACTACGGTTTGGTACAATGTATTCACGCCTATAGTCTTGTTGTTTTATTTTTATTGGTATTACAGTATCTTAAAGTCTAAGTCGTTCAAACAAATGGCGATACTGTCTGCAACCCTTTTTATTGGAATGACTGTCCTTACTTATATTTTTCCAAAATTAAGCGGACAAGGATATGCTTTCGTTATTGGCGTAATTGGTTTACTCGTGCTCACTTTTTTTCATTTTTATCAGTTGCTTAGAGGAGATGAGGTGCTGGTTGTAAAATACAAGTTGAGTTTTTGGATATCTACAGCACTATTGTTATTTTATATAGGAATATTACCCTTAATGTTGCTGGCAAAGTATATTGAGATCAACGGGAGTAATTATAATATTATCCTCGTGAGTTTGAATGTAATTCTTTACGGCTGCTATATTATCGGATTTATATGGACGAAAAAGAAGTACAATCGTTTTTAATCATTTTCTCGATAATTGCTGTTTTTCTGGCATTGACGATCATCATTCTTTTCGCAATATTTCAAAAAAGAAAGAATAAATTACTAAGGGAACAGCAAGAGGCAGAAAATCGTTTTAAGGAGGAGATCATCGAGACGCAGGTGGAGATACGGGAAGAAACGCTCCGCAACATTAGTTGGGAGCTACATGATAATATCGGGCAAATGCTTACGCTGGCAAAGATCCAGTTACAGAATGCGGATGGCGATTGCGAGGAGGTTCATGAGGCGTCAAATACCATTGGGAAGTGCCTTATGGAGTTAAGAAGCTTATCCAAATTGATCAATCCGGATACCTTTAAGAACTTGTCATTGGAGGAGGCGCTAAAATTGGAGATTGAACGGTTCAACCGGATGAAATATTTGGAAGCAACCTTAAGCTTCTCTCCACCTACATTTACCTTGGATCTAAAGGTAGAAGTGATTATTTTTAGGATGCTACAGGAGTTCTTTACCAATACGGTAAAGCATTCCAAAGCAACCAAGCTCAGTGTGCACCTTAACTATGATGACCAATTATTATCGATCGAGGCCCGGGACAATGGAATTGGTTTTGATACCGAAAAGATGAATGTTTCCAGTGGCATAGGGCTTAGTAATATTAAGAACAGGGCTAGGCTCATTAATGCCAACGCCAAAATTTCATCTAAGAAAGGGGAGGGGACCCAGTTTAATCTAACATATAAAAATGAGGAGTCATGAAGTATTCAGTTGTAGTTGTAGATGATCACGCCTTACTTTCTCAAGCCATCGGTGGCCTGGTCGAAGGTTTTGAGCAATTCAATGTTTTGTACACCTGTATGAATGGTCAGGAACTGTTGGAAAAGTTGAAGAATCCTAAAAATATTCCGGATATCGTATTAATGGATGTCAATATGCCTATTCTTAACGGAATTGAGACCACGGCGCATTTATATGAGCACTTCCCTCAAATTAAAGTGTTGGCTTTGTCTATTGAAGAAGATGAAAGTATCATCCTGAAAATGTTACGGGCAGGAGCTAAAGGATATCTTATGAAGGATGTAAAGAAAGGAGAATTACAAAGAGCCTTATTAGAGGTCATGGAAAAAGGCTTCCATCATACCAATACGGTAACCAAGGTGCTGGTAGACTCATTATCAGAAAAGGACAACCCTCAAGCCATCTTAAAGGAACGGGAACTGGAGTTTATCAAGCATGCTTGTACCGAAATGACGTATAAAGAAATTGCCGATGTTATGTTCTTGAGCCCTAAAACCATTGAAGGCTATAGAAATGCCATTTTCGAAAAACTAAATCTTAGAAATCGAACAGGGTTGGTGATCTATGCCATCAAGAACAAGATATTTGTTCCTTAGATAACTCTGGAAATGGTCAAACCGTCTCGAACGGGTAGTAACACGGTCTCGAGTTGAGGGTGTTCATTTAATAATTTGTTGTAGCGTAACAGGGCTTGGGTGTCCTTGTCATCTTCAGCCACCCTTTCCACGACCTTGCCACTCCAAAGAACGTTATCGCTCAATACAACGGCACCTTTCGGTAACCGGGGTAACAGCAACTCGATATAGTTGGGATAGTTGTGCTTATCGGCATCTATGAAAACCAGGTCGAAGGATAATGCCAATTGCGGAATGATCTCCAGTGCGTTTCCGGTATATTGAACAATCTGATCTCCCCAGGGAGACTTGTCAAAATACCTACGTTGTAAATCATGCAACTCCTCATTAATGTCGATGGTGTGTAAGGTGCCGTCTTCCTGCATTCCCTCGGCTAAACAAAGAGCCGAATAACCCGTATAAGTCCCTATTTCCAAAATAGTTTTAGGCTGGATGAGTTTGGATAACATACTCAATATCCTTCCCTGAAAGTGACCACTCAGCATTCTAGGAGCCAAAACCTTTTGCCAGGTTTCTCTTGATAATTGTTGTAATAATTCGGGTTCCGGTTGAGAATGCGCAACTACATAATTATCTATTTTTTCAGGAAGGAAGTGCATAGTAAGATAAAATAAAGCTCCGCAATTTTACTAAAATTCACGGAGCTTTCCAGATGAATAATATTTGTTTTCTACGGGTTGTTTTGTTGGGCGTCCTCCATAGCATCTTCCGCAGGAGCTTTTCCAACAAAAAAGAGGATCGCTCCTACCAGAACAAGTCCAATCTTGATGATCCAGGCTACACTTTCTCCCCAACTATAAATCCACATCAGTAGGGTTGGAACTCGGTCTACAAAATTTAATACAATGGCTAAAAGGCCTATAACGGCCATGAATGATCCAATTTTTCTCATAAGAATTTAGTTTGGTTAAAGACTAAATATAGAAAAATATATCGGGTTTGAAGTTATTCACCCAAAATCCTTCGAACCAATTTGTCTTTTGCCGCCTGGTCATCGCCGCACAACCATTGGATCACATTATCCTCCCACATGGCATCACAATCCTCTGCTGTTACAATTTCTCTGTCCAAAGCTAAGTCTAATATTTTTCCCGGGTAAGAGGACTGTTCTTCACTCTCCATTTCACCTAAGGGATACGGATCGTCCAATCCTACCAGAATTTGCTTTACCCCCTGGTTTTCAACTAATAATTGCAAGGACCCCGTGTCGTGTACCAGGGTGTCAAAAAATATGTTCTTATGTCCCACAGACTTTCGGGGATGTACTTTGCCTTCAAATAGGTCTGGTCTACCATCGAAGCCTTGTATTCTTCTTCCAAGATTCATTTGTGCCAGTTGTCCTCCATGTGCAAAACAGGTTCGCATATTAGGGAATTTGTCCGCATAGCCGTTCAACGTGAGAAAGTGATAGGCATCTGCACATTGAGCTAACATCCAGATTAAATGAAACCGCCAGGCGGTATTTTCAAGTTTGATGAATTTCTCTCCGTCATAAGGATGGATCTCCACGGCGAGATTGTACTTGGAAGCTAACTCAAAGATGGGCTCATTCTCTTCGTCGAAAATGCAACGCCAGGTACCTATGGTATCCATATAATGGGTAGGTAAACACAACAACTGCATGCCCAACTCTTCTACACAACGCTCTATTTCCCACATAGCACCCCTTACAAAGCCGGGATGTACAACAAAACCGCAGGTAAATTTAGATGGGTTCTCCAGTTGTACCTTCGCATTAAAATCGTTTTGAAATCGGAGGGCCTGCTTCATTTCTTCTACCCGTAAGCCATTTCCATATAACTGAGAAAGATTTAATACTACAGCATGGTCGATCTTATTGCGTTCCATCCAGGCAAGCTTTTCATCCAGAAAGAAACTGGAATCTGTCACGGGCCGGCTCCAATCTTTTTGCAACATGAATTTTCGATCCTTATCCACCCAAAAAATTCCCTTGTCCTTCATGTACTGTGGAATTTGTTCAGGATAAGGAAGCAGATGGGAATGTCCGTTAATTCGCAGTTTTCTTTTCATTTTGTTCCCGGGAAAACGGGTGTTTTAAGTTAGGTTGGCTATTCA
>JBCBDM010000045.1:0-21611 GCA_038529705.1 Bacteroidota bacterium
GACCGAACCTTAGATAATTTGTCATCACCAAGTGAATATTTGGCGAGAATTTTGAATAAAATGGGGGAAAGCGTTGGGCTTGAAAGTTGCTCGACTCAATTATTCACTTGGTGATGACAAATTATCTAAGGTTCGGTCCAAATTGATTTCTTCCATATCCTGCCTACCATCAATACCAATTGTTTGATCTTCATTTCTAATCAATTTTGTTCTATGACGGACCGTACCAATTTTTAGATAGAAATCGGTTCCACGACATAGCCGATGCAAATAGTCTATTACATCTGGTTGACTTCCCTTACGAATCAGATAAAAATCGTCTATTAGTATAGAAGAAAACTTGAATTTGGAATTAGTTAATTCAGTTATTAATGAATCTTTATAATCAACTAAAAATCGTTCCAGACTGTCTAATTTTTGCTCTTCGAACTCGCTTCTTATACCTGAACTATAGGTTTTAGTTCCCGACCCCGTAACTCCAGATTGTGCAACGCCACCACTAATTGAAGTTGAATCTTTATCTTCTCTAACTACTTTCTGATTTTCAGCCTGGCTCAACAGTTTTCTTAAATCTTTGATACTCTTTTGAACCTTTGATTTTTTGGTAAAAAGATTTTTAAACAACCCTTTATTCGCGGATGGCGTACTTTCCATAATTTTCAATATCAATCTGATCAATACGTCCGGATATTTCAGACGTTTTACTTCGTCTGTATCAATATAAATTGGAAGCGCCTTTTGTTTAACAGCTTCAGTATTTTTGTAATGAACAAGAAGGCAAGATTTACCAGAACCCCTTCTGCCATAAATTATTTGATGTTGTTTGGCTTTTAATCTTTCAAGATGATTAGACACGTCTATATATAAAGGATCGTGGTTCGGTCTAATTCTAAATGAGTCACGAATTAGATTCTTAAGTTGTTTTACCTTGTCTGAGTTAAGCATTATAATTTCACATTAATTTTAAAAAACCCCACCCAACCCTTCTTTAATTATGAAAAAAAGAAGAGTCCCAGGTGGGGGATACTTGCAGGATCTAAGGTAGCCCGTTTATCGAGAATAGAGTTACGGTAAAACCGTAGTTCTTTGTAAGTAAAGTCTGCAAAATCCTGGCTTGAGAAGCAAGGATTGCCACCTCAAGCTACTACATTCGAGCTTTTACCCCTTCCTACAGGATGGGGTAGCAGGTCCAGCCAAAGGTGAAATCGATCCGAGCCTCCCCGGTATCGGCCCGCTGGGCATTCACCACTCCGGAGATGGTTTGGTGGCCTGCAAAGTCCTCCAGCGGAATTTCCAAGACCCCGGAAATGATTCCTTCGTCATTGAATTTCGGGTCCGTTTCTACCACATGGACCTGGACCGGAAGATGAATGGCCTGTTCATTCACCCTAGCCTGGTGGTTCCAGACCTTTAAGGATAATAGCGGAACGATCTCTTCTCCGGAATCGATAGTTTCGGTGAGGGCTATAGGGAAGGTATCCGGAAGTTGAATGGTAAAATTCCAGTCGTTGCCAATATCATGGGACTGTATGTGTACGGATTGTAACTCCAATGAGATTCTATAGTATGGATGGGGTTGGGGTTCTTCTGTCCAGGTATGTTGAGGACGTTGGCTACTGGGACCATAGGGAATGATGCCCTGTTCCAGATCGGTGATCATCTCCATGTTATCCAAGAGGTTGTGCATACGTTCTACAAGTTTTTTACAGGGTTTTTCAGGATCTTGATCCACTTGACCCACCGCCCAACGCATGGAGGCCAGGACTCCCTTGAGTTGGTTGTACATATGACTGCCTGCTTCGCTTTGTGGTCTTTTTCCACCTTTCTTGGGTTGGTTTTCATCGCCTCCCTGGTTCTGCTCCCTTCCCTCATTTTCATTTTCATCATCTTTTTGTCCGTTTCCTTGTTTCTGCTCGTCCTTGTCATTAGGAGGTTTTATAGGAGGCTTACCGGGTTTGAATTTTTCAACCCCTTTCTGTTCGGTTAATTTTTTCAGATTTTCTTCATGCCGTTCTTCCAGTTCATCATTTTCTGCCCACTTCTCGTATCTCTTATGTAATTTCTTTTTTTCCGCTTCAGAAACTTTACCATCATGGTGGTAATCTCTAAATCGGTTGGAAGTTTTTACAGGATCATTGATATCAACATCGCCTCTAGGAGGAAAGGCACTGGTAAAGATTTCCTGGCTCTTGATCATGGTTTCTGCCATTTTCTTCCATAGGGGCTTATCTATGTCTAGCTCCATACAGAGTAGGGCCATCTCGCCGTAAAGGAAAAACCAGCGTCCGTCCGGCCTCCCCATATCATATCTTCGTTCTTTGGTAGGTTTTGCTTTTGGGTGAGGAAACCAGTCTAATTCGCCATTGGCGAACCACATAAAGCTTTTTTGAAAGCAATCCCAATCAATGGCACCACCATCTGCCTTAAAATAGTTCCGTGTAATTCGAATAAGGATTTTAGAGACCTCTCTTGCGGTCTTTTTTATGTCTTTACCTCCGATAGGGATAAAATCAGGGATTTCTTCTCCTATGTTTTTTATTCTGGTGATGCGGCGTTCTTCTAGTAGTTCCTCCAGTTTCAAGGCTGCATTCCTAAACTTAGCATCTTTCCTCTTCCAAACGGTTTCATATAGAATATCATTAAAATACTGAATGGCATTGGCCGGTAGACAATCACGTTTCCCCATGGTTTCGAAATTTATTGGTTATGTTGAAATAGGATTCGGATTTCGAATCTCTTTGAAACTACAAAACCTTTATAAACATCACGTTATCAAATAGTTGTAAATTCAGAAAAAAGGGGGTTTTCCCCTGTGCTTCTGAAGAAAATGATTACAAATGGGGTGTTTGGGAGTCAGAAGCAGGAAGTCGAGAGTCGGGAGTCAGAAGCAAGAAGTCGGGAGTTGGAAGTCTAGAGTGAGAATATAATCTACAATATACTGGGCACTGAGGTTTTATACTGAGCTGGTCGAAGTATTCTCGAATGGCCCAATTTAGCATGAAGCGGGAAGTAGGAAGTCAGAAGCAGGAAGTCAGAAGTCGGAAGTCACGAGTTTGGAGATAGGAAACAATCTAAGGTCCCTGAGTGTCCTGCCCTAGCGGGAAGTATCGAAGGGACCGCACATTATTTCCGCTTCGTCAACGTATAAAAGGAATACTTCAATTCCAGGTCGTCGATATGGGTTTCTTTGGACTTTTCCGAAACTCTTTTAGAGTGATTCTGAACGGCTTCTGCATTGTAGAAAGTCCATTCCAGAAGTGCATTTCCGCTTTTGTCTTTCAACCTAAGATTCACCCGACTTTTCTGGGTAGGGACTTCTTTGTTCTGGCATTCGGCTACCCATTGCATGAGTTTGGAATCTGCCTGGGAATCGCCATGCTTTAAGACCAGATTTCCTTTGGGAGGGGAAGGCAATCGGAACTTAAACGGATTCTCACCTTCTTTCAAATTATTCCTTAAAACAACCTCTGTAGAAATACCAGGTACTTCCTTAAAGGTGGTTTGTTCACCATTAGCAGATAGTTCGAAGTAGAAGTCGGACGACGGGTGAGAAGATTGTTTCATAAAGCTGCACTATTTTGGTTAGTTATCTAGTCTTCTTAAAGATAGGTAAAAAATGATTACAGCCTACACACTATGAGAAATGGGTGAGAAGTCTCCTACGATGGAAAGTGGAAATGGGTCTTTTTTGTTCCTAAGTTGTTAAGTACTACCTTTATGTACTAACTAGCTCGAAAGTGCTGCGCCTAACTACATCACAAATGCTTCCCACTTCCTGGCTCTTCGGGTTGGGGTGGCTCTTATTTGCCTCGGTTCCCAACCTTCAGGCGCAGGAAGATTCATTGGACTATTGGAACGGCAGGATCGATCTTTTGGCACAACAGAAGGATACTGCAGGCGTGTGGATGGCTTTTTCGGAAGCGCATGCTTATCTCAGACGATCGGGGAGGGCCTCTTCGGATCCTGGGTATCTCAACTTCAGCATAAAAGAAACACGCTATGCCTCTCGCTATTCTAAGATCACTGTAGATAGCGCCCTCGTGAACTATCAGACTATTTATGAAGCGGCCAAAAAGACCCAACAATTTACGGTCCTGGCGAAAGTCCTGGGAAGACAGGCCAATGGGTTTAGGAGTAAGGGGCAGTTAGGGCGGGCCTTTCAGCTCAATCAGGAGGAGATACAGGCAGCCAGGCAAAGTGAGGATCCGGAACTCCTGTGTAGCTCCTTGATCACCGAATTAGACATAGCCTATAATTCCATGCCCTGGCCTGTAGAGAAGGAGGATTTGCAACCTTTGGTGGAGAAAGCCAATGCTGCCATTTCCTATGCCAGAGAACATCAATTGGAGCGAGCCCTTGCTTTCGGGAAGCTTTACATTTCAAAGTTTTACATTAAACAGGAGGAATTCGATAAGGCAGAGGAAATTCTTTTGAGCATTTCAGATGAAAATCCGCTGAATATTACCTTCACCAAATACGAGCATCTATGCGAAATGGCCAAGCTCACCCACCAGCAGCGGAAATACCGGGAGTACACCCTGGCATTCAAGAAACGGGCCTATGCTACCAAGCGAACCTTCGTGGCTTTGAACGCTCATAATTACCTGTTGGACTATTGGTTGGTGCTGGGTGATGCCGATTCAACCGCTTATTATGCCGGGCAATTGGAAGAAAATCTGAAACAGGTAGATACCACCAAGTATTTGGACTATCTGGATGTAAGCTATGCCACCCTGGCCAATTATTTTAATAAAGTGGATGTGAGTAAGGAACTGCAATACGTGTCCTACTCCGGCAAGATTAATCGCATTTTATCGAATAGAAGGAGAGAGGCCTTTACGGAAGTATTAAAGTACAAGGAAGAGGTGAGTGCTTTGGAAGCAGAGAATTTAGATCTTGAAAGTGCGAATACCTGGTTTCGAAACAATTTGTTGTTGCTGGCGATCATCCTTATGGCTACGCTGAGCCTGGCGCTCATTTTGTATAAGAGATATCGCCGTTCCGTTGCCGAGGTGGTTGAGGTGGCTTCGGAAAAACGACGGATCGAAGAAACTGTTTTAAGGGATCATATTGAGTTGAATAATAAACAGCGTATTTATTTGGAAGATCTAAAATTTTTGAAAGCCGATAGAAACTATGTAGAATTTCATACCACCCAGAAACGGATCGTGGACCGAAATAAACTTTCGGCCATACTCGAAAACCTTCCTCCAAATTTTGTTCAGGTGCATCGTTCGTATGCCATTAATAAGAATTTTATCAAGACCACCTCGGGCTCACATCTCATCCTCGTGCCCGATATCGAGATCCCACTTTCGCGCACTTTTAAAGCCCAACTGAAAAGTAGCCTGTAACTCGTCAACACTTTTGCGTCACTCGTCCCATTATATTAGGTAGCGCCCTGATTTTGAATAGTTTTGAGCAAATCAAAATTATTTAATTATGAAAACAAAATTACTACTATGGGGTATCGCAGTGATACTTTCGAGTGCCACGGTACAGGCACAAAACGAACCCGATCTCAATGAACTTTTGAATCGTTTGGATGAGAATCATATGGGAAGTGTTACCGATGTATTTACTTCGGAAGAGATGAGTGTGTTACGAACGCATTTCGATGCCCTCTATCCCCCGCAAGAAATCCCTTTACAAGAAGGGGGTGGCGATGAGGTGTTTGCGCCGGAAAATGTGAATGGCAACTTCGGTCATTTTAGCAGTGGCGCTCCGGATGTATTCAACATCATCGGGGCTTCCGGTACTGCCGATTTTGACGGTGCGGGGACCTTTGATCCCAATACCGGACTTTTCTTTTTAATCGACAACGCTAATAATGTATATGTAGTGGATCCTGTCTCTGGTCTCTACTCCAATCTGGGGACTGTGACACCTCCTGCCGGGGAATCGTTCACCGGATTAGAATTTGATCCCTCTTCGGGAAATATGTATGGAATTTCCACCGATGGAGCGGGGAGCTCTACCATATCTATAATCGATCCTGTTTCTCTTACGGTTACCCCCATTGGAAACACGGGTATTACCCTGGCTATCGCCCTGGCCGTAGATGCAGTGGGTGCCTTGTATACCTTCGATATAGACTTGGATCAGGCATTCAGAATCAACGCAGCAACCGGGGTGGCTACCTTATTAGGTGCTCTGGGATTTGATGCCAGCTTTGGGCAGGGGATGTTCCTAAATTCGGCGACAGGGGAAATCTTCCTTACTGCCTTCAACAATGGAGCATTTCGTTCCGAATTCAGAAGTTTAAATACCACCACGGGAGCTACCACCTTATTGGGCCCCATTGGTTCTACTTCTCCCGGTGGAACCTTGCAGTTTGGATGGTCTTCGCTCAATACGGTGACCTTTGGGGTGTCCGATACCGGATTGGAGCAGGTTCAGTTGTTCCCTAATCCGGTGGAGAATCAGTTACAGCTATCTTCCACAAAGGTGATCGACGAGGCGGTGATCTATGACCTGCAGGGCAAGGAATTGAAACGAATCTCTATAGGAGTATCTCAAGACCGGATCGATGTTTCTCACCTTAATTCGGGCCTATATATCGTTTCAGTGCGAGTTGAAGGAAGCATTGGCTCGTACCGTTTTATCAAGAATTAAAATAACAGGTTATGAAAAAAGCACTGTTGATGTTGGTGATCTTTGTTGCTGTAGCGCTCACAGGTTACTACTATTTCGCCAAACAAGAGAATCCCAGGATCCGGTGGGAAGTGAGCCCGGGCTACGAAACAAATGGTAATGGGGTTTATGGCCCCAGAGACCAGCGTACCAAGCCAGACGGAACCGGAACCTACCCCGATAATGGAAAGGACAATTCGGGGACGTCTCAAGGTTATGTAATCTTCGGTCCTATCGTTTCTGGCGGTATGGGGCACAAGGATTCTAAAGCTACAGCCGAATTTGTATGTGGAGAAGGCTCTAAGTGCACCATTAAGGTTCGAATTAGTAGCAGTATTGTGGGTGGGTCGCCTATTACCGGAGAGCGAATCAAGTTAAGTGCTCAGCGGTTATCCGATTCCGGTAGGCCCACAGGAGCCATTAGTTCTATTACTCCCCATACCGGCAATGCAGGGACCAAAGAATACACCTTAACCCTGGACGGCTGTGGAAAAGTTCGACTTACGGCCAGTTTTGAAGAGACCACCCATGTAGACAACCCCTCCGGTATTCAGAATAAATTTAGAATTAGGATAAGTAGCTATAGTTGTTCTTGATGTATTAAAGCTATTGTTCCGATGTTTGAGGAGACCCTCGTTTCATATGGTAGAGTTACTAATAGAAGCGGGGGTATATTTCAATAGAAGAAAGGAATTGCAAAACCTTCCATAAAATAGAAATCCCCGCTACATCAATTTTAAAGCCCAAAAATATGAAGATAGCAGGGAGATACTTGCGGGACAAATGTAGGAAGAAAATTCTAAGATGAGTTACGGTAAAACAGTAAAAAATAGCAGTAAATATAGGGACTAAGACAGGATTTACTTTGTTTTCATAAGTCGTTCCTTGTAGGATTTTATGAGTCGGAGTGACCCTCTTTTATCCTTGCGTTCATGGGGTAGCATTTGACCAAATTCTTCAATGAGCTTGTCCAAAAAAGAAACGGCCTCTGAGGTACTTCCTCTCTCATTCAGGAACTTAGCGTATTCCAGTCGTTGCGGATAGTTGGTAAAACTGGAATCCATTTCGTCGAAAACTTCTTCCGCTTTAGCCCCTTCGTTCATATAATACAATGACCAGGCATACCCTACTTTTTCCTCACTCTTTCTGAAATCCTTGTTGTCCAGGATCTGTTCGGCATATTTCACAGAATCTGCATAGTTTCCCGTAAGATAATGGGCATATACCAGGGATTTCTTTACATGGGTTTGGTCGTAGTTGTTTCCTGTAAGGCAAGATTCGTATAGATTTACGGCATCTTCATAACGGCCCACTTCAATATACTTATCCGCCAGGAGTGTTTTATTTTGATCGCTATCTGTAGCCCTTAGTTGTTGTTCCAGCTTTTCAATTTCGTAATTGCTATTGATAATTCCTTTGAATCCTTCGGACACTGTCTGGAGATTTTGCCTGTTGTAAAAATGATCGTAGAGATAGAAAAGACCACCAATTAGCGGGAAAAATATGATCAACCAATACCATTTTTGATCGGCGTTGTTCTTATGGGCGTGATACAAACAGAAGAGTTGCAGGATCACTACCAGCGGAAAAAATTGAAACATAGGTTGGTTAGTTATTTCAGACTTCAATATAGCGGAAAAAAATAAAACAACCATGCGGTTAATCGAGGGAAACACAGTACTTATCGAAATTTTCACCCTACTGAAATACTGGGCTGCCTTGGATGACGAAATATGGTTAAGATTAATTATATGTAATCAATTCTGCCTCTCTTAATTCATTGCTAATGAGATAAATCGTATCTTAGAGAGAGTTAAGGAATATCTGATTATTCCATATAGTATTATTTAAAATTTAGAATCATGACACGGACCCATAATTTTGACGGTAAGTTCTTCGGAATGGTATTCATAATGTTTCTTGGATTCATGACTTCGACGTATGCCCAGCAAGGATTCGTTGAATACAAAGGAAAGGTCCTGGATACTCAAAATCGGGAACCTTTGGTTTTTGTAAATCTCAATCTCAAGGATACCAATATTAGCACCGTTACGAATACGGAGGGTGAATTTGTGCTGAAAGTCTCTGAGGAGATTAAGAACTCTGTTGTGATCTTCTCCCTATTGGGGTATGAACAAAAGGAGGTAGCTCTTGTCAATTTAGGAGACGGGAAGGTGTTTTTGGATCAAAAGGTTACGCAGCTAAGCGAAGTGAATCTTACGGCCTTTAACAACCCGGAAAGTCTGGTGAGAAAGGTTTTTCAGGAAAAGGCAAAGAACAATGCCAGCGAGTCCGTATTGATGACCGCTTTTTACAGAGAAACCATTAAACGAAGAAACCGAAATGTATCGTTAACCGAAGCCGTGGTTAACCTATACAAGCAACCCTACACCAGCCCTACCAAAGATATGATCACCCTTCACAAAGCCAGGAAAAGTACAGATTATAAGCGGCTGGATACCGTGGCTGTGAAACTTCAAGGGGGGCCATTTTCTACTTTGTACCTGGATATTATGAAGTATCCTGAGTATATTTTTACCAATGAGACGATTGAATTCTACAATTTCAGTTTCGATGCACCTTCCGCTGTAAATGACCGTCCGGTCTATGTGGTAAAGTTTGAGCAGAAGCCAAGCGTAGTTGGGTCCGGATACAGAGGAAAACTTTTTATAGATGCCGAGTCGCTGGCTCTTACCAGTGCTACCTATGCTCTCAATATAAAGAATAGCAAGGAAGCCAGTGAGTTATTTGTTCGAAAGAAACCCAGAGACATCAACGTTTATCCTACTCAGGCAGCCTATAGGGTAGATTATCGTCAAAAAAACGGAAAGTGGTATTATGGCTATGGCAGTGTACAACTTACGTTTAAGGTGAATAAAAGGCGAAAATTATTCAATTCGGTCTATACGCTTTCGAGCGAGATGGCCGTAACCGATTGGGAGTTCAACACCACTGGTTTTAGTGGAAAACCCAAGGATAGATTGAAACCTACCATCATTATCGCCGATGCGGTTTCGGGTTTCTCGGATCCGGATTTCTGGGGACCTTACAATGTGATAGAACCGGAAAAGTCTATTGAATCTGCTATCAACAAGATCAAAAGAAAAATACGAAGAGAAAAAGGCTAAACGGTTGTAATCGGCCACGGGAAGGCATTTCATACGGAATGCTTTTTTTGTTCAAGTTCAAAACCCGGTAAATTGAATAAATAATATTATCTTTCTCTCTAAGAATTATTTATAGAGGGTGCATGGATAATTTATCGACTATTATCCTGGCCGGTTCACTCATTGTGATCATGCTGGGAATGGGACTGTCTTTAGTAACAGCAGATTTTAAACGAATCATTTCATT
Organism: Bacteroidota bacterium; assembly: GCA_038529705.1. Classification (GTDB taxonomy): domain Bacteria; phylum Bacteroidota; class Bacteroidia; order Flavobacteriales; family Flavobacteriaceae; genus Aureisphaera. The sequence goes on from JBCBDM010000045.1 coordinate 9,988, forward strand.
CCCGAAGGCCATATTTGTTGGACTTACCAATCAGTTGGTTCTTCTACCACTCATTGGTTTCGGTATTGCCACCCTGTTGAATCTCCCCCCTGAAATTGCCATTGGTATTATGATATTGGCAGCGTGTCCCGGAGGCCCTACTTCCAACCTTATTTCCCATCTGGCAAAAGGAGATCTGGCGCTGTCCGTTACCTTAACTGCTTTGAGCAGCCTAATTACTATTTTGACGATTCCCTTTCTGGTGAATTTTGCATTGGCGCACTTTACGCAACAAGAAAAGATCATAGAACTCAATGTATTGGAGACCATCGCTCAAATATGTATTGTGGTGGTAATTCCTGTGGTTATAGGAATGCTTATCCGGCGATTTAGGCCCGGATTTGCCGATCGCATGGCAAAACCTGTCCGTATTGGGTCCGGTCTGGTATTGGCGCTTATTATCATTGGGATCGTCATCAAAGAAAAGGACAATTTTGTGTCCTATTTTCAACAAGCCGGATTGGCGGCCTTCCTTTTGAATGCACTTACGATGTTACTAGGGTACTATTCGGCCAAACTTTTTGCGGTAGGGAAAGCGCAGGCAACGGCTATTTCCATAGAATCCGGAATACAGAACGGTACGCTGGCCATAACCATTGCGGTGGTATTGTTGAACAATGCGGGTTTTGCTATCGCTCCGGCCGTTTATAGTTTATTGATGTTTCTAACAGGTGGGTTGGTTATTTTCCTCAATAATCGAAACCGTAGTTCTTTGCGTTAGCCAATACTGTTTTATTGTTTTAACTTGAGAGAAAGGGGAATGAATATTCCACTCTTCTGGCTATATCATAAAAAAAAGGCCTTTTCAATGAAAAGACCCTAGAAACTAAACTTTTGCTATATGAATGTTAATTCTCGTCGTCACTGGTTTCAATGGCGATGATCGTTTTTCCGGCTGTTGGGTTTAAGATCATGTTTTCCTTTAAATCCACATGACCTCCGGAATTGATCAATAAGATGGTGGAAATCTCGTTAGAGTTTTCAAAATTGTTTTCGGCAACCATAAACTCTCTCAGGTTCCGACTGCTCGCAAGTTCTAATGGAAGGACTCCGGACAAGTCATTGTCGAATACGTTGAACACCTCCAGGCGATTCAAAGCATTTATTTCAGATGGAAGTTCTCCGGAAAGTTGATTACTACTTAGATGTAACTGTGTAAGGTTAGAAAGGCTTCCCATGGCCGCAGGAATACCGCCGCTGAGATTGTTTCCATTGAGAGCGAGCACCTCCAGCTTGCGAAGTGAGCCTATAGTGGAGGGAATTTCTCCGGTCATTTTGTTGAATGAAAGTTCAAGAACCTTTAATTCTGAAAATTCGCCGATAGAAGACGGAAGGGAACCCGTTAGATTGTTGAACAACATTCTAATCTCGGTTACATGTCCATTTTCAATGGTCACACCCGGCCAATCGGAAACATTTTGTTCCAGATCCCATTTTTGGTTCCAGTGATCTCCATGGGTGGCGGTATAAAAGTCTTTCAGTGCGTTCAATTCGCTTTGAGCGATCTGAGCGCCTAAGGATAGGTTGATTAGGAGGGCAAAAAAGAGGGTTAGTAAGCTTTTCATCATTGTTGAGGTTATGTATTTTCTTACAAATTTCAAGTAAATTAAACATATATAAGATAAACAACCAAAAATATTCGATGAAATGCACTGCTGAAAATCAGCTTTTTACCGATGAATCGCAATATCTAAAAGTGTAAACCTTCCAAAGGACCTTATTTTACTGGACTCATGAGCATTTCACTTTGGACGAAAAAAGTAGGAAAATTCTTTGTATCCTGTACGCATGAGCGAAAACCTTAGTTTTTCTTATATTTCTTTGGCAACTTTTTCCAAAAATGGTTGGTAAACCTCATGTACACCTTCAAAAACCTCGATATGCAATCTGTCTCCGAAGAGTCGGGTACCCTTTAGGGATTCTTCCGTTTTTCTTGCTTCCGTAATGTATGCATCCTTATTTCCATACAAGTAGGTTATTGTGGTATGGTCGTTGAGATATGCAAAGTCTTTCGGGACTAATTCTTTTGGGATACCTCCACTATGGAGAACCAGATGGTCACATTGCATGTGGCGGCTGGCCATCCATCGAGTGGCAATAGATACCCCCTGGGAGTATCCCATAATAATAAATCTTGGAAGGAGCGTTGGTTTTTCAGCTTGCCAAACTGCATCTACATAGTTGAGTACGTTGATGGTTTCTTGTTTCGTATCTTCTCTGGTAAGCCAGGAGGCACCCACGTGTTTAAAATTGGACCCCTGATAGTATTTAGACGGAGCCTGAGGCGCTATGATGTAATTCTCTTCGGGATTCAAGGATTGGAAATACTTGATAAAATATTTACTTAAATAGCCCATCCCATGAAACACCAGCCAGACGTTTTTGGTCTTGGCGTTAAGATTATTAAGCGTATGGTAGGATTTATTTGTGGTATAACTTACCCGTTTTTCTGAAGTCATTTTGAGTTATTTCGTATTTTTACAAATGTAATTTAATCCTATGACCCATTCCAAAGAAATGATCCTCGAGCGTTGCAATGCGGTATGCAAAAACACCTTGATGGAAACCCTCTCTATTGAGTTTACCGACTTTACCGAAGACTCTCTCACAGCACGTATGCCCGTTACCCCAAGAGTACATCAACCCGACGGGGTTCTCCATGGCGGGGCTTCAGTGGCGCTTGCTGAGAGTGTTGGAAGTGCTGGAGCCATGATATTCATGAACGGCGAGAATGTCCATGTTAGAGGAATTGAAATTGCCGCCAACCACGTAAAAGGAATCAGGAGTGGATATGTCTATGCCAGGGCTACGATTCTTCACAAAGGGAGAACTACGCAATTATGGCAAATACGAATTGAAAATGAAGAAAACGAATTGATCTCTCTGGTCAAACTCACCACCATTACGTTGCCAAAAAAGTAGCTCCTATTGAAAGCACTATATACAAAGATTAGCGATCAGTACTCCCATCGAAAACCTTTTGTAGTATATGCCTTGCCAGATAGTAACAAGGCTGTGGGGCTGTTCCAAAAAGATGAAAAGGACTTTAGCTCAAATGATCTGTTGGAAAGCGGCTTTGTCTTTGCCCCTTTCGATGGTGGTGAAAACCGATTTATTCCCAACAGCTCGTCCGAAATCCTGGAGGCTAAGATTGTATCAGTGCCTCAGGCCCTGTTGGAAGTAAAACCTCCTCAACTACCGGAAGAAAAACGAAACTATAAATCTCTGGTAGCTTCGGCCATTGAAAATATTGAGAGGACCCAACTGGATAAAGTGGTCACTTCTCGGAGTACAAGGGTTCGGTTAAAGAGATGGGACCTCGAAGTATTGGTGGAAAGGCTGCTGAGTTTATATCCTGATGCATTTAGGTATATCTGGTTCCATCCGGATACTGGCTTTTGGTGTGGAGCTACCCCCGAAATATTACTAACCCGTGAGGATCTTAGCTTTCAAACCATGGCACTGGCCGGAACCCGGAAATACGACGAGACAAATGATCCGGATTGGACTCCCAAAGAGATTCAGGAACAGGCGATGGTCGTGGAGGCTATTCAAAAAAAATTGGAAACAACAGCATCTGTGATCAAGGTGTCCAGAACCGTCAATCATAAAGCGGGTTCATTGGTTCACTTACGCACTGATTTTTCGGGAGTATTGAAAAAAGGAGGTCGCAACCTTATCGACATAGTGAATTCCCTTCATCCCACGCCTGCGGTTTGTGGTACGCCTAGAGATTTGGCTCAGGACTTTATAGCATCCCATGAGGGCTACGATCGATCCTACTATACCGGTTATTTAGGGCCAATAAATTCGGAAGCTAAACAATCGAAGTTTTATGTGAATTTGAGGTGTATGAGCCTAAATGAATCTTTCGCTACCATCTATGTGGGAGGAGGAGTGGTCCATGCTTCCCAGCCTGAGTCCGAATGGGAAGAAACTCAAAATAAACTACAGACCATGTTGCAGGTATTGGCGCCAATGCTTCCTTAAAATCGAAGGAGTTCGTACCTTTGTCCTAATGAACTTCTCTAAGAAAATCCTTTCCCAGACCGTCACTCAATTATGTCTAGCCAAAGGGATCGATCACATTGTAATTTCTCCGGGTTCAAGGAATGCGCCGCTTACCATAGGGTTTTCGGAGAATCCTAATTTCAATAATTTCAGTATTGTAGATGAACGGTGCGCAGCGTTTTTTGCGCTCGGAATCGCCCAGCAGATCAAGAAACCTGTTGCTCTGGTATGCACTTCGGGATCGGCATTATTAAACTATTACCCTGCCATTGCGGAAGCATTTTATAGCGATATCCCTCTCGTCGTGTTGTCGGCAGACCGCCCCGAGCATTTAATAGATGTAGGAGATGGACAGACCATTAGACAAGAGAATGTCTTTGCCAATCATATACTCTACAGTGCTAGTTGTAAGGAAGGGGAGGGTATGCAGGAGGTAAATGAGGCTGAAATAAATAAGGCACTTAACATGGCGATTTTGCAGCATGGACCGGTTCACATTAATATACCCTTTTCGGAACCGCTGTATGAAACGGTTCCTGCTCTAAGTGTTACTCCCAACCCTATCGATGCAGTGATGGAGCCTACGAAATGGGATTCCGCAGCCTATGCAGAATTCTTGACAGAATGGAATACGTCCCAACGCAAAATGATTGTGGTGGGGGTATTACCTCCGAACAGTGTTGAACAAAAATATATCGATGTGTTGGCTCAAGACGAAAGTGTGATTGTGCTTACAGAAACTACCTCTAACCTGCACCATGAGAATTTCTTTCCGGCTATAGATCAGTTGATCGCTCCATTGGGAAGGACAGAATTTGAAGCGCTTAAGCCAGACCTGCTACTCAGTTTCGGGGGGATGGTAGTGTCCAAGAAGATCAAGGCATTTTTGAGATCTTATAAGCCACAGATGCATTATCACATAGATATAAAGAAAGCTTTCGATACCTACTTTGTACTTAAAGCGCATTTTCGAACAGATATCAATAGTTTTTTGAAATTGTTAGTTTCTGATATTGAATCGATTAAATCTAATTATCGAAACTATTGGTTAAATGTTAAGAATCAACGATTAGAAGCTCATGAGCGCTATGTAAATATGATACCCTTTAGTGATTTTAAGGTATTTTCAGAGATTTTTAAAAGGCTTCCGGAAAATATTCAACTACAGTTGGCCAATAGTGCGACGGTTCGTTACGCTCAACTATTCGAGCTACATCCAAGTTTTAGTGTTTTTTGCAACAGGGGTACTAGCGGGATCGATGGAAGCACTAGCACAGCGATTGGCGCCGCCTATCCTTCGAGGGTCCCGACCGTTTTCCTTACAGGGGATCTCAGTTTTTTCTATGACAGCAATGCTCTTTGGAACGATTTCATACGAAAGGATTTTAGGATCATCATTGTAAATAATAGTGGAGGGGGAATTTTTAGGATTCTTCCCGGTAATAATGAGTCTGAGAATTTCACTACTTTTTTTGAAACCCGCCATACGCTTACCGCTGAATATTTGTCACTTATGTTTGGGTTCGAATACAGATCGGCTAAAGATGAAAAATCCCTGATACTTGCACTGAAAGATTTCTTTGACGAATCGCACCAACCCAAAGTACTAGAGGTGTTTACGCCACCGGAAGAGAATGATAAGGTATTGTTGGATTACTTCGACTTTATTTCTTAACCAGTCCTTTGGATAAGGCAATTTCTGCCCATTCCATGGCCTCTTCCAACTCATCAAAGATGTCGAAAGGTTTTTTACAGAATATGGATTCTACGTGAGGTCTTAGCTTTCCCCCTTCTTCGTGGGTAACAATAGAGAGTGCTTTTAGGGTTCCAATGCGATGCAGGTATTTATAATCTGTAGGTACTACCGAATATGAGTTAATCCGGTTAGAAATGTAGACCCATGGCCTATTACCAAAGACAGCCACTCCTTTTACCAGTAGGCTCATACCCGTAAGGTAGGATAGATTTACTCCCTCATTGATCTCAACCACTGCGATGTTCTTATTGTATACATATACCCGGGCGATGCTACTTTTAATAACATGGGTGAGTCGATACTTCTCGGGAAGATTATGCGGACTATATAAGGGCATTCACTAAAAAACTTAGATTCTATTTAAGTACATATGACTGTCTTTTCGATCTAGGGGATTTTTTAGGTTTTGTTATATGTCATTTCAAGAGCCCATTCCTTGGCAGCATCCAACGTATCAAAAGTCTTGAAAGGTTTTTTAAAGAACTGTTTTTCCAATTTCGCTGTCTCATGAGCAATGGGGTTGTAACTCACAATAGCGATTCCTTTTAAATTGGGAATTAGTTCTAGATATTTGTAATCATTCGGATCTACAGAGTAGGCATTCACTCGGTTTGAAATATACACAATCGGCCTGGTGCCAACAATTTTAAGACCCTTTAACAGAATAAATATACCAGTTTTTATTGAAAGGACAATATTCTCCTTTGCTTCCATCACCACGATATGGTCATAGAAATAAATTTTACCGATCTCTGTATTCAGTACTTCTTTAACAGGAGGGTCTTTGGAGAATTTTGGGGCTTCTAATGCATTCATTCAGAACACAATGTAGGAATTTACCATTTCTAATTTACGTCAATACCGTATATTTTCGATTAAAAACAAAAAACATCGACAAAATTAGACTGTTTGTTGGTCAATAATTGATTAGGTGTTCTTTGAACTATTCTTCTCCAATAGAGCCTTACCCCATTGATAGGCTGCTTCCATAGTGTCGACCACCATAAAGGGTTTGTCCGAAAAATTAGCCTCAAGGGAGGCATTTTTCTTACCTACTGTACTTCGATCAACAATGACTAAACCTTTAAGGGTTGGAACCTTGTTGAGGTACTTATAGTCTGTAGGGTTTACCGCATAGGAGTTCACTCGGTTCGAGATATAGATCCAGGGTTTTCTCTTTAAAATACTAAGTCCTTTTATCAATAATGAAAAGCCGGTACGATAGGATAGAGTTACCCCTTCGTTAACTTCGACTACCACAAAATTTCCATAGAAATAGACAGTGGCGGCCTTCTGTTCAATAATGGTTTCTAAATCAAGGTGACCCGGCAAATGTGAGGTGTGGGTTTTTCTCATGCAAATTCTTCTTCTTCTTCTTCATTCAAGCAAGTGCATAAAACGTACCAGGATCGATATTATTGTGTGATATCAATTTTATACAATTAGTCCTGACAATGAGTCAGTTTTGACCTTATTTTTCTCTTGCGAGAACTTCCTGAGCCCAATGGTAGGCTTCTATAAGATCCGAAAAGACTCTAAAAGGTTTCTTGAAATAAGTGCTGCCAAGTGCCTCTCTATCGCTGTCATCATATTTCTGAGTTACGATGGCCACACCCTTGATGTAGGGTGCTAACTGAAAATACCTTAGCTCTCGGGGGTGTGTTTCATAGTCATTGATCCTGTTTGAAATGTACACAAAAGGCCGGTTGTTTATAAAATTAACGCCATGTACAAGCAGTGCGAATCCCGACTTATAGTCGATCTTTGCTCCTTCAACGCCTTCTGTAATCACTACATTATCATAGAAATAGACCGTGGCCACCTTTCCTTCTAATTTTTTCAGAAGTTGTGTATTTCCCGGAAGGTTATGTGGGTTAGTTGTTGACATTACCCTATAAAATTACACATAAATTTTCCCTTTACTATTATTCTGGTCATTTTGAACCGCATGACGTGATAGAAGTTGTACCTTTGGCGCCATTATGCTGCAGCTAGGAAAATTTCAGAAATTGACCATTCTTCGGGAAACGGATCCGGGTTTATTCCTTGGGGATAGTGAAGAAAATGAAGTATTGCTTCCGCATCGTTATAAGCCAGAGCAATACGAGATAGGAGATACCATAGAGGTATTTCTATATCTGGATAACGAAGAACGCCCTATTGCCACAACAGAACAACCCTTCGTAACCCTAAACCAATTTGCCTATTTGCACTGCAGCGCCGTTACCAAATACGGGGCTTTTATGGATTGGGGGCTGGTAAAACAGCTTTTCGTTCCCTTCAAAGAGCAGGCGCGCCCCATGAAAAAGGGGAACTGGTATATAGTTTACCTGTACTTAGACGAAAAGACGAACCGTCTGGTCGGCTCTAGTAAGACCAACAAGTTTTTAAGCAATGAAACAGTGACCGTTGCCAAATATGACGAAGTCGATATTTTGGTCACCCATATCACCGACAAAGGTGCCAACACAGTGGTCAATGGGAAGCACAAAGGGCTCATCTACCTCACAGACATTTTCGAGGATATTAGAACCGGAGATAAACTAAAAGCATATGTGCGCAAGGTGCGTAGTGATAATAAGATCGATCTGGTCCTGCAACCGGAAGGCTATAAAAGCATTGAACCCAACGCAAATTATGTCTTGGAGGAATTGAAGGCGGCAGGTGGATTTCTTCCTCTACACGATAAATCGGATCCTGAGACGATTAAAAACGAACTGGGCCTAAGCAAGAAAAGCTTCAAAAAAGCGATAGGTAGTCTTTACAAGGATAAGCAGATCAAGATCAAAGAAGACGGAATAGAGTTGCTCTAATTTTCGTAAATTTATAGGAAACCAACCGTACTTCCTATGAAATATCTCTCCCTTATTGCTGCAGCTCTTTGCCTTTTCCTTTATTCATGCAAGACAGATCCAGATACGGACAAAGTCCTGGTTTCGGTCACGCTCTCTCCCAACCTTGAAGTATCCAATATAGATGGGAGGTTATTCTTTATGCTATCTAACAATAAAGAGGACGAACCCCGATTCCAGATCAATGATCGTCTGAACACCCAACTTATCTTCGGAAAAAATGTGGAAGGCTTGAATCCTGGAGACGTCATAGAATTTACTGAAGAAGACCTTGGTTTTCCATTAAAAAAACTTTCGGATATACCAGAAGGATCCTATCAGGCCCAGGCATTATTGCATATTTATGAAACCTTTCACCTTTCAACCGGTCACACGGTCCAACTACCTATGGATAATGGAGAGGGACAGCAGTGGAACAGATCTCCGGGAAACATATATAACGCCCCTGTTGAAATTTCTATTTCGGGTAAAGGTACTTCTAAAGTGGATCTCACTATAGATACCGTTATTCCTGAGATAGAACCCCCAGTGGATACGCAGTGGGTGAAGCACATTCGGATGAAATCGGAAAAGCTTTCCGAATTTTATGGTCGTGATATGTATCTGGGAGCTCATGTGCTCTTACCCAAAGATTTCGACAAACATCCCGAGGCCCAGTATCCTTTGATGATCTTCCACGGGCACTTCCCAAGTGATTTTGGAGATTGGAGGACGACACCACCGGATCCCGATTTGGAGCCGGAATACTCAGACCGATTTGGGGTGGAAGGGTACAACATCATCCAACAGCAGGAAGCCTATGATTTTTATAAGCGGTGGAATGAACCCGATTTTCCCAGAGTACTTATTATTGAAATACAGCATCCCACTCCGTATTATGACGATAGTTATGCGGTAAATTCTGCTGCTCAAGGACCCTACGGAGATGCTATTACATATGAACTCATCCCCTATATCGAAAAGCAATTCCGGGGAATAGGAGAGGGCTGGTCCCGTTTCCTCTACGGGGGTTCCACAGGAGGTTGGGAGGCATTGGCCGTTCAGGTAAAGTATCCGGATGAATACAACGGTTGTTTTGCTGCCTGCCCTGACCCTATAGACTTTAGGGCGTATTGCCTCACCAATATTTACGAAGATGAAAATGCTTATTACTACGAAAGTAATTTTCAGAAACTGGAAGTTCCCGGGCATCGGGACTATCTGGGGCATGTCTCCACTACGTTAAAACGTTCCAACCATTTGGAATTAGTATTGGGAGACAAATCTCGCTCCGGACAGCAATGGGATATATGGGAAGCCACTTATTCTCCTCTCGGAGATGACGGATATCCGCAAAGAATTTGGGACAAAGAGACCGGAGACATTAACAAAGAAGTAGCCGAATATTGGAAGCAGAACTATGATCTCCGGTACATACTGGAGCGTGACTGGGATAAGCTAGGAGATAAATTAAAAGGCAAGATCCATATCTATTGTGGCGATATGGATAATTATTACCTGAACAATGCGGTATATCTTATGGAAGACTTCCTAGAAAGTACTACCGATCCCTATTACGACGGAGAAGTGGATTATGGAGATCGTGCCGAACACTGCTGGAATGGAGATCATGAAAACGGAAACCATATTTCAAGATTGCGCTACAATAGTATGTATCTGCCCAAGATCATGAAGCGAATCGAAGAAAGTGCACCGGATGGAGCCGATCTTACAAGTTGGAGATACAAATAATGAACTAGTTTCTGCCCAGAAGGTAACCGGGGCCAATACCGCAGAAGTAATACCCTCGCTGTTCTTTGTAAACAGTGTTTCTAACTCCATAGCGACTGGGCTGCGTTCCATCGAATGAGTTTCGATCGAGCATGGTAACAGAGAAGCCAAATTGTTTTTGTTTCAACTTGGGGAGATCTATCGTAGGACCCGAAAAGCTGGCGGCTTCATTCTCCATAGCAGTGGTCATATCCACCGGTTGCCAATAATTTTTAACGGTTACTTTATTGAAATCGGTTATATGCTTTTTCTCAAAGGAGCGCGTTTCACCAAAATCAATATCGAAGGAGCTTAGTTCTTGCGTATCGGGTAGGCTCTCGGCATCTATAGTAAAATACCGGGTCTCAAAATCCCTTTGCCCAAAAGCGAGTGCTGGGAATAATAGCAGTATGTAAACTAGATGTTTCATGTACTCAAATATATCAAAATTCGAGCCAGAGCCGAACATCTTTTTAAAGATTTAACTTTTTCGAGGTATCCTTTGGAACTGCCTCTTTGTGCACAGTGATGCTAATGGCTTTTAATCTCATATACGATTCGCTGAAATAGACATAACCTCCATTGGCGTTCCTTCTTTCATCGGTTCCCCAGCTGTTTTTCACTTTGTAGTACTTCGTACCATTTTGATCCCGTAGCATCCCGGTAATGTGCATAAGGTGATCATCTGTGGTGGTATAATTTTCAAACTCATCCTGGCGATATTCCTGGGTGACGTTCATTTCAGGATATACGCCCTGGAGGGCTTTTTTGTTATTCTCGGAATCTTTTGGAATTACCGCCACTCCATCCTTAGAAGAGAAAGTTCGTTCACTTACATCACAATCCAGTTCCACAGTAAACCCTTTGTTCAAGGCGTTGTCAATCGCATTCATCATGTCATTCAATGGAACGTTGTAAAAACTCCCATAACTCCAGTTGTCCGGGATGTTTAATATAAATTCCGAATAGAAAGGTGCATGGGTAAAAGAGGTAATAGTGACATAATCCTCTGGAACGATCTTTAACATATCTCTGAAGGATTCGGGCGTATAGGATTTTCCTTCATAGGTAAAAGAAGTCGGATTCTTCCCAATGTAGGTGGTTAGGACCCCATCTACCGCTTGCTTCCACTTTTTACTCAGCTTTCTGCCCGGGTTATCTATATAGGTTTCCAACATGGCTTTTACAACCGCCACCATTTCGGCATGGTTATGTCC
>JBCBDM010000046.1:0-21600 GCA_038529705.1 Bacteroidota bacterium
GGAAGGTACAGATTACATGGCTTTCAATCGCAATTTCAGAGAGATTATAAATAAGTATTTAGTCCCTCAAGCGGCTCAGTTTATGCAGATCGATAATATTGAGGAATTTGAAGCCAGTGGTAATAAGCTGGAGTATTCGTTAACACCTATTACAGATATTCATCTTCATTCTTCAAGGGGAATAGAATTGGGTGTAAACGGTAACATTCAATATGTCTATATATTCTCTGCCATTGCCTTGTTCATTCTGCTCATTGCCTGTATCAATTTTATGAACCTATCCACTGCAAAATCATCGGGAAGAGCCAAAGAAGTTGGCGTAAGAAAAGTGTTGGGGTCAGAGAGAAAATCCCTTATCTGGCAGTTTCTTACCGAATCTTCATTGATCGCATATATATCCATTTTCGTTGGGCTCTTCTTTGTCTGGTTGACCTTAGGGTGGTTTAACGGTATTTCAGGAAAAGAATTAGATTTCACCTCTTTGTTAAGTTCAAAGTTTATTGCTTTTCTACTGGTACTTCCTATTGTAGTTGGCATTATTGCCGGCATTTATCCCGCTTTCTTCCTTTCATCATTTAAGCCCATTAGAGTCCTCAAGGGAAAGTTGGCCATTGGGCCAAGAAAGAATACACTACGAAATTTCTTGGTCGTCTTTCAATTTGCCACTTCTGTAGTTCTAATTATTGGGACCATAGTAATTTACAAGCAAATAAGTCATATTCAATCGGCAAATCTAGGCTTTAATAAAGATCAAGTGTTGGTGGTTAGTAACTCTGGTATTGCAGGACCTGCCAGAACGACTCTTAAAAATGAAATCGAACAAATGGCAGAGGTGAAATCGGCATCTTTCGCTGGCTACTTACCGGTATCAAGTTCATCGCGTTCTGACACCAGCTTTTCTACAGAAACAGTCATGACAGAATCTAACGGTTTTAATATGCAACATTGGCGTATAGACTATGACTATATCGAGACCATTGGCATGGAGATTATAGAAGGTAGAAATTTTTCTAGAGAATTTGGTGCGGATTCTACGGCTATCATTCTCAATGAAACTGCCGTTAAATTGGCCGGTTTTGAAAACCCCATAGGAAAAAAAATATATACCACCGATGAAAATGCCAATACTATAACCAGAACCGTGATTGGAGTGGTAAGGAATTTCAATTATGAATCCCTTCGCGAAAATGTAGCGGGTCTAAGTTTCGTTTTAGGAAATAGTAGTTGGGAGTCTGCGTACCGATTAAACACGTCGAATATCACTAGCGTGCTGAGTAGGATAGAAAATAAATACAAAGCCGTCGTACCAAATATGCCTTTCCAATATACGTTTTTGGACACGGCTTTCGATAATATGTATCGGCAGGAACAACGCATTGGACAAGTAGCACTTTCTTTTGCGGTGTTAGCTATCATTATTGCATGCTTAGGCCTGTTCGGACTGGTAACTTATGTAGCTGAACAGCGTACGAAAGAAATTGGGGTTCGAAAAGTTTTAGGCGCCTCTGTATTTAACATTGTCCGAATGCTCTCCACCGATTTTGTTAAACTCGTGATACTGTCATTCGTGATTGCTACACCTTTGGCTTGGTGGTTCATGAGTAGTTGGCTACAAGATTTTGCCTATAGAATTACTTTGAACTGGTGGATCTTTGTAGTTACCGGAATTATTGCCTTAGCTATAGCATTGTTCACCTTGAGCTTTCAGGCAATAAGAGCCGCCATTGCCAATCCGGTAAATTCCCTTAGATCAGAATAAATTCATCATCAATTAAAAATCACCATGATTAAGAATTATATCAAAATAGCGTTTAGAACCTTACTAAAAAACAAGGGATATAGTTTCCTTAATATTTTCGGTTTGGCCATAGGTATTACCTGTGCGAGCTTAATCTTCCTTTGGGTTGAAGATGAAGTAAGTTTCAATACACACTTCGAAAACCAAGACCAAGTGTTTTATGTACCTACAAATCAAAAGTATGAAGGTGAATGGCGAACATTTTATTCTAGCCCGGGTCCTTTGGCCCAGGACATGCTAAATGACATTCCCGGAATCATAAAAGCCACACCTTCAGCCAGTCGAGAACGTTTGTTTACTATTGGTGATAAAGTTATTAATAAAACAGGGCGCTATGCCAATGCCGACTTCCTGGATATTTTTGGTTTACAATTTATAGAAGGCACGAGGGAAGAAGCATTTAAAAATCCAGACGCAATCGTACTCAACCAGGAAACCGCTGAGCAGCTTTTTGGCAAAGATGAAAATGCCCTAGGGAAGGTGATTAAAGTAAGCAATAAAGACAATTATGTAGTTACCGGTGTTGTCGAAAATTTACCTGAGAATATCACATTTCCATTTGATTGGGTAGCTCCTTTAGAGCGTATTAAAGCAGACTGGATGACCTACTACGGCAATAATTTTGCCGATACTTTTGTCGAACTATCTCCGGAGGCAAATTTTGAAGAAGTCGATACCAAAGTCCGAGCTCTAATTGCATCTAAAGCCGACAATACAGACGATACCGCCTTTTTGCATTCTATAAAGGATTGGCATTTACGCTCTAAGTTTGAGGATGGAAAAATTGTGGGTGGTCGTATTACCTATGTGCATTTGTTTACAACAATTGCCTTGATCATTCTCCTTATAGCATGCATCAATTTTATGAACCTGTCTACGGCACGAAGCGAAAAGCGGGCTAACGAAGTAGGCGTACGAAAAGCCATGGGTTCCGGTAGAGGCCGTCTCATTTCGCAATTTATAGCCGAGGCATTGATACTATCACTCATAGCCATGATTTTTAGTGTGCTGTTGCTGGTTGTATTGTTGCCGCAATTCAATCTCATCATCGATAAAAATTTAGTATTGGACTTTCAGAATCCAATCCATGTTTTTGGGTTGTTAGCCATTGCTTTGGTCTGTGGACTTTTGGCAGGCATATACCCCGCTTTTTACCTATCGGCATTCAAACCAGTGGATGTGTTAAAAGGTTTAAGCGCCACCCAAGGTTCTGCGAAATTCATCAGAAAAGGATTGGTGGTTGGTCAATTCACGATCTCGATTGTATTTATAGTTGTAACCATTTTGGTGTATCAGCAAATTCAGCATGTAAAAGACCGGGAATTGGGCTTCGACAAAGAACAGCTACTATCCATGCGTGTAAATGATGAGATCATAGAAAAGTTTGATGTCATTCAACAAGATTTAATACGTACCGGGGCTGTTCATAATGCTGCACTCTGTAATTCTGAGATTCTATCCGGCGGAAACAATGGCTCAGGATTTACATGGAAAGGGGGAACAGATACCGAAGACGTATTGATTTCATTTAGGAATATCACACAAAGCTTTTTTGATACTGCCGGTATGGAAATAGTAGAGGGCCGTGGTTTCAGTAATAACGTAGAAACGGATAGCACCTATGCGCTCGTTTCAGAATCTCTCGCAAGGATGATGGGTGATGAAAAGCCAATTGGCAACACCATTTCGAGGGGGGATGACCTATTTGAAATCATTGGGGTAGTTAAAGATTATGTGTATGATGATATGTACGGTACGGGCGATCCGGTACTGTTCATGCATAATCCAGGTTACGCAAATTATTTCTATATCAAAACGAATTCTGGTGTTGCAGTAAGTGAAGCGCTGTCCGAGATTGAAGCCGTAATGAAAACGCACAATCCGGCATATCCCTTTGAATACACCTTCGTTGACGAGGCTTTCAACTTCCGATTTAGAAACGAACAACTTATAGGCGAACTGTCTAAAATATTCGCCATTTTGGCCATTCTTATTTCCTGCCTTGGACTTTTTGGATTGGCTGCCTACACAGCCGAACAGCGTAAAAAAGAGATAGGTGTGCGCAAAGTCTTAGGTGCTAGTGTTTCCATAATCGTAGGGCTACTGTCAAAAGATTTTTTGAAGCTTGTAGTGATTTCAATGGTCATCGCAACTCCAATAGCATGGTATTTTACAAGCAATTGGCTTCAAAATTATGCCTACAGAATAGAGATTAGTGCATGGGTTTTCATCATTGCAGGACTCACAGCAGTTTTCATAGCTGTGGTTACCGTGAGTTCTCAGGCTATCAAAGCCGCTATTGCCAACCCCGTTAATTCATTAAGATCAGAATAACACCATCAAACATAAAACAAAATGGCAAACACAATATTAAGTCTACATGAAGCTTCGAGAACCGTTAACTCAGGAAGCAACAAGGTGACCATACTCGATGATATCAATTTACAAGTTGAAGAAGGTGAATTTATTTCTCTCATGGGACCTTCAGGTTCTGGGAAATCTACACTCCTCAACTGCCTGGGCATGCTGGATGCTTTTACAGACGGTGCGTATACTTTTTTAGGACAATCTGTTCATCGCATGAAAGAGAAAGATCGATCTAAATTGTATAAAGAATATATCGGTTTTGTTTTTCAAGCGTATCATCTCATCGACGAATTAAAAGTATATGAGAATATTGAAACACCCTTGCTTTACAAAGGTGTGAAATCTTCTGAACGTAAAGCCATGGTTGCCGACATGCTAGATCGATTTGGGATCGTTGGTAAAAAAGATCTATTTCCACAACAGTTAAGTGGAGGGCAACAACAACTTGTTGGAATAATGAGAGCACTCATTGGCGAACCAAAATTAATTCTAGCCGATGAACCAACCGGTAATCTAAACTCTAAACAAAGCACAGAAATCATGCAACTCTTTGCCGAACTCAATAAAGAAGGTGTCACCATCATACAGGCCACACATTCTGAAGAAAATGCTGCGTACGGCTCCAGAATAATCAATCTACTCGATGGGAAAATAATCTCTCAATAAGTAAAGAAATCATGAAACATAAAATCATCATTTTCAAACTCATTGTCCTCATGAGTGCGGTTAGCTATGCTCAGGAAATCAGTAAAGAGACCTACTCTTTAGAGGAATGTATTTCCGTAGCACTGCAAAATAACCTCGATTTAAAATCAGCCAATTTACGCGCTAATTCGGCCAAAATTAATCACCAGCAGGCCAAAGCTAATCTATTGCCTAGCGTAAATGGAAATTTCAATTTAGGTGTTAATGATGGACGAAGTATAGATCCTTTCACTAACGACTTCATTACGCAAGAGCTCACCTTTTCAAATATGGGTTTGAACTTGAATATGACCGTATTTAATGGATTCAGACTCTTAAACGCTGCCAAACAGAATGGATTGAATAGACAAGCTTCACAACTGGAGATTGAAGCGGCCAAACAGGACCTCGTGCTAAATGTCACCCTGGCTTATTTGCAAGTGTTAAATAGTAAGGCTATTCTAGAACTCAATAAACAGCGTTTCGAAGCTACTAGTAAACAACTCAAAATTCAAGAAGAATTTTTCAAAAATGAATCAGGAAATCCGGCAGATTATGCAGATATATTAGGACAAATCGCCAATGATGAAACGAATATTCTCACTTCAGAATCTTCTTTAAACAATGCCAATGTTAACTTAATAAGACTGTTAAATCTACCGGAAGGCGCAGTGATTGATCCTGAAGAAATTATTTTAGATTTCAAAGAATACGCGCTTTCAGCAGACGAAGTGTATCAAGAATCACTTCAACATTTAGCATCATTCAAGGCGAATGAATTGAGAATTGAAGCTGCAAAAAAAGGGGTAAGTGTGGCGAAAGCTCAGTTTACTCCTGAAGTATCCTTTTTTGCAGGTATCAATACCAATTATTCCAGTGTAGCCGAAACTTTTAGTGCTACGGGAACTAGCATTGTAGAGACCGGTGAATTTGTTACTGTTGATGGTGAAGACCTTCCCGTTTTCGAGGAAAGCACTTCCTTCGAATCTCAAAATATTGGCTATTCAGATCAATTAGACAACAATCTGAATACGGTGATTGGAGTTGCCGTGAGTATTCCTTTAATAAATGGTTTTAGTGCCAAGAATAACGTGGCTCTTGAGAAAATTAGAGTAGAAGAATCCCTCGTTCAGCTCGAGCAAACCCATTTAGAAATCAAGAATGCCATTGTACAAGTACATTTTGATATGGAAGCTGCATTTCACCGCTACAAAAGCCTTGAAAATCAGGTAAAAGCTTATCAAGAATCGTTTCGTATTAACGAAATTAGGTTCAACAATGGAGTTTCCAATTTTTTAAATTATATCACGAGTAAGAACAATCTGGACAATGCAAAAATTAATCTTACGAATGCCAAATTCGAGTACTGGCTGCGAGTTAAAATATTAGACTACTATAGAGGAGAGAACATCTTCTAGAATGTAATTCTACGAACATGCCAATGAATTCTCCCCTGCAAATCATCGAGATTGGAATCAGCAACACGATCAGACACATTCACAGTTTAACTATGTCGAGAATCTGATTTCCTATAGTGGAAAGTATAAGGTGAAATTGAACGGAAGAAGCAACGGGGTATTGAAAACATGTAGAAATCTACAGCTGGTTAGAATCCACGTGAGGAACCAAACCAAAACAAGCCATTCCCGTAAGTGAGTAGCTTGTTTTTTTAGTTAGAAAACTCAGACAAAATCTAATAACTTGAATCTTAAGTAGTTTTATTGTGATCATTTTAATACTTTTAACATCAAAATCCCCTACTACTGAGCCGTGCAAAAAGTAATTTTACTTCCCGTTTTGCTTTTTTTATCGATAAAAGTGTTTTCTAAAACCTTCCAGGATACCTACAAGGTAGAAAAGGATGAGAATGAAGTAACCCAAGAAATAAATGACCTCTTAGACAAAGGGATTACTTTTTATCAAAGACAGATCAACTATGACAGTGCCTATGTTTATTTTGAAAAGGCAAGGATCCTGGCCGAAAAAGAAAACTTAATAACGTTAAAAGTAAGATCCCTTAACTGTATAGCCGCGGTCCACTATGCCTCACACGAGAATGATAAAGCGATCCTTATATCTAAGGAAATATTGGAACTGGCTAAACTGATACCGGATTCTTATCTGCCTGGAACTACCTACAATAATCTTGGAATTTATTATCATGAAGAAGAAGAATATACAATTGCTTTAAAATACCTGGACTCTGCGCTTAGCGTGTCTCGACAAAAGAAGAAGAGGCGTTTAGAGGGCCTTGCAAACAGCAATATAGGGATGATCTATCATGATACTGAGCAATACAGGGAAGCCCTGCCTCACCTTAAGATTGCTTCCCATATTCTGGACAGCATGAATTATCATGGATCCGGGACGGATATTTTTATGGCAAAGAGTCTATTTGCCCTAGGTAAGTTGGATTCTGCAGAGCGAATTGCCCTAAAAAGGTTACGTTTAGACGAAGGCAGGAATGCACCAGAGGACATTCATGAAATTAGTATTCTGCTCTCCTCAATATATGCGGAAAGAAAGGATACCGAAAATCAAGTTTATTACTTGCAAAAAGCTCTTACATACAACGATTCCTTAGCCGCGCAAAAGGATTTAAGCCAAATAGAAATTTCCAAATTAAAGGAGATCCGCTCTCAACAAGAAAAGGAATTAGAAGAGATCAAAACCAATACTAATACATATCGTTTATTATATATTCTACTTGGCATTTCTGGCGTAATCTTACTCAGCATTTTTATTGCTAGACAATTCAAGCTGGTTCGATTCACCAAAGATATTCGTAACGTCCAGCGTGACCTGATAAAACATGAGCTTGATAAGCGGAAGAAAAAGCAAAATAGAGAAACTTATCTCTAATCTGCGGAACGTCTTAAATCGAAGCGCTTTTAAAGTGAAATCGAAGCATGAAGAAACAACGATCAAATCCAGTCCATTGACCGGATTTTTTTATTTCATCTTGCTTAAACGCTCACCCAAATAAATACCAATACACCATCTGGCAAAAACCTATGAAGGTAAAACAAAAGGCAAATATAGAACCCACCCGTTCGAATATGTCTTGAAACGGCTTAAATATAAATACGCTATTTTTACTTTGTAACTTATAATCTATATTCGTTTTTTACCCTTAGGCACTAAAATACCAAATCGATAAACTGACGCTCGAATTTATCCTTTCTCTATGTCTTCACGCAAGCTTTTCTTCTTTTTTAGTTTCTTCCTATTTTTTACGGCCAATCTGTATGCTCAAGACAAAAAGATCGATAGCCTACAACGCGCTTTGAAAATGCATACGGCAAATGATACGACCAAAGTCAATCTTCTCAATGAGATCGCGAATGCAAATTATCGATTAGACAATGACCAATTAAAAATATATGCAGAGCAAGCGAATAAGCTAGCAAAGGAAATCCAATTTGAAAAGGGAGAGGCGCTGAGTTGGTATTTAAAAGGTCAGTATTACTACGCTAAAAGAAAGGCTGATTCTGCCAAGATCCATATCAAAAAGGCACTCAGTTTAGAGGAAAAAAGCGACCGTACAGATAGAATCTCCAATTGCTATTATTTGTTGGCCCATGTTAATAGGATGGAAGAAAAATACGAATCATCGATTCAACTTTTTGAAAAAGTGATTCAAATAGAAAAAGATGAAAATGATCAAGAAAGAATAGCCGATGCACTAAACACGATAGGATATATACGGTTTATAATGGGAGAACATGATGAGGCTAACAGCAAACTCAACAGAGCGCTAGCTATATATGATAGTTTACAACTTGACAATAAAAAATTATATCCTTTAAATAACCTTTCTCTTATCTATATGCAGCAAGGAAGATATACAGAAGCCCTCGAATATCTTCAACAATGCCTTACAAAATATAGAGCTCAAAAAAAAGATAACAATATTGCTTCTGCACTATTAAATATGGGACTTGTGCATTCTTATATGGATGAAAATAACAAGGCTTTGCCCTACCTAGAAGAAGGATTAGCAATTTCAAAAAAGTTTGGAGATGAATTAAGAACCTCCAAATTTATTATTGGGTTAGGATATGTTCACCGGTTTAATAAAGATTATGAAAAAGCACTAGAATACTATAATGAAGGCCTCGTAATTTGTAAGAAAATAGAGAGTAATGAAGGGCTATACAACTGTTATAACAATATTGGTTCTTTACATATAGAAAGGGAAGAATACAACCTCGCTCTTAAAACCATAGAAAAAGCAATGGAAGCGAGTCTTACCTTGAAAAGCAAGAATAGAATTGCAGAATCTCATTATCAAATGGGGTTGGTGTATTTTAACCTGGAAAAATATGAAAAGGCCACAGAGTATCTATTAAAAGCAAAAGAACTGGCTGACGAAATATCCCTAACCAAAACGCAAAGTGAATCAAATCGCTTGTTGTCCTCAATTTATCAAGAAAAAAACAACTACAAGGCGGCGTTAGAAAGGTTTAAGGAACATAAAATTCTAAGCGACAGTCTCTTTAACAAAGAAAAAATAGAAAAATTCACTCAGTTAGAATACGAATATTTATACCAGCGTCAATTAGACTCCGCAAATATTAGAGAGTTAAAACTCAAACAAACCGTTACAGCAACTTCCAAGAGTCTAGAAAGATCCCAACGCAATTTTCTCATCGGTATCATTGTGTTCTTGGGGGTGGCCTTATTATTGGGATCTATTATCTTTTACCTAAAATTAAAGAATGCGAGAGAGAAGAACCAAAACATCTTGATAGAGCAAAAGCTGTTGCGTTCCCAAATGACACCTCATTTTATTTTTAATTCTCTTTCTGTCCTGCAAGGCATGATTTTAAATAAGGAAGGACAAAAATCGGTTTCCTATCTTTCTAAGTTCTCCAGGTTATTACGTACTGTTTTAGAAAATTCCAGGTATAAAACAGTTCCTCTCTCCGATGAGCTCACAGCTATCGAGAGTTATATGGGTCTACAAAACATGGATGCCAGTACTCCCTTTAACTTTCAGCTATTGGTTGCTCCCAAAATCGACATCCATGCTACCAAAATACCTCCCATGGTCATTCAACCTTTCGTAGAAAATGCCATTGAACATGCTTTCAAGGAACATACCGAGCCAAAGAACATTGCCGTAGAGCTCACACTGAAAAATGAAGATTTAATCTGTACCATAACCGATAATGGAATGGGAGTTTCGGACAAAAAACAAACCTTAGGTTCCTCAAAAAAATCCTTGGCTACCACCATCACTTCCGAACGCTTAAAGATGCTATCCAAGGAGTTTAAATCAAGCGGCTCCCTTGAAATTAAGAATCGTGAAGAGTTAGGTGAAAAAGGGACCATCGTCACCCTCATGATTCCGTATAAAATAAAAGCTGCTTCATGAGAACACTCATCGTCGAGGATAAAGAACACATTCGAAAGGCCTTAGTTCATTTGCTGGCCTCCATCGATAGTGAAGTCGAAGTACTCGGGGAGTGCGAATCGGTAAGAGACGCGGTGGTCGTTGCCAAATCCTGTGAACCCGAACTTGTTTTCTTGGATATCAATCTCATAGACGGAACCGGATTTGATTTTTTAGAGCAGACAGAAGATTTGAATCTTAGCTTTAAAGTGATCTTTATCACAGCTTATGAAGAATATGCCCTTCAGGCGTTAAAAAAAGGAGCCGTAGACTACTTGCTAAAACCCGTTGATGTGGAAGAACTGAAAGAAGCGCTCCGTAAAATCGACAAGACTTCCATAGAGGATCAAAGAAATCAAATTAATAGGGCAAGCAAAGCCTATCAAGGAACTCATGATACCCTCATTCTTTCTTTGCACGATTCTTTTCAAATCATAGAACTTAAAGATTTAATGTATTGCGAATCCCATAAGGGGTATACTACCTTCCATCTTGAGGATGGAAGAAAGCATTTGGCCTCCAAGCCCTTAAAAGAATTCGAAGTGCAACTGGAGAAACACACTTTTACGCGACCCCATCAATCCTTTATGGTCAATCTAGGTTTTATCGAGAAATACGATAAATCGGGAACCATTCATTTAAAAAATGGAAAAAAAATACCCGTTTCTACCCGCAAAAAAGACACCTTTTTGTCTCGCCTTTTTTCCTGGAATAAAGAATAAATACCTCCCAATCCATTTTACCAATTACGCTTATGTGCCCAAACCTCACGATTCTAGGTGCTGCACACGCAGAAGTATATTCACTATTTCAGGATAGTAGATAGGCCTATACTTTTACCCTCGAACCACATCACCAATCATTTTTTGATTCTGTGAGCCCAAAAAATTAGTACCATGAGAAAAGTTGCATTACTCGCAGTTTTATTTACCCTGATTTCCTGTGGAGGGAACTCAAGTCAACAATCGACAGACGCCAAAGGTTTTTCGAAAATCGAAAAAGACCTGAAAGGCAAATTTGGCAAAGAAGCCTATTACACCGATTTAACCATTACACACAATCCAACCATCGGGAATATCATTGGTGTGACCGTAACAGATGCTCCGGAATCCTTGAAAATGGGACAATGGAACCAAACGCAAGGCACTTGGACACAAAATTCGGATATCACCTTAGAGGTGCCAGCCGGAACCGCTGCCTCGGACTATATGTTCCAATTGGGAGAAAACTTCAGCTTGGAACAGTTGGGCGGGTTGGTAGAAGCATCTGTCCAAAAACTCAAAGACGAAAAGAATATTGAAAATCCTACGCTAAGTATTGCTAGCATTAACTTCCCGGATAATGGGGATGCTTCCAAAGCAGAGTATATGGTAAACCTCACTCCCGAAAATGGCGGCACTACTTTTTCCTTCTATTATAAGATAGATGGCCAACTCATTAAAATGGATTATTAAAAAATTAATCACCAATTAAAACCCCTAACAAGATGAAAATAAAAATACTTTCTATCCTAACCCTACTATGTGCGGTCATGGTTAATGCGCAGACTTTTACCGACAATTTTATTACCTACCAGGTAATTTCCGGGACGAACACCGTACGAACTACCAATTATAATACCACCGGTGGTGCTGTCGTCACTATACCCAACACCGTAGCGAATACTGGAACCACCTATACGGTTACCGAAATAGGCGCTGGATCATTTGCAGGAAAATCATTAACCAGTGTTACATTACCCAATAGTGTAACTGTAATTAGAAATTCTGCCTTTTTAAGCAATCAACTACCGGGCATAACCATTCCCTCCAGTATAACTGTGATAGAAAACGATGCTTTTGCAAATAACTTTTTAACAAGTTTAGTGATCCCCAATAATGTAACTACTCTTGGCAATGGCGTTTTTGCTAATAATCAACTTAGTAGTGTGACAATTTCAAATGGTATCACAGGCATAGGAAATTCTGTTTTTGCTTTAAACCAACTAACAAGTGTTATAATACCAAGCAACATATTCACTATTGGTGCTGGTGCGTTTAGTTCTAATTTATTAACATCAGTAACACTACCCAGTAATATTATTGGAATTGGCAATGGAGCATTTTCAAATAATGATTTAACCAGTATAATACTTCCGGATGATTTAATAAGCATAGGAAGCCAAGCTTTTTTAAATAATGAAATTACCAACCTAGTTATTCCAGATAATGTGACCAGTATTGGGCAAAACGCTTTTAACACCAATCAAATTGCGACATTAACATTGGGTAGTAGTGTGCAAAGTATAGGTGATAATGCTTTCTTACAAAACCAAATTGCTTCGCTTACTATTCCAAACAGTGTAACCACAATAGGTGCCGGGGCATTTTTTATTAATCAGTTAACATCCATTACCATTCCTCAAAACGTCACAAGCATCGGGCAACAAGCATTTAATGGAAATCCTTTAGCAAGTGTGACTTCAGAAGCGATAACGCCTCCAGTAATAAACACTAGTGGAGATGGCTTTGATACGTTCGCAGCCAACCGAAGCACTATAGACTTATTCATCCCTCCAGGTACCACAGGCCCCTATGTCACAGATACCAGCGCCCTTTGGACTGGATTTAATAGCGTGACAGAGCAACTAATTATTGGAAGCTCCTACACATCTAATTTTGTTACTTATGAAGTGACTTCTCTGGTGCCAAACACTGTAAAAACACTAGATTACGATACTGCCGGGGGAACATCGGTAACGATCCCCAGTACAATGATCAACGGTCTTGAAACCTATGAGGTTACCGAAATTGGAGCTTTTTCTTTTGCGAGCAAAGGACTAACAAATGCTACCATTCCAACAAGCGCTACTATCATTGGCCAACAAGCTTTTGTGGACAATAACCTAACCAATTTTACCATTCCCAATTCGATCACGGAAATAGGTCAAGCCGCCTTTGCCGTAAATAACTTAACCGATATTGTCGTCCCCGATAGTGTTACCAGTTTAGGAGATAGTGCTTTTGAAAGCAATGCTTTAACCACAGCTACTATTCCTGATGCCTTGACCATCATAGGTAATAACCTATTCTCGAATAACTCCCTAACCTCTTTTAGCTTTTCAAGCAACATTACAAGTATTGGTATAGGAGCTTTTTCTGGCAATAATTTGACCTCCATTAGTCTAGAAGATAACTTGGAAACCATCGCTGCTGGTGCCTTTGCCGACAACAATTTGACGAACGTTACTTTCCCCAGCACAGTAACGAGTATTGGCAATGTGGCCTTTATCAATAACCCTCTTTCAACCGTAACCTCTTTAAACCCTGTTCCTCCTGTGATTACTACAGGTGGTAGCGGAGACACCTTTGGAGATCGAAGTACAACCGATCTGTTCATCCCTGCAGGAACTACAGGTCCTTATGTAACCGATACAGGGGCTTTATGGACTGGGTTTCAATCCGTCACCGAGTTGGTGCTTGGGCTTTCAGATACCGAACTTGAACAACAAATACAGGTGGTTACTGGATCCGATACCTTGACCATTTTCTACCCGGACTCCCTAAATTTTCAGGAATTACGTTTGTATAATTTGTCCGGTGCGGAGGTAGCAAAGGGGAAACTGGCCATGATTGGCACGGAGCAACTAGCCGTTGGAGTATATCTCCTTCAACTACGATTTGAAGAAGGTACCCTTGTGAAAAAGGTATTGATACAATAGATTCTTAGTCCCAAAACGATGGAGCTCATGAATAAATTCAACTGGCATATTCGTCCCCCTGTGCATTTCATGGTGATTATATGCCTGGGGTTATGGATGAGTTCGGTTTGGCCAACATTTTGTCAGGTTGGGGTGGGTACAACAACTCCTCAAGCCACTGTCGATATTCGATCTTCAAATCAAACTTCCCCAGGGAATACGGATGGTATTCTCATACCAAAAGTAGATCAATTCTCTGGGGTTAATCCCTCCGCCAGCCAAGATGGGATGCTGGTTTTCGCCACAGGAAATGGTACTCCCAATAAAGGGTTCTACTATTGGGACCATACCAATACAATTTGGGTCCCGTTAACCCATACTGGAGGAGGTGGTGGCAATACCTTAGACCAGGCTTATGACCAGGGAGGTAGCGGTTTAGGGAAGAACATCAATGCCAGTGATGGTGCACTACGCATCAACGGGACCGATGGTTTTTTGGTGACAGGCTCTTTGTTCACAGGTAACGCCATAGACACGGAGGTTACAGGTTTGGGAACCCGTATGTTCTTTAATCCTTACAAATCAGCCTTTCGGGCCGGCTCTGTGCTAGATTTGTCCCCATTTTTACCAAGCGACCAATGGGACGACGCCAATATTGGTTTTTATTCAACTGCTTTAGGAGCCAGTACCTTAGCGTCCGGAGACACCTCAACTGCTTTTGGGTCGATAACAACCGCTTCAGGAAATATTGCTACCGCGTTTGGTTCTGCTACTACGGCTTCCGGGAATACGGCAACTGCGTTTGGTTACAATACCTTAGCGTCTGGAGACCATTCCGTCGCTTTTGGCTATGAAACCACAGCTTCGGCTACAAATTCAACGGCGTTTGGATCATTTTCCACAGCATCCGGAGCTTTCGCTACAGCCTTTGGGAATGTAGTCTCTGCGCCATCATTTGCCGAAACAGCTGTGGGTACTTTCAATACCTTATATACTCCAAATAGCGCAGGTGGTTTCAACAATGCTGATCGGCTGTTTGTGGTAGGAAATGGTATAAGTTTGGGAGCCAGAAGTGATGCCTTGACTATCTACAAAAGTGGGGTAGTATATATCACTAATATGGCCGGTATTGGCACTGATACACCAACGGCTAACCTCTCTGTAAACGGAACAGCAAATAAACCAGGTGGTGGTGCTTGGGCCGTATTTTCTGATAGAAGACTTAAAAAGAATGTAAGTAACTATACCGAGGGACTTGATCTTATCTTAAACGTGAACCCTGTAAACTTCTCGTATAATGACAATATGCCCGCACTACTCGGGGAAAATGAAACCTTAGCTGAACGGGTCTATCAAGGAGTCATCGCCCAAGAATTACAAACAATTGCTCCCAATATGGTGCGGAACGTTGCCATTGGAGCTGAAGTTTACCTGGAAGTAGACCCTAACAAATTCACCTACGCGTTAATAAATGCCGTAAAACAACAACACGAAATGATATCAAAACAAAATGAACGATTGAGTGATTTAGAAAACAAACTTCATGAGATGAGGGCACTTTTGCAGAAGTCTAAAGAATAGAATACGTATTTTGTGAGACCCTTTTTAGTTTTAATGTCATAAATTATACCTGCTTTGAACCACTTTTATTTAATCCTCGTATTGGTCTTTTTTTCGTGCGCCCAGAACCCTAAGAAAAAGGAATCTAATCGTACCATGACCCCGCAGGAAGTAGTTGAAATTACTTCGGAGGAAGAGAGTACCTGGAGTAAAAAGGTAGAAGACACGAGCTTCACGCCCCGTTTTCTGGAAGCATTTGACCAGCTCCCACTTAAAAATATTCCCATAGTCGATTCCACTTCTTTTGATAGTTTTATTGATGAAGATGATATTATACCCATTAATCATGAAGTTTTCAGTTTAGCAATACTTTATGAAAATTGGTATGCAGAGGGTTATAACTTTCGAGCGATTTCGGGCTATAGATTACACCTCTCTCCATCCTTTTATACGGCAGTTATCACGGTGAAGAAAGGTGACCATGAAATGGAGAGCCAATTGATCACCTATGATCTGGAAGGCAACTTTATGGATTCGGCAAAGGTGGCTTATGATGAAATTGCCGAAGGAGCCTCACGAATTCAATCTCAAATAACACAAAATCAATTGATCATTGACCACATCTTTTGGATGGATGAAAAACAGGTTACCAGAGAAATGGTTGAAATAGACAAGGAGGGAATCATACGGTTACTTCATAGAAACAAAACCTATACAGTTCTCAATGAACAGACGCTAATAGATACAGTGATTCGGCAGCTGGGATTGCATCGGCCCGATATGATTGTTGAAACCTCCAAAATATTCCCTAAAAGTCCACAAGAGGCCGTGGTAGTTCTAGGGGAACTAGCTCATAAAGATGAAGAACAGGAAGGAGTGTACGAACTCAATAGTCATATTGCCATCCTAAGTCTCGAATCCGGGAAAATAACCCATACCTTCTTCGAAAGTTCCAAAACCAATGGATGGGTTTCGGATGCTGTATTTATTGAGGACATTGTTATTGACCCCATGAACTATCTTATTTCTGAAACAAAGAGTGCCTTTGGAGTTATTGTGAAATACCGAACGCTATCCCAACCTAACCCATACAGTGAAGAGATTCTTTCCCTGTATACTCCGGAAAATGATGGCCTAAAAAAAATTCTGGATCATTATACCATTTACGAAAGCACGGGAGAGGTTGATGTAACTGTAGGAGCCTGTTCTGGCGAATTTATGATCGAAAAAAATACAATGTCCCTGGCAAACTCCAAGACCGGTGATTTTTTTGACATCCAAGTAAATACCTCCCATACGCAACGACTTTTAAGTGAGGATGAAAATGGAGAGTGCCAAACCCAAGAGACCACCACAAGCCGCACTTCTCGATTAGGGTTTAACGGGAAACATTACGCAGAAAGTAAATAGTATCCCTATTGTATATCAAGTAGTATGTAATGAGCAAAAAAGTGGGACGTAAGAAAAATCTAACAAAAGTAGATTGAAATTAAAAACCCGTCTAGACAGACGGGTCCTATTACCATTAAACCTTAAAATTACTTCTTAACAATTTTCTTTGTCAGTGTTCCATTTTCAGTTGTTAGACTTATAAAATAGGTCCCCACCTGAAAATGGGAAATATCCAATGACACCCTATCTTGAGCATCGTTCCATATTTGCTTTATTAGTTGCTTCCCGGTGACATCGGCCACTGAAATTTGCTGTAATCCAGCACTTTGAGGAAACTTGAATTGAAGTATGTCGTCCACTGGATTTGGATAAACAATAAATTCATTTTCGTCAAAAGTACTCGTACCGAGTGTATTCGACTCTCTATCAAAATAAAGTCCTTCAGCAAAGGTCTCGTCACCACTGGTTCCACAAAAGACCATTAAAGGCTCGTCTCCATTTTGAATGGCCGTTAAACTATAAGGCTTAAATAAGAAACCGCCAAAAACCCCAAAATCTTCATTAGAGGCTAAATTATAGGAGCCTAAAGACGTACCACTGTAACGCCGATGAAATACCTTATTGGTTTCCTGATTGTCTAAGGATAATTGAAAGAGCCCCAAATTTATGTCCGCTCCTATGCTATAGTTTATAAAACTGTCAAAATACAAATAGCTCAAGCCTGCTGGAGAACCCTCAGTGGTACCATCGTCAAAATCACTGCCATTACTACGTCTATACCATCTCAAATTGAACTTTCCGGAAGTTCCTGCATCCCTTGAAGAAGCTACAACAAGCACATTATCTTCAGAGACTGATAATCGTTCAGCACGAATAGTAGGATGAAATGTTTCTCTATCAGCTCCATTTTCCAATAGATCTGAAGTAGACCAGGAGGCAGGGTCATTGTAATTATCATTAACCCTTACGTACATAGAATTGGTTACATCGCTCACCATTACTACATAGATTCCACCGCTTCGGCTATAAGCAATATCGACATTTCCCCTATTGTTGTTCAGATACGTTTCATCGACCCAATTAAACCCATAGTCGCCTGCAGTCGACCTGGCAGAATAGAGTTGATTGTCGGTTTTTTTGTAAACGGCAAATACTCGTTGTTGATTGGTAGTACCCGTCCAATTCCTATCCACTTCAAAGTCGATGACATCGCCAGTAATAGTTTCATCGTCAAAATCTTCTCCCTGACTTAGATTCCATCCAAACACCCTAAAGGAATTGTTTCCATTGATATAGTAAATAAGTAAATATTGGTCGCCGCTGGCTGCTTCTAAGGTTAATGCCCTTGCTTTTTGGTAAGGTACTCCTGAAGTAACAGTCCTAAAATGTTGCCAGGTTTCACCCATATCAAAAGATTGAAATATATTAAGATGATAGTTCCCACCACCTGCACTATTATTAAAACTTGTAGCATAGAGGGCTCCACCATTGTTGAAGGCAACTATATCAATCCCTCCATCGATCCTTAAATCGTGAATTTGTATATCATCTGCCCATCTTCTATTTTGGGATGGTGGGATCTCCTGGTTATTGGAAGTAGTGTTCATTTCCACCACAAAATCTTCTTCAACAATATTCTTAGCCACAGGTTTGTATAAATTCGCTATATCCGGATCTATGGCTGCCCAGGCATTTTTAATGGCTAACCTATTGGCATTTATCTCCTGGGGAGAAGCATTTTCAAGCAATTTTGCCTCTTCGTATAAATCATTCAATTCCTGTGTGCGCAGCGATTCATAATCTATTTCTGTAATTTCATGTCCAGTTTGTTGGGCACTTGCGATACTTATTAAAAATAGTGCCGTGTAGACCCATAGTACAGTTAACTTTTTCATAATCAATTTGTTTTAGAGTTGATTAATCAAAGCTAAATGGAGGTATGGTAAAGAGAGTGGACTATTGTTTCAATTGAGTGGAGTCATGTTTCAAGAAGGCGAAATACCGTTATTTTGCGCTTTCTTTGTAGCTAGAAGGAGATTTTGAGGTTCGTTTTTTAAAGAGCCTTGAAAAATATTTTGGGTCTTCATAACCCAACTCAAAGGCGATTTCCGAAACAGTGAGTTCGGTATGTGAAAGTAGATTTTTTGCCTTTTCCACTTTTATGTGATTGAGATAAGCAGTAATAGACATCCCCGTAAGTTGCTTTACTTTTCTATGTAACTGTGTTCGGCTCATGGGGATTTCTTTAAGTAGGTTTTCAACGGAAGCTTTTTGTGTTTTATCCAAAGCAAAGCTCTGTATTCTTGAGATAAAGTCTATGTCCACCGAATTCGCTCTTTCAATTTCTGAAGTTCCGCTCTTTAAGTCTAGTATTCGCTTAAAATACTGTGTTTGAGCTTCTTTTTTTTCAAGAATGTTATCAATAATTTGAAGTAGTTCTTCTTCGTTAAAGGGTTTATTGATGTAGGCATCAATTCCTAATTTATACCCTTTAAGCCTACTTGCATTATCGGTTCTTGCCGTAACCATGATAAAGGGTATATGCGAGGTCTTGGGATTCATTTTAATTTTTTCGCAAAACTCAAAACCGTCCATTTGCGGCATCATGACATCGCTTACGATAAAATCGACCGTTTTCCTTTCCGAAATTTGCAAGGCCTTCTTGCCGTTGGCTGCTTCCATAATATGGTATTTACTGGCCAATATTTCTTTTAAAAAATTTCGAATATCCACATGGTCTTCAACCACTAAGATGGTAGCATTTTGATTACTCTTGTTTTCTTTTAGGGTTATCTCTTCGGTTTGTATTTTTAAAAAGGGTTGTTGAAACTCAAGTGGCTCTTTATCTTTTTTGGTCTTTTTTACAGGAAGCTCAACCGTAAATCTGGTTCCTTTCCCAATGCTGCTATCCACTGCAATCGTCCCTCCAAGAAATTCCACTAGTCCTTTGGTAAGGGCCATTCCTATGCCACTTCCCAAATTGTTATCTCGATCAAATGTTTTATAATACCTATCAAAAATATGAGGCAAATGTTTTTGTTCAATACCTTTTCCGGTATCTGTAATTTCGACCGTAATGGTCTCCATGTTCAACTGTTTTATAGAAACGATAATTTCTCCTCCCTTAGGAGTAAATTTTATGGCATTACTTATAAGGTTATTTATTATTTTCTGAAGTTTATCATCGTCAATATCCATTTCCAAGCTATCCACGGAAGTATGAAAGATTAACTTTTGCTCTTTTGAAACGGCAAATGGCTTAAAAAGCATCACACACTTTTTTACAAATGCTATGATATCTCCTTTCTTTTCATGTATTCGCAATACATTGTTGTCTAATGAAGCCAATTCCAACATTTGATTTACCAGGGTGGAAAGCTGTTCTCCACTTTGTCTTATCGAAGTGATGGTTTCTTGCTCAGTTTTTGGAAAAGTTGGTCTTTTCAATAACCTCGAAGACAATCCATTAATGATGGTTAACGGAGTTTTAAACTCGTGGCTAATATTGGCATACATAGTACTTTTTGCAGTATCCAAAAGTTGCGCATTGTGCATTTTTTCTTTTGCCATTCTGTTTTTTAGCAAGAGTCTAAAAATGACAACCAAAATAATGGCCCCCATTAAACAATAGATAATGTAAGCTATGGTACTCCTGTAATAGGGGGGATGAACCTCAAATACTATTTGGGAAGCTTCTGTTATGGGCTGGGGTTCTTCCCCGATGTAGTAGCTTGTATAAGAAATGATATTTTCTCCTATCGGTAAATTGGTAAAATGGCCGGTTCGCTCCGGAAGTTCCGTCCAGGCCTCTCCATTAAGAGAATAGGCATATCTAATTTTATCGGTTTGGTGAAAATCGATACTTGAAAAATTTAGGGTTACATTTCTGTTTTCGTATTCCAGTTCAAAGATTTCAAGTTCCGAAGGCCATGTAACAGGAACAAATTGGGGTTTGTTCTTTTGATAACTTGCTATGGTGCTCACCCAGGGTTGTTTTTTGGGAGGATATCTCTCTATAAAATCTAAGTTAATTTGTTGTAGACCTTCGTCAGAACCGAAGTAAATTTTATTGTTTAATTGATCATAATAGGAAGAAGAAAATAAAAAAGCATTGGAAATAAGTCCGTCCTTTTGGGTATAATTAATAAAAGTATCTGCCGTTCTATCGTAAAAGTAGAGGCCGGAAAAAATAGTGGTTATCCACAAATTATTGTCCTTATCCGAAGCTATGGACATTACTTTCTTATCGAATATTTTTCCATTAATCTTTAAGGGTCTAAAACTACGGGCAGCTTCATCAAAATAAACGATGCCGTTACCAGTTCCACACCAAATTATATTATTTTGAGCCTCGGTTATCGACAAGATAATGTTTGATGTAAGTCCCTGTTCGTCATCAGGCTCATGAACAAAATGTTCAAATTTTATTTCATCGTCGGGGTTGACTTTTGAAATATTATTCGCCATAAAAACTCCATGGGCCGCGGTAACCAGCCAAATCCTATCCTTATTATCGAGATGGATTTTTGTTATTTTTTTAACCTCTGTCGCAACTTTTGAAGGCAATTTAAAAACCCCAAGCGCAGTAGCATTTGTATCCAAAAGGTGAATTCTTGACGAACTTCCTACCCAAACTCGATGATTGGCATCTTTTTCAAAATCCGTAATAAATTTATCTGTACTTACTTCTTCAACTAAGCGCTTTTTGAAACGTAAATTTCC
>JBCBDM010000047.1:0-21140 GCA_038529705.1 Bacteroidota bacterium
CATTGGCTGCATTTATGGTTTATCCCGTATTTGTTTTGTTATAATATCCTTTCCATCCCATTTTTTAGCCTCCTCAAAAAAGGAAAGGTTGTACGTTGTCTCAATGCTTTTTTCAAAGGATCGTTCCAATTTTTAATCGTTGTATTTATCGCTATAATACCGTATACGTTTCTTTCATTTCATTACCCCGCGTCCTACGATTTGATTAATGACATCGCACGGCATTCGTTTTTTATCTTCTTTGTATTGGCAGGGGTTCTTTTTTATAAGTTGCCGGTATTATTGGATTCTTTTGAAAAGCATAGAAGATTTTATCTTGCCCTATCCATACTATCAATTTTATGTATCAATATTCTCAGATGGAACGGGTGGGAACCTTATGCTATTTGGGAAGATTGGATCGACCAACCACAAACCTATCTTTATGTTGGTTTCATTAATTTAAATTCTTGGTTTTGGGTGCTAAGCTGCCTAGGATACGGAAAAAAATACCTGAATAAGAAAAGCAAGCTTTTAACCTATAGTAATCAGGCAGTTTATCCATTTTATATTCTGCATCAAACGGTGATTGTTATTTTGGCCTACTATGTAGTGCAAACTCCCGATGATACGGCATTCAAATATGCTTTTATTTTCGTGCTAAGCTTTGTGTTTTGTATACTGATATACCATTTATTTATAAGACCCTATAATTGGGTAAGATTTTTGTTTGGGATGAAGAAGAAATCATCCGGTTGATGACCTGAAGTTTTTTAGTGGTTGAATTGGTGTAGTTTGATTTTTTTTAACGACGCATCCAATAATAACAATACGCGTTCCTCATTATGCAGTACATCGCGAGTTAAAAATTTTAACATAGCAATGACATCAATGGTTTTGGTATTAGAGTCAATTTCTATCATCTGGTTGAGAACGGATTTACTGAATTCGGCCGTAGTTTCTATGGCTTTTTAGGCTTTTGAAATCGTATTGATTAATTCTATGTCCATTTCTTGAACGGCACCGCTCAGCTTAGCGCTTTCATAAGCTACGTCTTCATAACCCACAAGGCCTACTCCTTTCCAACCCTTGATCTGCGTATGCTTGAACTTAGTACTAGCGTAATACGACTTTTCCAAATCCTTTTGTAGAAGTATGTTATCGATACTGTCAAAACTCTGTTTCATCACTTTGTGATAGTCCAAGGTCTTTTGTAATCGATCCATATTCGACGCTAGCTCTTCGATAATGAATTTTAATGATTTCTCTTTGTTGACTTGAGTTTTCTTCTCACTTTGGTATTCGCTTACGTACATACCCAAAAAAACACCAAAAGCTACGATCAGGAATTCTATGATGTATTTGACGATATTCTTTGTGCTTCTTTTCATACTTCGTTTATAAATTTAGTTACTCCAAATGTTCAACCCGTGTAAATCACGCTTTTCGAAAGTATAGAATGCATAGTGAAAACACAAGACCAATATGGAACTTATGGACTTATTTTTAGGGGGCTTTTTACAATTTCTATTCGGGGTCTGTGGATTTCTCTATCGAACTGGCATGATCCTTAATTACATACCACTTTCCATTGATTTTTTCCAGGACATAACTTACCATCATGCGGTTATAATATGGTTTTCCATTCCTATCGGGTTCTCTATACATGGCTTCGACTATGGCCGTCCCAAACTTAGATCCTACTTTAGTTTCCAGAATACGGGTTTCGAATGTCCAGTTGGGGACCTTAAAGAATGCCATATGGAATTCAATAAATTCATCGGTGCTACTTTTCATCTCGGTACCAGGTAAAATCAAAGACATATCCCCCTTGGGAGACAGTGTGGATTTCAAGGAAACCAAGTCTCTGTTGCTAACTGCGTTCAGGTGCTTTTCTAAAGTGGGTTTGAAACTCGTATTCGGACCTCCGGATGTCATGGAATTAACTAAATCTGATTCCGGATAATTTTCAATATGCCATTGCCATTCTTTATGGTCCGTATTCAAATATTCCTCGAAGTCGGCCGGGCCTTTTTGGACGTATTCCCTCCAGAATTTTATCGTTCCGTTTTCTAATTCGACAACCACTATACCCGTGTCTGCTGACTCCACTCCATAACTAAACGTGAACTCACCAACCCCAATTTGCGCGGCCTCATCGAACCACAATTGATGAAATTTCATTTTATGCTTTTCGGTTAATTCACCAAAATAAGGTCTTAGTTGAGCGTGCCCTCTGAAATATTGAATATTGGGAGGTTGCATATAAATGGCGTCCGAATGAAAATAACGGAGCGCCAAGTCGGTGTTCTGACTCGACCAAGCCCTTGCCAGGTCATTCATAAGGGATTGGTACTCTTTTTCATTCAATGCCACACTTTTGTTCTTACAGGCACAAAAAATCATGGTCACTAGAAGAAGCTGGATTACACGTTTCAAAGGCATAACGATAATTTTAAGCCATTTTCAGTTTATGGGGAGATGTTTTTGGTATTCGCTCAATAATTCCCCTCGCCTCCAAATCGAGTTTGACGGTAACGATATACCAACTCACTTTCCCGTCAAATTCGGCACTGATCTCTTTTGTTGCCAAATCATCCAATTGCTGATAGGTAATTTCACGATGGTTTTCAATCGTTTTTAGGATATAGTCCTTAATAAAGTTGTATCTATTCTTTAAAATATTGACACCCGTTTTCCCTTGAGGGTGTAAGGTCATAATTCTTTCTTCTTGCATAATGTATGGGTTTTATCGATTGTTGTTGCTAAAGATCTATTCAAATTTCCTGCTTTTGGAATTGATATGGAGAACATTGATTTCTATATTCCGACAAGTACACAGCTAAAAATAGAAAAGTAGCAAGTCTTAGGAAGGAATACGCAGGAAAGTTAAGTAACAAATAATTATTTGTTTCTTGTCTTTTTGAATTCCGAAGGGGTACAACGGGCAAATTTTAGAAATGCCCTGTTAAAGGTGTTTTTATTCGTGAAACCCGAATCGAGGGCTATGGCGAGCATTTTGTATTTGTCGTAACTCTTATCGACCAACAATTGTTTACTATACTCAACGCGTTTTTCATTGATCAAATCATTAAATGACAATTTGAATTTTTGAGACAATGTTTGAGATATGTGATGTTTCTTTTCGTCGATTTCTGCTGCTAAAAGGGCCAGAGTCACATTCGCTTTTGTGAAGTTGTCTTTAGTCGAAAGATAGGCTTCAATTTTGTGTTGAATCCGGATCATATCCTTCTCATCCAAGGTGGATTTGGCGTATTTCACTTTAATCTTTTGAAGGATATCGGGATGAAAATAGAGTATATATGCAATGATTAAAAGTAGGGTGGAGGCTATTACATGATAGACTATAAAATATTTGAACCGTAAAATAGACGCATAAAAGCAGGCTTGTAAAAAAGCAGAGATCGTATATATCAAAAGGACGGCGATGATGTAGTTCTTTCTCTTATTTGACCAATTGGAGAAGGATGCTTTCAATCCGAAGATAATAAGGAGGGCATAGGTTAGAATGTGAGTCACTTTCACATAATTAATGGGAATCACAAAACTATGTAGATGGGCTTTGATGAATGCTATTCTGTTTTCACCATCCATGGAAAAGAGGTAAAACGTAACAAGCACTAATATGAAAAATGGAATTAAATGCGGAAGCAGCTTCATTCCGGACCATTTGTATTCCGCATTCAATGACCTCACATGAAAAAGCAATAAAGGACCAAATAAAAAGGATAGAGGAAATGTAACCATGAACAAATTGGGATACCATTGTAGAACATCACTTGTTTCGTATAAAAAACTGGCTTGTTTTAAGGTAAATACAAGGACGAATATTCCTAGGAAAAAACTGGAAAGATTGGATTTTTGAAACAAAAGGCCTCCCGAGATCATGAGTCCCAAGATGGTGTATATGATCAAGATGTATCTTAGATGTTCCAAAGTGAATGGATGGGTTTTCTTATTACTTGTTAGCAGTGCTGAATCAAAAATAAGCAATGATTTAAAAAAAGAAAACGGATATGATCGGGAACATGAGAATATTATGCAAATTCTAAATGCTATGAACTAAAGAATAAGCATCCATGGGATATGAAGTTTTGCTTTCACCTCTCATTGAAAAAGAAAACCCAATTTCTATTCAGAAATCGAGCTTTGCTCTAAGCAGAGAAAGAGGGATTATAGTTCCCTTATACCACATACTGCTAATGCAACTTTCAATCCTTGGCAAGATTTTATCTTTAAGCTGCAAAAGCATTGTGCTTGATCGCGGAGAGAGAAGGATTACTCGCTTTGCTTGTGATCCCAAAAAAGAAATCCTTTGCAAACATAAAACCCTCAACAAGCTCCGCTTGTTGGGTTTTGTATTTTCATCCGCTCTCCCAAGCAAGCTTGGCTCGCTTCTGAAAACACAAAACCCGCAACTCTTGTTGCGGGTTTCTTTTGCGGAGAAAGAGGGATTACCTTCGGTGTTCCCTCTATCACACACTCCTTACAATAAAGCTCAAAATCGCTATGGCGATTTTAGGGCTTTTTATTTTAACTCATTTATAGAAACTGCGTTTCCAACATTCCTTAAAATAGAAAAGCCCAATATCTAACAGATATTGAGCTTTGCTCTAAGCGGAGAAAGAGGGATTCGAACCCCCGGAGGTGTGACCCTCAACAGTTTTCAAGACTGCCGCATTCGACCACTCTGCCATTTCTCCATACACAAGCGGGCTTGTGTCCTCAATAGCATTTTGCGTAAGAGGATGCAAATATACGAGCCTTTTTCGTTTTGTAAAAACAAATTTGGAATTATTAATTACCCTCCAATGGTGATCATACTTCGATTATTATGTGAATCAGGGTCCTTAAAGTCATCCAGGGTATTCATTCCACTTCGTATCTTTAATTTGGACTGCATCGTCTTTTGAATAATAGGGATGATGGACTTATCTGCGCGTAAGTCGGTGAGCAGGTCGGATTCGCTTTGAGAAAACAAACAATTCTTGATCTTTCCATCGGCC
The DNA here is from genome assembly GCA_038529705.1 of Bacteroidota bacterium. Lineage (GTDB taxonomy): Bacteria > Bacteroidota > Bacteroidia > Flavobacteriales > Flavobacteriaceae > Aureisphaera. Next base: position 5,007 of record JBCBDM010000047.1, read on the forward strand.
GTAAGGCGGATTCGGTTGCAGCCATCGCAAAATGGATTGGTCACAGAGCTAATAATAGCGAAAGTCCCTTTATACCCCGAAATAGCGTAGTTTTTTGCCGTGTCATTGGGAGCATCCGGGAGTCGCAGGATATATTCGGATGGGTAATTTTTATGCACTCTAGTCAAGATCTCATCCAGGGAAACCAGTTTTTCCATATTCCATTTGTTCCCTTCAAAAGGCATAAATTCAATAAACCGGACATGTATAGGAAGTTCCTTCGTTAATTCAATAAAATCGATAATTTCCCCATCATTGAACCCCTTCATGAGAACACAATTGAGTTTAACAAAAAACCCTTCTTTTATAAGAAGCATTATATTATTATATACCTTTTGGAAATAATTGCGTCGGGTGATCGATTGGTTCTTATCGGGATCCAGTGAATCCAGACTAACATTTAGTTTTTTGATTCCTGCAGACTTGAAAAGGTCTATAAATCGGTCGACTATCACGCCGTTTGTCGTTAAGGTAAGCTCCACGGGAAGTGCAGCAAGGCTCTTTATAATTCGATTTACATCTTTACGCACCAGAGGCTCTCCCCCGGTTAATCTAATTTTTGAAACTCCATGATCTACAAAGACCTTTGCTATCGTAAAAATCTCTTCGTAAGTCATTATATGAGACTTCGGAGATAGCTGGATACCGTCGGCGGGCATGCAATAGGTGCAACGCAAGTTACAGCGCTCGGTTAAGGAGATCCGCAAATAGCTGTGTTCTCTGCCAAAAGCATCGGTCAATATGTTGTGGGTTTTTTTCATCAATCGTGTCTCGCTCCTTTAAGGATTCTAAAAACATGTAAGATAGAAGGAAAGATGGCGTCCATCGATTCCTTCGCACCATTCGTCGAACCGGGTAAGGCTAGTACTAAGGTATTTTTGATGGTTCCCGCCAGGCTTCGGGAAAGCATGGCGTACGGCATTCGATCTTGACCATATTTTCGAATGGCTTCTTCAACCCCGGGGATAGTCCGATCCAGAAGTGGTGTGAGGGCTTCCGGAGTAACATCTCGCTGCGATAGGCCTGTACCTCCTGTATAGATAATGAGGTCGGCGCCATTCAATTGATACTCATTCGCCTTTTCCCGTATGATCTCAACTTCGTCCGGTATAACTGTGTAATCCATGATGCCTACCTCATAGTCTTCCAGTTTTGCCATAATAACCTTCCCGGCTTTGTCTTCTTTTTTTCCTTCCGAAATGGTATCTGAACAAACCACCACCACAGCTTTTATATCTCGTTTAAATTTATCCTGGTAACTGGATTTTCCTCCCTTCTTTTCCAACAGTTTTATGTGCAGAATTTCAATTCCTTTGTCAATAGGTTTAAGCATATCGTACATATTCAATGCTACGATGCTGGCTCCATGCATAGCTTCTACTTCAACTCCCGTCTTATAAATGGTTTTTACAGTAACATTAATTACAATTTCCAGGTTATTGATCTTATATGCTATCGCCGTATATTCAATAGGCATGGGATGGCAATCCGGTAGTAAATCGGCCGTTTTTTTTACCCCAAGTAGGCCAGCCGCCTTACTCATGGCAAAAACATCTCCCTTTGGTACGGTGCCATTTCTAATGGCTTCGATGGTTTCTGTCCGGCTCACTTTCACGGTCGCTTGGGCTATTGCGGTTCGTAAGGTGTTATTCTTATGCGTGATATCTACCATTTTATTGTGTAATCGTTTATTGGTGTCATTATTTAATTGAGTTGAGCCTTATTAAGAGCATTTCATTTGTTTGCTGTCTTCTCTATTTTGAGAATATTCAGTTATTTCGATTCAACCATTCAACACCTTCAAGTATTTACTTTCCATTGATGGGATTCATCTTCAAATATCTCCTTTCCAAATACTGGCACTTCTGCCTTTATGGCTTCCACTACATATTCCAGGGCATCGAAAACTACCTTTCGCCGTGGAGAGGAAACAAATACGAATAGGCATATTTCACCTGCTTTGACAACTCCCATACTGTGGTAGATATGCATGCAGGTAAGGTCGAATTTTTCAAAGGTTCGTTCCCGTATGTCATGAAACTTTTTATTAGCCATTTCCTCATAGGCAGAATATTCAATCCCAGTTACCTCTTTACCATCAATGACATCTGCCCGTACCTGCCCTAAAAAAATATTATGTGCTCCAATCGAGGTTTTGGACTGATGTTTATGGATGGATTGGGCTATAAATTCTGAAGTAATAGCTCCGGACTTAAATACATTCTTGTATACTTTTTTTTCCATTATTTTATTAATTAACGTTCATTTGATCAAAAGCAATAATCCCATCTTTCAAACTGAAACAATTTGAAAAACGATGTTGCTGTAAGATTTTAACGGCTTGTTTACTGCGCATTCCGGATTTACAAAAGGTAACGACTTTCCTGTTCTTTGGTATAAGATGAAGACTTTCCGTTAGTTCGTCCAGGGGAATTTCAAGTACCCCCTTCGAGGTTATTCTGGGTTCCTCCTGGCGTCCTCGTACATCCAGAAATACTACCTGTTCTTTCGAAGTGATATCTTCCCATCTTATTTCTTTCCAGGTCTCCGGATCGCAAAACTCGGTATTCATATGCTCGAAATTCTCCCCTCGTTCTTTTATCTTTTCTACTTCCTTATCTAGTCGTGCCAGAGAAAGTGTTAAGGATTTGTAGGTTAGCGCATTGAAGTTGTATATTTTCCCTGAAAGTATATTTCCTATCCCTAGAACCATCTTTAGTACTTCATTGGCTTGCAGGGTCCCTATAATTCCTGGTAACACACCTAATACCCCGATGTCTGAACAGTTGGGAACCGCTCCTGGTTTGGGAGGAATGGGAAAAAGACAACGATAGGTAGGTCCTCCTTCATAATTGAAAACAGAGACCTGCCCTTCAAACTTAAAGATGGCACCATAGACCATCGGTCTATCTAGCAGTACACAGGCGTCATTAATAAGGTAGCGAGTAGGGAAGTTATCCGTCCCATCCACGATGATATCATATTGAGAAAATAGGGAGATCACATTCTGATCTCCAAGTTTTTCGGGATAGGCATGGATTTCAATGTTTGGGTTCATTTCCGTTAATTTTTCCCGGGCGATCAATGCCTTATTCTCGCCGATATGGGAAGTGCCGAATAAAACCTGGCGTTGTAAATTGGATAACGCTACCACATCATCATCTATAACACCCAAGGTGCCTATGCCGGCCGCTGCCAGATATTGTAATACAGGACATCCCAAACCTCCGGCACCAACCACCAATACCTTGGCTTGTTGAAGTTTCTGCTGACCTTCAAGTCCAATTTCATCCAAAAGGATATGTCTGCTATATCTATCTTCCATGTTGTTATTAATCTAATTTCATCCTCCTGAAAAAGGTGGTAATAGGGCAATTTGGCTACCATTCAGGACGACCTCACCTGAAACCAACTCCTCATCCTGCGCTATTCTGAAATCTTTGGATTGGAGCTCCGGGTATTTTTCAAGCAATATTTCTTTCAATTCGGCAATATGAGTTGCCTCAGTACGCAAGTTCTCCTCCGAACAACCTGTAACTTCAGCAAGCATTCCGAAATACATAAGTTTAATATTCATTTTCTATTTCTTTTAAATCTGCCAGTGTATTTATATTTCTGATTTGTTTTTGACTTTCACCCTCAACCTGCATATATCTTACGTTATTTAAATCTTTCAAAAATTGCATCATTCTGCGTTCATCACGCTCCAATAAGCGTAGGCAAAGACATTCACATTCTTTGGTGTAGAGCCCTATGAGGGGCATGGTTTTTTCGCAGTCCTTGTATACCACGGCGTTGTCTCCTTTCTGGTAATGTGCTATAAGTTGTGTCCATAACGGTGCGGTAATCAAAGGTACATCACAACTCACCACTAGATTTAAATGGGTTTTACTTTCTTTGAGTCCTGTATAAAGGCCAGCCAGTGGCCCCGCATTGTGAATAGCATCATTTAAGCGAGTATGGCCTAAAATATCGTATGCCTTGTTATTGCTTACAATAAGAATTTCGTTCACTACGGGTCGCAACGCCCCTAAAATGTGTTCTATGAAAGTACGTCCTTTCCATTGCAAAAAACCCTTGTCGCTACCCATTCTGCTACTTTTTCCTCCTGCAAGGATAATTCCTGTTATGTTTCGAGCTGAATTCATCACACAAAGAATAATTTAAACGAGGCAGCCATCAATACTACGGCCAGCATATACCTTAGTCCGGAGTTCGTCATTTTTTTACTTCCGTAGTAACTACCCATAAATCCTCCGGTCACCGCCAGAAGCACCAAAAGCAATGAGGCTTCGTTCAATACGGCGCCGTTATTTAATTGTCCTATAAGGCCTGCTGCTGAATTGACCCATATAAAAAGAGCGGATACGGCGGCGGCAGTTTTCATTTTTCCCCAATGCAACAATAGGATGACCGGGCTCAAAATAATGCCTCCACCAATGCCTATGAGTCCTGAAAAAAATCCAATGACGGCACCAATCATAAGCCCTGGCCAAAGCCGCGTCTTGTAGACCCGATCATTCTCTTTACCAAACACATTCAGCATCTTTAAGACGGCAAAGAGCAACAGCCCGCCCAGGATCTTCTTGTAAATACCTGCGTCTACTGTAATGGAACCTCCCAAGTATGCCATAGGGATAGAGGAGAGGGCAAAGTAGAGGAACAATTTTTTATCAAAAAACCCCTCTTTGTGATAATGATAAAAAGCTGTTCCCGCCACAAATAAGTTTAGGAGTAGGGCCGTAGGCTTCATGGTTTCGGGAGCAATGGAAAAGAGAGACATAATAGCCAGGTAGCCACTGGCGCCTCCATGGCCAACCCCGGCATATAAAAAGGCTATGACTGGCAGAACGCAGAGAAAGATCAAAAAGTAGGGCGTATCCGTCATCATGTGTCGTTAAACATTTTAAGTTGTTCGTCCAGAAACGACCAGCAATTATGGTTAATGGTATCGAATCTTGTAATGAGTTCCTTGCCGTAATCTGTTACAATGGTGCCACCCCCTTTTTTACCTCCAATACTGGTAATGACCACAGGTTCTTTTGCTGCCTTATTTACCGCGTCGACCAATCGCCATGCCTTTTTATAGGATAGTCCAATAGACGATGCACCCTTGGATACAGAACCTTCTTTTTCTATGGCTTTCAATAATTTTACCCGTCCCTCTCCCAGGAGTATTTTATCTCCGGATTCGATCCAAATTCTACTTTTAATTGTATATCCTTCCATGGTAACATTGTTTTTAGTGTGGCAGGATAATGGTCTGAACCATATCTCCTTTCTTTAGTGTTGTGGTTTCAGTGGGTATATAGATCAGCGCATTGGCATCTCCAAAGGTTTGCAGCATAGACGAGCTTTGTCCACCGAGAATTTCAACTCCATCTTCCTGAATCCTGGCTTTCAAGAATTGAGCGCGATCCCCTTTCACAGTAAAATCCGATAAAGAAGTAAGCCAAACTCTTGCCAACTCAATTTGTAAAGCTCCTAGATACTTATGCAGCAATGGGTAAACATAAATGTAGAAACAACTTAAAGAGGCGGCAGGATTGCCGGGTAGGCCAAAAACAAATGTTTCATCCTTCCGGCCAAAGAAAAGGGGTTTGCCGGGCTTCTGCCTCACTTTATAGAATATCTCTTCTACGCCTAAATCCTTTAAGGCTTTGCCCACGAAATCATAATCTCCCACCGAAATTCCGCCGGAAACCAATACGATATCATGTTGCGCAATTAGCTCCTCAAGGACTTCTTTCGTAAGGTGATAATCATCTTCAACCCTGGTTTTGTGTACTTTGTTGAAGTGCAGGCTATTCAGCGCAATTTCTAACATAGTACCGTTGGATTCATAAATCTCACCTTGTTGTAATGGAGTATTGGCTTCCTTCAATTCATTTCCCGTTACTACAATAGCTATAGAAGGTTCTTTCTGAATATGGACCCTGCTTAGCCCCAGAGTGGCGATAAGGCCTATATGGGCTGTATTTATTTTTGTTCCCCTGCGCAGTGCCACTTCTCCCAGTCTTAATTGTTCTCCTTCCGGTCGAATATTGGCATCCATTTTCACTTCCATAGTCATATGGGCCTTATTACCTAATCTTTTTACATCTTCTTGTCTTACTACGCTATTGGCAGTATCCGGGACCACCGCACCCGTAAAGATCCGTACCGCCTCACCCGGATGTAAATGAGGCAATTTGGAGTCTCCTGCTTTCACTTCATCAATGATAGTGTATACTGCATCTTCATGGAAATGCACCGCATAACCGTCCATGGCCGATTGCCTAAACGGAGGCATGTTTATGGGCGAAATAATATCTTCGGATAAGATACTACCCAGGGCGTCGGATATATCCACCGAAACAGACGCTGCAGCTTTCTTTGCTGAAGACAATACTAAATGTATGGCAGCTTCTACGGAGAGCATGGGTAAAATTCGTTATGTCTAGGTAAATATAACGAATTTTTGAAAGGATAGAAACTTCTACAGTGATAAACACATGACCCTAGTGCTACCTGGATTTAGCTGATTCCCCTTTTTCAGAACGGTCTCTATTCATCTACAATAGCTACGGGCCTTTTATCATCTCCTATAGCGACGAAGGTAAAATACCCGGTCACAACGTTCTCTCGGGAATCGCTGTACATATCTTCCATGAATATATCTACTCTCACGACACAACTGGTTCGGCCTACTTTGTCTATCCTGGCTACAAGCTCTACAATAGTGCCTTGTGGTATGGGCTTAGTAAAATCGATCTTTTCGGTGGAAACCGTCACTACTTTTTTTCGGCTGAACCGAGTGGCACAAATAAAAGAGGCTTCATCCATCATATGGAGGGTAGCTCCCCCGAATAGAGTGTCATAGTGGTTGGTCGTATTCGGAAAAACAGCTTTAAAGATTCGCGTTTCACTGTTGTTGATTTTCGCTTCAATAGTATTCATGGACCTGTAGTTATATATCCCTTTAAAAGTAGGTCAGGGAGATGCTTGATTGAGTTTATATATAGCGTTATAAGATTTCTCTCATGCCAAGTTACAAAAGTTGTATTGCCTATCCTTATTTTTGTATCATAAAGAAAACATTAGATGACGGCAGATATTATACAAAAACTCCAATGGCGTTATGCCACCAAGAAATTTGACCCCTCAAAAAAACTTTCGGATGAAAAGTTGAACATCCTTAAAGAGGCTTTCAACCTCACGGCTACTTCTTATGGACTTCAGCCTTTAAAAATGCTGGTGATAAGCAATGCCAAAATAAAGGAACAGTTAGTTCCTATTTCCATGGATCAGGAACAGGTGAGGGATGCTTCACATGTATTAGTGCTTTGTATAGAGTCCAAAATAACCTCCACTTATATTAAGCAACACTTCACCAGAGTAGAGAAGATCCGAAGTACTCCCAGGGAGATCCTGGATCCTTTCGAAACTTTTCTTTTGGAGTCTTTTGAAGGTAAAGACGCAGACGAAATTTCACTTTGGATGAAAAAACAGGCATATCTGGCCTTGGGAAATCTGCTAACGGTTTGTGCCCTGGAAGATATTGATGCCTGTCCGATGGAAGGATTCCAACCGGATAAATATGATGAGTTACTTCAACTCAACGGAAGGGGGTTGCAGTCGGTTTTAGTGCTACCTGTGGGATATCGCCATGAAGAAGACTTCTTTTCAGATTTGAAAAAGGTAAGAAGGGGAGTAGATGAGGTGGTAATTGATGTGGTTTAGATCATTCTCCCATACCACTTGCCTTTTCTACTTCGGCCCAGGTATCCCAGATACTTTTTAATTTCTTCTTGAAGATCAGAGAATCTTCGGTTTTTTCAATCAGGTCGAATAAGTCATGCATTTCTCCTCTCAATTCTGGATACTTATCAGTAACCGAACGTATGTCTAACCAGGCAAGGGCATGACTTTCAAAGGCATCATCAAAGGATTTTGGACAGGCTTCAAAATTCATTGACCTTATTTCTGAAACATATTGCGTAATGGTTTGGCTCAAGCTCAATTCCATGCACCTAATATTTCGGCTAGCTCCATACATACTGTCCTGATCAAAAATTTGTTCTATACAGTCGTTTTGTTCTGTCTTAGATATTGCTTCTGTAGGCTTTGTATCTTTCTCAGTCTCTTTGCAGGAGGTTACACATAAAATAACCGTACAAGAAAGAATATAAGTGAACCATTTCATAACACTAGAGTTTGATCTCCTTTAAGGTACAAAAAATTGGTATTTCTTGTTTTTTGTACCTTCACGAGGCATGATTACGAATACCACCCGACGATTTCTGGCTACACTTATCTCGAGTATTTTCATTATTTGGTATGATAGGCGGTACAGAAAGTTTGTTTTTATTCCTCTACTCATTATTGGTGTTGGATTTCTATTGCCGCAAAATATGATCATTCCGGTTCAGGGAGCCACTACGGCCGATTGGGATAAGAATTCTTTCTGGGCTTACCCCTGGGGCAGTTCCATCACTCATAAAGGCATAGACATATTCAAGGAGAGGGGAACCCCTGTAGTAGCGGCTACTTATGGAATTGTTGTGTACACCCATGAAGGGGGAAAGGGCGGTAAGTCGGTTATGGTCTTAGGGCCCAAATGGCGTTTTCATTATTATGCCCATTTGGATGAAATTGATGCGTTTCCACTGGAACCTGTTAAAACCGGGAGTATATTGGGAACCGTTGGTGATACCGGAAACGCCAAAGGAAAGCCGCCGCATTTGCATTATGCCATTACTACTCCATTTCCTTATGTGCAGTTACGAGATAACAAAGCGGTCCAGGGATGGAAAAAAATGTTTCATCTCAATCCGGATACCTGGCTTCGATAGAGAAACTATATTTTAGATTGATAGGTGTATAACTCAAAATAGCGCCCTTCTTTTTCAATAAGTTCATCATGGGTGCCTCTTTCTGCAATCGCACCGGATTCAATGACCAATATCTGATCGGCTCTTTTAATAGTGCTGAGACGATGAGCAATGACTATCGTGGTTCGGTCCTTGGTTAATTCTGTCAAAGATTTTTGGATGAGCGACTCGCTTTCGGTATCTAAATTTGAAGTGGCCTCATCGAGGATAATGATCTTCGGGTCTGCCAGAATAGCCCTCGCAATTGAGATGCGTTGTCTTTGTCCTCCCGATAGTTTTACCCCTCTTTCTCCAATCAATGTATCTAAACCATCTTCAAATCGGTCTGTAAATTCGTTTACATAACCGGCCTTTACGGCTTGCTGTAATTGTTCTTCGGTAGCATGGGGTCTCGGAAACAGGATATTCTCTCGTATGGTTCCTTCAAATAAGAATTCGTCCTGGAGTACCACTCCCAAATGCCTTCGGTAACTATTTAATTTAACCTTTGACAGATCTTTCCCATCGATCAGCACCTTTCCGGATTTGGGGTTTAGAAAACTGGCGGATAACCCCGCAATAGTAGACTTGCCCGACCCTGAGCTACCCACGAGGGCAATCACAGCCCCTGCCTTAAGACTAAAGTTAATATCATGCAATACTTCTTTGTCTTCCTCATATGCGAAGGATACCCCCTGGAATTCGAGGTTACCACGAACATCGTTCAAAGTAAGTATTCGTTCCTCAAGCTCTTCCTCCGGAGTCATATTCATGAGTTCTTCGGTGCGGTCTAATCCGGCAAGCGCTTCAGTAAGCTGGCTACCTATATTGCTCATTTGGACAATAGGGGCGATCATAAAACCCAAGAGTAGGGTGAAGGAAAGAAAGTCTCCGGTACTCATTTCTCCTTCGATCATAAAGTAACCACCAATCCCCATGATCCCTACCGAGGCCAGTCCTAATAGAAATGTGGAAGAACTGGTCATGGCGGCGGTGGCGGTTAAGCTTTTCTTGACGTTTTGGAATAGCCGGTCTACACCTTCTTCGAAGATCTTGTTCTCTTGTACTTCGGCATTGAATCCCTTGATTACCCTAACGCCTGCCAATGTTTCTGTCAATCTCCCCTGAACTTCAGCATTAATCTTACCTCGGGCCCTAAATATGGGTCTTATGTACTTAAAAGCGCGTAAGGCTACATATCCGAAAACCGAAACCGGCAGAAATACAAATAAGGTCATCCAGGGGTTGATCCTTATAAGTAGTACCAGAGAGATTACGGCAGTAATGGTTCCTCCAACCAGTTGTACCAATCCCGTCCCAATTAGGTTTCTAACACCTTCCACATCGGTCATAATACGAGAAACCAATGCGCCGGATTTGGTATTATCGAAGAAGCTAATGGGAAGTGATAGGACTTTCTTCTGAACCTGAGCCCTTAGTTCAGAAATAAGAAACTGAGCCTGAACACTCAATATACGGGTAAGCAGAAACGAGGTGATCGCCTGAACCAAAAGGGCTACTCCCACAAACCATAAGAGGTTGTAGAGAGCTTGCATATCTTTATTTGGGATTACCTCGTCCAACAGTGCCTTGGATTTCCAGGGTAACACCAAACTGGCAAGTCTGCTAATTACAATAAGGACTAACCCCAGAAAGACCAAATTTCGACGAGGCCAGATGATGGTTTTAAATGCTGTGAAAATAGTTACTTTGGACTTTGGAGAGGTTTCTTTTGCCATAGAACAACAAAGATAGGAAAAGGGGATGACCCAGGGAGGTAAGTTTAGGATGCTTTTAGCATTCTCATGAGCTCAAGGTGACCTATTAATTTTATGATCATAACTTGGTGATGGTTGCATCATGACCACGCAACCCTTACCTTTGCCGGGCGTCTAATGATTAAATTAGAGCAATTAATTAATAAAAATTATAAAGTATGCCAGGATTTGAAGTGTTCGGAGATGAAGAACGTAAACAAGTAAATGATGTTTTGGAAAATGGAGTATTGATGCGTTATGGTTTCGACGGAATGCGAAATGGACATTGGAAGGCGAAGGAATTCGAAGCTGCTTTTGCCCATAGAATGGGAAGCGAACATTGCCAATTGGTATCAAGCGGTACTTCGGCCCTAACCGTGGCATTGGCTGCCGCTGGTGTAGGAGCAGGGGATGAGGTGATTATGCCCACATTTACCTTTGTTGCAAGTTTCGAATCTATCATGATGTTGGGAGCTGTGCCGGTATTGGTAGATATCGATGATACTTTAACGCTGGACCCTAAAGCCGTAGAAGCGGCTATCACTCCAAAGACACGTTGTGTGATGCCTGTGCACATGTGCGGTTCCATGGCAGACCTAAAAGCCTTAAAAGCAATTTGCGATGAACACGGCTTACTTCTTCTCGAAGATGCCTGTCAGGCCATTGGGGGTACTTTTGAAGGAAAGCCGTTGGGAAGCTATGGCGACCTGGGATGTTTTTCTTTCGACTTTGTAAAGACGATCACCTGCGGAGAAGGAGGAGGTATCATCACCAATAATTCGCAATACGCTATCAATGCCGATCAATATCAGGATCACGGCCATGATCATATAGGAAATGACAGAGGAGCCGAAACGCACCCAACTTTAGGATATAATTTTAGAATTTCTGAATTAAACGCTGCTGTTGGTATTGCGCAGCTTGGGAAGATCGATGCGATATTGGCCTTGCAAAAAAAGAACTATACCGTGATGAGAGAAGCCTTATCTCAGGTAGAAGGGGTCACTTTTAGACGGGTACCCGAGGGAGGAGAGGAGAATTATTCCTTTCTAAACTTTTATTTGCCTACAGAAGAACTCACTCAAAAAGCGCATAAGGCCTTAGGTGAAGCCGGAGTAGATGCTTGCTTCTACTGGTACAATAACAACTGGCATTACATCAATGGATGGGAACATCTCCGGGATCTCAAGAGTTTAGGTCGTTTACCTTCAGAAGTTAGAAATCAGATTCAGGATTTAAATGCAGCTGATTTTTCAAAAAGCGATGCCTGGATGAGCCGGACGATCTCCTCTTTGGTAAAAATAGGATGGACCGAAACGGAAGTATCCAAGCGGGCATCCACCATGCAGCGGGTAATTTCAGAAATCCTTAAAAAGGAATATACTCTGTAATTTCCAGTCCGTATCCAATCATACCCACACGTTTGGTTTGCTGATGGTTGGAAATGAGTCTGATCTTGTGAATATCCAAATCGTGAAGGATCTGGGCGCCAATACCAAAATCCTTGGTATCCATGACAATGCGGGGTGCTTTCGCAATCTCACTTCCTGTCTGTACTTCCTTTAATTTGGCAAGTCTGTTAAGAAGGTTTAACGACTGACTTTCCTGATTAATGAAAACAATGGCTCCTTTACCCTCGGTATTAATCACCTTGAACATATCGTCGAGCTTCTTATCCACATTATTGGTAAGCGCTCCCAGAATATCATTGTTTACCAGGGTAGAATTTACCCTAACAGGAACGGGCTCATCTACGGTCCAGTGCCCTTTGGTGAGCGCAATGTGCACCTGATTATTGGTGGTTTGTTTGTAAGCTCTTAACCTAAAGGTTCCGAAATTGGTATTGATGTCGAAATCCTCTTTCTTTTCAATGAGAGAGTCATGCTCCATACGATAGGCTACAAGATCCTCGATGGAAACCAGCTTCAAGTCGAACTTCTTTGCTACTTCCATCAGTTGGGGAAGTCTTGCCATAGTACCATCCTGGTTCATGATCTCCACAATAACTCCGGCAGGTTTTAATCCTGCCAGACGGGCAAAATCGATGGCAGCCTCGGTATGCCCTGTTCTTCGTAATACTCCACCCTCTTTGGCTTTTAACGGAAAGATATGCCCCGGTTTACTGAGGTCATATGACTTCGTTTCCGGATCGATTAATGCTTTTACCGTTTTAGCTCTATCTGAAGCAGAAATTCCGGTACTTACCCCGTTTCCTTTCAAGTCGACTGAAATGGTAAATGCCGTCTCCATAGGGTCTGTATTATTCCCCACCATCATCCCAAGATCGAGCTCTTTACAGCGAGATTCGGTAAGAGGGGCGCAAATGAGTCCGCGACCGTGAGTGGCCATGAAATTGATAATCTCCGGATTTACTTTTTCTGCTGCTGCGACAAAATCTCCTTCATTCTCACGATCCTGGTCGTCCACTACAATGATCACTTTTCCGTTTCGAATGTCTTCAATGGCTTCTTCAATCGTATTCAACTTAATCATAATACCGTTTTCAGTAGAGATCATAACAATTATTTAGAGTTAATCCCTTCGCCAGGGCCTCGTAATTTGATGACAAAGATACGGAATGAAAATGAGTGGTTTATTGACTTGAAATAAGAATTTAACCGCAAAGAAAACAAAGTGGACGCGAAGGTCGCAAAGAAATTAGTTGAGATTCTCTATTTTTGAATTACACTAATACTTCTCCCTGGTTATAATTTAAAGTTAATAAGTTATGACTGATGAACAATTAGCCAATGTTATTATCGGGCTTGCCATAGAAGTACATAAATCTTTAGGCCCAGGGTTGTTGGAAAGCGCCTATAAAGAGTGTTTGTTTTATAAGATCAGCCAGGAAGGATTATTTGTCAATAAGGAAAAACCCATGCCATTGATTTTTGAAGAGGTTAAGTTAGACGTAGGATATCGAATGGATCTTTTGGTTGAAAATAAATTGGTTATAGAGATAAAAAGCGTCGAAAAATTAAATGATGTCCATTTAGCCCAAACCCTAACCTATATGAAACTAGGAAGTTTTCGTTTGGGACTTCTAATAAATTTTAATGTGTCACTTTTGAAACACGGAATTCGAAGAGTTATAAATTCTTCTTAGTGACCTTTGCGAAGAAACTTGGCGTACTTTGTGGTTATTTTTTATTGATTTACCAGTGGCGTCGAGATTATCGGATCACCTGTAGATGTTCTTTCATTTTCTTTCTAAAACTGAAATGAAGAAAAACATAGATTAGCGGCCCGGCGATAATGAATAGGAACCAAATGCCAAAACCCTGGTCTTTTCCTATGACCTTATAGAAGCGCGTTTCACTCATGATGGCTCTAATTCCAAAGATGTAAAAAATGAGTAGGAATAGAGGTCTAAGCCAGAATAATACCGTTGCGATCTTACCCAGAAAGATGGATTCTGAGCTTACGGTCCACGCAAGAAAGACAAAAGAAAGGAGTGACAGTCCGTAAAAAAGTAAAGCGATTTTTGAGTTTTTTCCAAAGGATTTATAAGCCATTTCCGCATCCGAATACTTTGTATTCTCAAAACTCCCACTCATCTTCAATTCTTCTTCAGTATACCCCTTCGTTTTTAATTCTCTTATCGCCGCTCTTCGTACATCTTCAGAATAGTCATATTGACGATAATTCTTAACGATGTCCTTCAATTGATCGTCGTTTCTGGATAAGACCATGGCCTTTTCCTGCTGCGTTAATAGAATGGGAGTTTCGCCAATTTCGGGTTCGGGTTCTTCTTTCTTTTTGAAGATTCGACCTATGCGCTGTAAAAATGCGTCCATGTCGAAGATTCCCTGGTCTGTTGTAGCCCTATAGGTCAGCCAAATCCCCAATGGGAGCATAATGAATGTACTCAACCAACTTGCGATAAAAGGATTCATAGTACCGTCCTCTGCACTATTCTTTGCAAATATTCCAATGAAGTGATAGGTGAGAAAAAGCAGGATGGCCACTACCATGGGTAACCCCATTCCTCCCTTCCTTATAATGGCTCCCAATGGTGCTCCCACAAAGAAAAGGATAATACAGGCAATAGCCAGGGCGAATTTCTCATGGAAGGCGATCTCATGCTTATTAAGCCGTTTGGACTTTATCTTAAACTCTGTCTTTTTCGCCGAAAGCGATTGAAGGGTTCCTTTCACATTATTGAGCGCTGTCTCTAATATCTCTTTTTGTTGCCGTTCCTGAAAGGCATCTAATATCTCGGTATAACGTATCGTATCCTTGGCACCGGGCTTTCGTCTTTTGGTGGTATCTCTAAACTTGTTGACTCCGGTCCTGTAATACATATTGTCTGCGTACACCACAATATCTTTGGTATAATCCTGAGATAAGGTATCGATAACAGCAACGAGTTCACCTGCTTTATACATATTGTGGTTACTCAATTCATTCTCCTTGTCGATGTCAGAATTATTGAGTTGGGTAAGGTCGATATGGTAGATCTGTTTTTCGAAAGAACTCTTGGCAAATGGACGGTTCCGTTGCTTGACGGCATCCTTAAGCTGCACGTCTTCGTAGTAGTTCCCGTCGTTCAAGACCAGGGACAGTGTATTGCTGCCTTCCTCGCTCATTAGTTCTCCGTCTTCGGCAATGATGACAATGGAATTGACATTTGGATTGCTGGGATTCTTCTTGTGAATAACGATTCCCCTTAAAAACTGCCCTCTGTCTCCGTATTTTTCGTCGACTTTGATATTAAAATCCTCTCCAATACTACTAAACTGTCCTGCCACAATAGCCATGGATGGGCTCACTTGAGCTATGTTACGACGAAGGTTCTGCCATTTATATTCGGAGTAGGGGATTACATTGTTCGCAAAAAAGAAGGCCGTAATAGCGAGTCCAACGATAAAATAGGTGAGACTTCGCATGGCTCTTTGCAGGGATATCCCAGTAGATTTCATGGCCGCGAACTCATATTTTTCGGAAAAGTTACCAAAAACCATAAGAGAGGTGACTAATATGGTAAGAGGGAGCACCAGGGGAATAAGCTTGGGAGCAAAGAACCAAAGAAATTTGAGGATGATCCAGAAATCAATATCCTTACCCGCCAGCTCGGAAATATAAAGCCAAACGGTCTGCAGGACGAAAATGAACATCAAAATAATGAAGACGCTAAAAAACGTCTTCAAATAAGCTACTAATATGTACCTGTCGAGTATCTTCAAAAAATACGTTTAATCCAGCCGATCGATGTAATACCCATCTTTCTTGTACTTGGCCTCGTCAAAGGTAAAAAGTGTTTTCGACAATGGCTGATTGGTTTTAAAAGAATTAACAGTCAGCGTATATTTAGTGCCGTTGGCATCTGTTTGGATCAATTTGTGAATGTGTTTGGTCTGCATATCAATTCCTAAAAGTATATCCTTGATCTCTGCCTTGGAATCTATAGGCAACAACTTTACAAATTGGATCTTACGCCCCTTAACATTTTGAGTAATATCCATTTTATAGGTATAACCCTTTTC
>JBCBDM010000048.1:0-21007 GCA_038529705.1 Bacteroidota bacterium
CGATGGTAACTTAAGTTCCATGTGCGGGAATGGTGGAAGATGCATTGTTCATTTTGCCCGGCATTTGGAGAGAGACCCAATCTCCTTCAATAGTAGCGGTATGCATCCCGTCTACCGCCTCAAAGTTCGCCTGGTTCGAGATCACTCCCAAATGCCGGGCAAAATGAACAATGCATCTTCCACCATTCCCGCACATGGAACTTAAGTTACCATCGGCATTGTAATAAACCATGGTAAAATGCGACTTACTATTTGCTTCAAGCAATAGCAAACCATCTGCGCCTATACCAAATTTTCGATCGCAAAGTTGCGCCACCAGTTTGGTATTATTTTTGGGGAAATTTAATTGCCGATTGTCAATAATGACAAAATCGTTTCCGGTTCCTTGATATTTGTAAAACTCAATGGGCATTAGAAAGGCAAAGGTATAAAAACCCGAGGCTTTTGAAGCTTCAAATCAGGTGTTAAATAGGAGTTAAATCTGAAACGCTTTCACAATAGGACAGTCATTTAATAGTTATTTTTAGGAATCTAAAAACATTTATTACGGGAAATTAGCAGCTCATGAAAGGGAGTAATCTCTAGGCCCACATAAACTGGGGAGGCTAGTTTCAATTTATTTTAATCTATAATCACTAGGAACAATGAAACAAACAGTTCGTTTATTTGCAGTTGCGCTGGTTGCCGGTGCCATGACATTAGGGGGATACAAACTTTTTGTTGAAGATACTCCGCAAATTGCGGTGGTGTCCCAAGAAGAAACTCCTTCTTTTATTCCAACCAACCTATCAAACTTCGAAGCGGCTAATAGCGGTGTTGATTTCACCGAGGCAGCCGAAAAAACAGTGAACTCAGTAGTTCACGTAATCAATACTACCGTGAGTAAGGAACCCACGAGTATGAGAGATTTCTTTAGAGGGTCTTCTCGTGCTATGGTCGGAACAGGTAGTGGGGTAATCATTAATCCGGATGGATTCATTATTACCAATAATCATGTCATTGCCAATGCTAACTCTATAGAAGTTACTTTAAACAACAACAAAACCTATCCGGCAGAATTGATCGGTACGGACGCTAATTCGGATATTGCTTTGATCAAGATCGCAGCAGATGATGCCTTGCCTTTCGTCCCGTTTGCGGATTCCAACAATGTAAAAATTGGTGAATGGGTATTGGCCGTTGGAAATCCCTTTAGACTTACCTCTACGGTAACGGCTGGAATTGTAAGTGCTAAAGCGAGAGATTTGGACGAAACCGACGGTTTGTCTCAAAGCTTTATTCAGACAGATGCGGCCGTAAACAGGGGAAATAGCGGAGGGGCCTTGGTCAACACTCAAGGGCAATTAATTGGAATTAATACGGCCATTACAAGTGAAACCGGGTCTTATGTAGGATACTCCTTCGCAGTACCATCGAATGTGGCACGGAAGGTAGTAGAAGATATTATGGAATACGGTAATGTTCAAAGAGGAATCCTGGGTATTCAGGGAGGAGGCTTGAATTCGGCCCGTGCAGAATATTATGGAGTTTCCGAAACAGAAGGAGTTTATGTGGCTAATGTGGAAGCAGGAAGTGGTGCCGATAAAGGAGGAATTAGAAAAGGAGACGTCATCAAAAATATCGACGGATATAAGATTGCAAAATTCTCGGACCTTACTGGCTACCTGGGATCAAAACGACCTAATGATGTTGTAGATGTTACGGTCCTTCGAGATGGAAGACAAAAGACCATCCCCGTAACGCTTATCAAAATGGAGACTCACCGTATTCCTGATCTGGGCCTCGAAGTTCGCAACGCTAATAAAGAGCAATTAAAGAAATTTGGCGTTTCCAATGGGGTGATCATTTCGGATGAACTCAGCCAAGAAATGAAACAATTTGATCTCCGAGGATCCATTATTACTAAGATCAATGACGAATCCGTAGGCAGCATAGACGATGTAAAGAAGGTACTTAATAGTAGAAACTCTTACGAACCTATAAAGATGACCTTCATCAACACTGAAGGAGAACTCAACTCATTCATCTTTAGGTAAAATAAGAATTTTCCTGAAGAGAATAGCCCTCTGGTCCTGACCAATCTAGAGGGCTATTTATTTTTACAAATATCCTTCTCGAAAACGTTTTAGTTGTGTACTTTTGCAAAAATTTTCAAACCCAATATTTTCCCGATGTCGGGAAATCTAAACAACACACCTATGAGCTTTGATGAAGTTTATGAAAAAGAACTTTCTTTTCAAACAGACCGCCGAAAGGCAACCGTAGAATTTATTAAGATCGTTAGTGACCTCTGGTACGATAAATCGATCGAATTGGTTTTGTTCCGCAATCAGTTGATCGATCGCAATGTGAGCGAGATTCTGAATTTGCATGAGTATGCCGGCGAGTTTGTGCAAAAGCCAATTTCTATCTTTGACTCTGTTGAGATCGCCCAGGCGATTAAAACACTTAACTTACCTCCGGCCAAACTGGACATCGGTAAGCTTACTTTCGAATACCATCTGGAAGACAACAAGTATCAAGATGCTATCGCCTTTGTGAGTGATAAACTAAAAGACACCAAGGATCAAAAAGACATCACTCCAAAAGATGTTGTATTGTACGGGTTCGGACGAATAGGCCGTCTATTGGCCCGTGAGCTTATGACCCGCACCGGTAAAGGGAATCAGATGCGCCTGAGAGCCATTGTTACGCGTGGCGCTGTTGACCAAACGGTTCTGGAAAAAAGGGCTTCACTCTTACAATATGATTCTGTTCATGGTGATTTCCCAGGAACTGTAGGTATCGATGTTGAAAACAAAGCCCTGATCATTAATGGGACCACCGTTCACATTATTTCTGCAAACGGTCCTGAGGAAATAGATTATACCGAATATGGAATTGAAGATGCCCTGATTATCGACAATACAGGGGCTTTCAGAGATAAGGAAGCCTTAAGTCGTCATTTGGTTCCAAAGGGCGCCAGTAAAGTACTATTAACAGCCCCCGGAAAAGGAATTCCAAATATTGTACATGGTGTGAACCACAAAGAGAATGATCCATCTGCCATGGATATTTTCTCCGCAGCCTCCTGTACCACCAACGCTATAACTCCGGTATTAAAGGCCATCGAAGACAGTCTTGGAGTAGTTCAGGGGCACCTGGAGACAATTCACGCTTATACCAACGACCAGAATCTGGTGGATAATATGCACAAAAAATACCGCAGAGGTAGAGCGGCGGCCTTAAACATGGTCATCACAGAAACCGGTGCCGGAAAGGCAGTAAGCAAAGCCTTACCATCATTTGAAGGAAAGTTAACTTCCAACGCCATCCGGGTTCCCGTGCCTAATGGATCTTTGGCTATCCTTAAACTCGAATTGGAAAAACCCACTTCCAAAGACGGATTAAACGCCATCATGAAAAAATACGCGCTGGAAGGTGATCTTGTTGAGCAAATCAAATACAGCTTGAACAATGAGCTCGTATCCAGTGACATCGTTGGTTCGTCTGCACCATCTATTTTTGATAGTAATGCGACCATTGTTACAGCCGACGGGAAGAACGCGGTTATCTATGTATGGTATGATAATGAATATGGTTATAGCCATCAGGTAATCCGATTGGCAAAATTCATTTCTAAAGTAAGACGATACACTTATTATTAGTAGAAGGATTATAACTGAAAAGAAAACCCCATTGCTGAGTCAATGGGTTTTTTTTTCTATTGAAACGAGATATCTGCTATGCTATCTGTGATCAATCCATAGATCTCACCTTTTTTCTCGGTACCATAGAACAAATTAAAACGCCCAAAAATCTCTTTTTGTGCCTTTTGATTCTCAAATAATACCTCGAAGTACAAGGTATTCGACCTAATAAAGCTATATGTTATATGCTTTATACGAGTATCTTTAACATACTTTAGGTGCAACGAATCCTGATAAAAAACGGACGTATTAGAATCTACCACAATTTCTTTACTCACTGGTACTTCGAGCACCCTTTTTTCAGACCGAGTTAGCTTGATCCACCAATCGAGGTTGTCTTCGTAGGCAATTCGTTTTACTTCAACTGAGGCCTTGTCATTCCCAATAGACATGGGGTATATTGTCACTGTGGTATCCGATACGGCCTGGTCCTGATGTCGTGTTTGTTCTTGTGGATTGTCCACATTCAAATGTTCGAACCCCGCTTCCTTGTTTTCGCGTTTGCAACTAAGAAAGGCCACAAAAACTAACGAAGCTATTATGTATCGAGAAACCCACAAAATTACAATTCCCAGCCTTTGCGATATTCCCGCTTAACCCACTGGTTGGCCTCCTCGTAATTTGTTACCTTCATATTCTCTCCGTCCCATTTAATCGTACGTCTACCAGGATAGTTGAATGGATCCCAATCTCCCAATTTTTTACCATTTTTTAGCACTTTCTGTTGATATGCCTTGATGGCTAGATTACCCATAAGTACCGCTTCTGTTAATGGGCCTCCATAAGAGAAAGGCGAAGAAGTTTGCTTCCCTTCAATACATGCATTCACCCATTCACCGGCATGAGAGGTCGTTACGCGTTCGATAGTTTGGGAAGGGGGTATAAAGTCGTTCATCCTTTCGGAAGGAAGTAATCTAGGATTTCTGGAGTACGTATCTGTAACCATGATCCCTTCACTCCCGTGGAATATACTTCCTCCGCCCTGTCCTCCAGGGGTTTCTCCATCTCCTAACTCTGGTGGAAGGTCCGGCATTATACCGCCATCATACCAGTTCAAAGAAAGATCTCCATGATTCTCTGTGTCGAATTTCAAACGCACAATAGACGAAGGTGGGCAAGTCCCTTTATAATCGGCTTCCACAAAATCACCAGACCAAACCGTCGTACAACTGGCTTCCGCCTCGTAAGGAAATTTCAATCCTAACGTTTTAAAGGGAGTCTCCATAATATGACACCCCATATCGCCCATGGCTCCGGTTCCAAAATCCCAGAACCCCCTCCACTTAAAAGGTAGGTAATTAGAGTTATAGCCTCGCATTGCCGCAGGCCCTAACCAAAGGTCCCAGTTTAACGTATCCGGTATAGGCTCTGTTTCAGTAATGCTTTTAAATCCCTGCGGCCAGACTGGTCGATTTGTCCAACAATCTACACGATGAACTTTTCCAATAACACCGGCATTGATCCATTCCTGCGCCAATCGTATCCCATCCCCGGATGCTCCCTGATTACCCATCTGAGTTACTACACCATATTCCTTGGCCGTTTTAGCCATTAAACGGGCTTCATGAATATTATGAGTCAGGGGCTTTTCTACGTAGGCATTTTTCTTTGCCCGCATAAAAGGTAAAGAAATAACCGCGTGGGTATGATCCGGAGTCGCTACCATAATTCCGTCTATCTCGTCCAGATGATTGTCGTAAATTTTTCTGAAATCCTTGTATTTTTTTGCCTTTGGATGGGCTAAATACGAATTGGCTGCTCTTTTGTCGTCCACATCACAAAGGGCAACAAACTTCACTTTACCAGTTTGAGAGAGTTCTCCCACAACACCTCCACCTCGTCCCCCTACTCCAATGGCACCGATGTATAACGTATCACTAGGCGGAATATGGTTTCCTCCCAATACAAAGCTAGGCACTATACTAAAAGCCGCTCCGGCGGCGGCAGTTTTTTTGATAAAAGAACGACGTTTCATAGAGTAGATCTGTTTGATTGTTGCCTAAAGATAAAAAAAGCATTCCTTTAAATTAAAAATTCACGTAGCACTTTGCTTTATTTCATAAATTTAAACCTCCAAATGGTATACAATGCGAATTATCACAGCTTCCTTGGATTTTTTAGATGAACTCGTTCCCCTATTCGATGCCTATAGGGTCTTCTATAAACAGGATTCGAACCTCAGTGGAGTGACAGCCTTTTTGACCGAACGTTTACAGAAAAAAGACTCCTTTATTTTTTTGGCACTGGACGACCAGAACAAGGGTCTGGGTTTTACACAACTCTACCCTAGCTTCTCTTCTGTTTCTATGAAACCGCTCTATATATTGAACGACCTTTATGTAGCGGAAAATGCCAGAAACATGGGTGTTGGGGCAGAACTTATGGAATACGCGAAGTATTTCACCAAAGAAAAAGGCGGTAAAGGTCTAGTCCTTGAAACAGCCTTAGATAATCCTGCTCAGAAATTATATCGGCGGCTGGGATGGATAAAAGATTCGGCAGTAAATCATTACACTTGGGAGGTATAATCTGTTGTATTTCTCGTATTTTTACAATCTAAACACTTACATATGGATCACTTAACCAAACTGGAGGAAATGCTGGACCAGGCAAACCTCGAAATTAAAAACGGAAAGTATGAAGAAGCATCTAATCTTCTTGAAAAAATTATCGATATAGACCCAAATTTTGGAAAGGCCTATAACCACCTGGGATACCTATATGAAGTAAAATTCAAGGAATATGAGAAGGGAGAAACTCTCTACAAACTTTGTATAGAAAAAACTCCTATGTATCCAAGCGTGTATTACAACTATGCTATTTTGCTTTCTACCCTGGGAAAATATGACGATTTGAAGAATCTTTTGGATAAGGCCGTGAATATTCCCGGAATTACTAAGGCAACCATCTACAATGAATACGCCATCATGTATGAGCAACAAGGTAAGCTCGATGAAGCCATTGATTATTTCAGAAAAGCGGGAATGAATACATTGGATAAAGGAGTCTTAGATCGCGCAAAAACTTCTATTGAACGTTGTAAGGCAAAAAAGGAGCTGTTCTAATGCGCATAGACATTATTACTGTACTACCAGAGCTATTAAAAAGCCCTTTTGAAGCCTCCATCTTAAAAAGAGCCATTGAAAAAGGGTTGGTTGAAATCCGCTTTCACAATCTCCGGGATTATAGCACTAATAATTACAAGCAAATAGACGATTATCAATTTGGTGGTGGAGCAGGCATGGTTATGATGGTGGAGCCCATAGATAAATGTATTACCCAGCTAAAAAGGCAAAGAGACTATGAGGAGGTAATATACATGACCCCGGATGGTAGTACCCTGAACCAAGGTATAGCTAATGAGTTGTCTCTTAAAGGTAATATGATCATTTTATGTGGGCATTATAAAGGGGTAGATCAAAGAGTCCGTGATCATTTCATCACCCGAGAGATCTCCATCGGTGATTTTGTATTAAGCGGTGGCGAATTGGCAGCCGCTGTGCTTTGTGATGCCGTTATCAGGCTTATTCCCGGAGTACTTAGTAATGAAACGAGCGCACTTACGGACTCATTTCAGGACAACCTGTTAGCGCCTCCTATCTATACCCGCCCGGCGGACTACAAAGGCTGGAAGGTTCCCGAGATCTTGCTTAGCGGACATACGGGCAAGATTGAAGAATGGAGGGAAGCGCAGGCTCTGAAGCGAACCGAAGAGCGCAGACCAGACCTCCTAGAAGAATAAGGACATGATCCAACTGGTTAGAACAAATTCCAAAGATGCAGATTTTAGAAAATTAGTGTCCAAACTCGATGCCTACCTTAAGGTGATCGATGGAGACGAACATGAGTTTTACCATCAGTTCAATAGTGTAGATCATTTAGATCACGCCGTTATAGCTTATTCAGATTCCACAGCAATAGGCTGTGGTGCTTTTAAGGTGTTAACGGCGGACTGCGTAGAGATTAAAAGAATGTATGTTCTAGAAACGGCTCGGGGGAAGCAGGTAGCTACAAAGATCCTTACAGAGTTAGAGCTTTGGGCGCATGAAGAGGGGTTTCGTAGCTGCCGATTAGAAACAGGGCTTCGAATGCCGGATGCTATTGGATTCTACCAAAAGAATAACTACCAACCTATTGCTAACTACGGGCCTTATATAGGAGTTGCCAATAGTCGCTGTTTCGAAAAAATACTCTAAGGATGGAATCATTGCAAAAAGTGGAAACGCATAAAGTTCCTTCCTTGTTTGTACGGCAACGGTTACAAGACTATGCGGTAGGCACCTTCAGGACGATCGCGAGTAGAAAAGGAATCAAAAAGGCCATTAAAAAAGGACTGGTCCATATCGACGGAAAACGTGGGTATACCGGGGACTGGATTGGTGGTGGAGAAATCATTGATCTATTTCGAGATAGGCAATGTAAAAAGCCCATCATTGAACTCAAGCTAGATATTTTATACGAAGACGAACATCTCGCTATCATTAATAAACCGGCAGGAATTCTGGTGAGTGGTAATAAACGATTCACCATAGAAAATGCACTCACCTTCAATGTCAAGAAAAGTGAACAAGAAGACGTCCTGGCTCGTCCTGAACCCATTCACCGATTGGATTATCCAACCACAGGAGCTTTACTAATAGGTAAGACGGTAAGCGCGGTAATTTCCTTGAATAAATTGTTCGAAAACAAGGAGATTACTAAGACCTATTATGCTGTAACCACTGGAAGGATGGAGCCAGCAGGCCGTATTGAAGGTAATATAAACGACAAGCCGTCCTTATCCGAATATGAATTACTGATGCAGATTCCTTCAGAGAAATATGAAGTTATAAATCTGCTGAAGCTCACTCCACATACTGGAAGGAGACATCAATTGAGAAAACATCTGCTGGAAATAGGTCATCCCATCTTTGGAGACCCTCAATATAAGCTGGAAGGAACTGAAACCAAAGGGCGTGGTCTTTATTTGCATGCGGCGAAGTTGGAGTTCATTCACCCTGTTACGGCTGAGCCCATCCAGGTAATCGCATCCCTTCCCAAAAAATTCAAGAAGTTGTTTCCTACATTCGAAATTCCCTAGTAAGGACCACTTATGCCTTTGGGCTTGACAGGCACGTAGCATTCAAAAAAAGTGAACTAATTATTGCCGAATCGATTAAAACCACTATTTTTGCAGTCGATTTATACCAACCTCTGACGATAGACGTGAATGTTGTTATAAACGTAACGATATCAAAACATTAAAAATGGAAGCGTTAGTTAAATTTGTTCAAGACGAATTTGTAGCAAAAAAAGATTTTCCTGAATTTGGAGCCGGAGACACTATTACGGTGTACTACGAGATCCGCGAAGGAGATAAAAAAAGAACGCAGTTCTTTAGAGGAACTGTGATTCAGGTAAAGGGAACCGGATTAACCCAAACCTTTACCATCAGAAAAATGTCTGGTACGGTAGGTGTTGAGCGTATCTTTCCGCTAAACATGCCTGCTTTGCAGAAAGTTGAAGTGAATAAAAGAGGTAGCGTGCGTAGAAAACGTATCTACTACTTTAGAGGACTTACTGGTAAGAAAGCGAGAATTCGCGAGAAAAGAAGCTAGTATTCTCGATGAAACATACAAAAAAAGCGACGTCCAACGATGTCGCTTTTTTTATTGACAATTGTTAATAACCCAGGTTGATAAGTTGTTAGTTTTTAAAGGCTTATAAAATTTGGAAATTTAAATTCTACTTTTATATTAGCACTATCAAATCGAAAAAACTCAGGAAGATCGCTGGCCAGGGTAACCTGGAAAGATGTATTAACCGGATCGACTCGATTTGATAATCGGAACGGGGCAACCCGCAACGATTTATAAAGTAACGTTCTTTATATAACTTTCTGAAATTGTTTGACATGTTATCGTACTGCACGGTGCGACCAACATTTAGAGGACAGAAAGTTTGGACAGTAATCTAGAAACATAGATTGGTTATTATCAATAGATTCAAAGATTTTCTGTTCGTTGAGATAGATCACGATTGCAAGGGTTTAATAAACTTGCCTCAAACCGCAAGGTTAATCGGTAACGATCCATTTCACAAGGAGCCATGTGATTGTAGCAATACAATGATATGGCTTTTCTTGGTTTATGGCCCTCCCTAACTTCTATACACAGATACTTTCAAAGCCCTTTCCAATTCCTTATCTTTGCAAGCCTTAGTACCAGGGCTTGAACTCCGGTACCATTCTAGACTAAAATTTCAATCCTAAAACTCGACCAAACAAATGACAAAAGTTGCGAAGATCATTTATACCAAGACCGATGAAGCTCCTGCATTGGCAACCCAATCCCTACTCCCTATCATCAAAGCCTTTACAGCACCCAGCAACATCGCTATTGAAACGCGTGATATTTCTCTTGCCGGTAGAATTCTAGCCAATTTTCCAGAATTTTTAAATGAAGAACAACGAGTTGGAGATGCCTTAACAGAGCTAGGAGAACTTGCCAAAAAACCAGAGGCAAATATTATTAAATTACCCAATATAAGTGCTTCTATTCCGCAACTTACGGCCGCCATAGCCGAACTTCAGGCCAAAGGTTTTGCCCTACCCGAATATCCGGAAGAACCTGTTAATGACGATGAAAAATCGATCAAAGCCCGATACGATAAAATAAAAGGAAGTGCCGTAAACCCAGTACTTAGAGAAGGAAATAGTGACCGTCGTGCTCCCAAGGCAGTGAAAAACTATGCTAAAAAGAATCCACATAGAATGGGGGCCTGGAGCCCTAATTCCAAGACCCACGTGGCAACTATGACCCAGGGGGACTTCAGAAACAATGAACAATCAGTTACCGTAGAAAAATCAGGAAGTGTCAAGATCATCCTAAACGACAATGCCGCCAATGAGGTTGTCCTCAAGGAGAATGTACCAGTGCTGGCTGGTGAGATTATCGATGGAACCTACATGAGCAAAAAGGCATTGCTCCGTTTTCTCAAAGAGCAGGTCCAGGATGCAAAAGAACAAGGGATTTTATTTTCTCTGCACATGAAAGCCACCATGATGAAGGTGAGTGATCCTATCATCTTTGGTCATGCGGTACGCGTGTTTTTCTCAGACCTTTTCGATAATCATCAAGAAACCTTCGAAGCGATTGGAGTTGATGTCAATAATGGTTTTGGAGACCTGATAAGTAAACTGGACGAACTCCCCGCCGAAAAGAGAACTGAGATAGAAGCCGCTATCCAGGCAGCCCTGGACAACGGACCCGATCTGGCCATGGTAAATAGCGACAAAGGCATTACCAATTTGCACGTTCCAAGCGATGTTATCATCGATGCGTCCATGCCTGCGATGATAAGAACTTCCGGGCAAATGTGGAACGCAGAAGGAAATCAACAGGATACAAAGGCCGTAATACCGGACAGCAGCTATGCACCGCTATATACAGCTACGATTAACTTCTGTAAAGAGCATGGTGCGTTCGACCCTACTACCATGGGTACGGTTCCCAACGTAGGTTTGATGGCGCAAAAAGCCGAGGAATATGGATCTCATGACAAGACCTTTGAAATTCCTGCGGATGGCACGGTTTCGGTGATCGATCAAGACGGAAACACCTTAATGCGGCATACCGTTGAAAAAGGCGATATCTGGAGAATGTGTCAGGTGAAAGATGCGCCCATACAGGATTGGGTAAAGTTGGCGGTAACAAGAGCGCAGGCCACAGGATGGCCGGCCGTTTTCTGGTTGGACGAGGGTCGCGCCCACGATGCACAGCTTATTGCCAAAGTGAAGGCATACCTACCTAAGCACGACACGCATGGATTGGAAATTCAGATCTTGTCTCCGGAAAAGGCCACCCATTATACCTTGAAGCGTGTAAAAAATGGAGAAGATACCATTTCGGTAACTGGAAACGTACTACGGGATTACCTAACCGACCTCTTCCCTATTCTGGAATTAGGCACCAGTGCCAAAATGCTTTCTATTGTTCCGTTGATGAATGGAGGCGGATTATTTGAAACTGGAGCCGGAGGATCAGCACCAAAACACGTACAGCAATTTAATGAGGAAGGACATTTGAGATGGGATTCCTTGGGAGAGTTTCTGGCATTGGCGGTGTCTTTGGACCATCTGGGAACCAAGTACGATAACCCTAAGGCCATCTTAATGGGGGAAGCTCTGGACGATGCTACGGAAAAACTACTGGAAAATAAAAAAGGGCCATCTAGAAAAGTAAACGAACTGGATAACCGTGGAAGCCATTTTTATCTGGCCCTATATTGGGCGGAAGCACTGGCAAATCAGAATAAAGACGCCGTGCTGAAAAATCGATTTGAGTCTGTTGCACGACAACTCACAGAAAATGAAGAGAAGATCGTTGCAGAATTGAATGCAGCTCAAGGATCACCTGTTAATATTGGTGGATATTATGAGCCCACAGAGGCTTTGGTTTCAAAAGAAATGCGTCCGAGCGAAACGTTCAATGCAATTCTGAATAGTATCGTTTAATAACATTAAACTTTTGTTAAACAATGCCCTCCGGATTCGGAGGGCTTTTTTTTGCTCTTGTTTATCAATATATTTGATAAAAACGGACCACCTTGAAAAAACTCTTACTCTCTCTATTTCTGCTTGGAATTACTTTAGCCAGCGCTCAACAAAAATTTACACTTAACGGAACCCTTACCGAAACAGCCACAGGAGAAACTCTTATTGGTGTCAATGTCATCATTCCCGAACTTCAGGCGGGTACGATCACCAATGAATACGGTTTTTACTCCATTACCTTGCCGGAGGGAGAATATGAAGTGATCTATAGTAGTCTTGGGTTTGCAGCCAAACGGCAGAACATCTCCTTAACACAGAATATAACTCTGAATCTGTCCTTGGAAACAGATACCGAACAGCTGGACGAAGTGGTGATCAGTGCAGATGTAGAGCGGGCCAATATACGCGCTCCTCAAATGAGTGTTAATGCCCTTTCTACAACGACTATCAAGAGTATCCCCGTGGTTTTGGGAGAAGCAGATGTCGTCAAATCCTTGTTATTACTTCCTGGTGTGACCAATGCTGGCGAAGGTTCTTCAGGCTTCAATGTACGTGGAGGGGCCGTGGATCAGAACCTCATTCTTTTGGATGAAGCAACGATTTTTAACTCATCTCACCTATTCGGTTTCTTTTCTGTGTTCAATCCGGATGCTATTAAGGATGTAAAACTATTTAAAGGAGGTATTCCAGCAAGATACGGCGGTAGGGTTTCATCCGTTTTAGAGATTTTTCAAAAGGAAGGGAATAGCAAGGAGCTAAAATTCAATGGAGGGATTGGAGCAGTAGCAAGTAGACTCTTGGCGGAGGGACCTATTGTGAAAGATCAGGCGGCCTTCCTGGTGGGAGGACGTGCTTCTTATGCTCATTTGTTCCTACCACTTTTTGATGTGGACAACAGAGCCTATTTCTATGACCTAAACACCAAATTGAACTACCGCATCAACGAAAAGAATAATATCTTTCTTTCCGGATACTTTGGAAGAGACCTATTTAGTGTAAGTGACAGTTTTGTGAACACCTATGGAAATGCTGTAGGGAATTTTAGATGGAATCATATCTTCTCGGATAAATTATTCTCCAACCTATCCCTAATCTATTCGGATTATTTCTACGGTCTGGAATTGGATTTTGTTGGTTTCGAATGGCAATCGGGTATTCAAAACTTCAATCTGAAATACGACCTGAAGCATTATTTAACAGACAAACTCCAGGTCAATTACGGAATTAACAATATCTACTACAGTTTCAACCCGGGTAAGATCAAACCTAACAATCCCGATTCCGGCATCCTGGAAGATCAACTTATCAAAAAGTATGCGAATGAATCTGCAATTTACGTAGATATTGAGCATGACCTTACTCCAAATCTGAGTGTTGAATACGGACTTCGCCTGAGTCATTTTATTCGTTTTGGACAAGACGAGCTCAATGTATATAGAGATAATAACCCGGTGGAATTCGATCCTTTTCTCCTTATTTATGAAGAAGCTGAACCCATTAATACCATAGAATCCAGTAGAAGTGATCAACTAGCATCCTTTACCAATTTAGAACCGCGAATCTCAGCCTCTTACTCCTTTAATGAAGACATGTCTATTAAGGGAAGCTACACGCGTTTGAGTCAGTACCTCCACTTGCTTTCCAACACCAGCTCTCCTACACCTTTGGACGTGTGGACACCCAGTGGGCCATTTGTAGAGCCGCAATTGTTGGATCAATATGCCTTTGGTTTCTTCAAAAACCTTTGGGATCGCGACTACACCTTAGAGACGGAGGTCTTTTATAAAGATATACAGAACAGAATCGATTATATAGACGGGGCCGAACTTATTGCCAATGATGCTATTGAACAAGTAATTCTGAATGGAGAGGCCAGAGCCTATGGTTGGGAGGTATTGCTGCGAAAAAATACTGGAAAATTGCAAGGATGGGTAGCCTATACGCTCTCTAAATCCGAACAACGAACTCCGGGAAGGACCGAAAATGAAATTGGCATCAATAACGGTGCATGGTACAACACCCCTTATGACAAACCACACGACATCTCTGTCTATGCCAATTATGAAATCAATGACAAATGGACCCTCAATTCTAATTTTATATTTCAAACGGGTAGGCCGAATAATTTACCCATTGGTCAGTTTGAAATTCAAGGCGTTGTGGTTCCGTTTTACGGATTGAGAAACGAACAGCGTCTGCCGGATTATCACCGTATCGACGTATCTGCCACCTTAACTCCCAAAAAGAACAAGGATCGAAGATGGCAGTCGGAATGGGTTTTTAGTGTTTACAATTTATACAACCGAAGGAATGCGGCCTCAATCAACTTCAGAAGGAATGTGGACACCGATGTAAACGAGGCGGTAAGGACGTCCATTTTTGGTATCGTGCCTGCGGTTACCTATAATTTTAAGTTTTAATGAAGCTTTTTTTTAGGACATATGTTATTTCGATAAGCTGCCTGGCTCTCATGAGTTGTCAGGATGTCATCGATGTTGCTGTGCCTGAAAATAACCCCAGACTGGTTTTGGACGCCATTATTAGAGTGGACACTACTCTGGCATCCACCGAAATCCGGGTAATCGCTAAGGAGACCAGGGGATTCTTCGAAGAACTGGTTCCGGCCTCCCTTGAAAATATTACCTTTTTAAATGTAGACAGTCCCGGCGGAACGGGACTTTTAGGAGAAATCGAAGCAGGTTCCGGTATTTATGTGACCTCCGTTAGCACAGAAGAATTGATACGAGATGAATTCCTTTTACAGGTTCGTTTTGAAGGTGAATTGTACCTGGCGCAAACCAAGTTTGTTCCTACCGTGCCTATAGATAGCCTGCAGCAAGGTGACAACTCCGTATTCGATGATAACGACACAGAATTGATCGTTACTTTTACCGATGATGAAGATCGAGATGATTTTTACATCATGGATTTTGGTCAAGGATTATACATTACGCTAACGGATGAATTCAATCAAGGCCAAACCGTGGAGTTCTCTTATTTTTATGATGATCCAATTCCTCCTGGAGAGGAAATACAAATAAGTATTCTTGGGGCAGACGAACGTTTTTATAGTTATATGACCTTGCTCCTCGATCAAAGCGAAGAAGAATTTGGCATATTCGAAACACCAGCTGTAACCGTGCGTGGAAACTTGATAAATGCCACCGATATAAACAACATAGATGTGTTTAACAACGTAAACGACAGTGACAATTTTGCGCTGGGATATTTTGCCATTGTTCAGGAGTTTACCAAAACCATTACGATAGAATGAAATACAACACCCATAAATTAGTAATCATTACACTTTCGATTCTCTTTTTATTTACGAGTTGCGAAGATGTAATAGAAATTGACGTACCGGACTCCCGACCTCGCCTCATTATCGATGCTATTGTTCGGGTAGATGAGGAAGAGGCCTTCACCGAAGTAAAGGTGATCGTGAAGGAGACCAACTCCTTTTTCGAAGAATTACCTCCTGCTACTCTAGAGCAAATCACGCTATTGAACGTGGATAATCCAAGTACCGGTGGTGGTGGTGAAACTCCGGTACTGGATGAGATAGGGCCAGGAGTCTACAGTAAGTTCTTTAGCACACAGGAGCTAATGGAAGATACGCATCTGCTCCAAATTCGCTATCAGGGAGAATTGTTCCTGGCACAAACTAAATTTGTCCCTGCTGTACCGATAGACAACGTTACGCAAGGAGATGGTACCATTTTCGACGAAGATGACACGGAGGTCATTGTTACCTTTACCGATCTTGGAGGACGAGATGACTACTATCTGTTTGATTTTGGCTTTGGAAATTTCTTAACCACGAGTGACGAGTTTTATCAGGGACAAACTTTTCAATTTTCTTATTTCTACGATGAAGAAATTGCCCCTGGAGATGAGCTTGTAGTAAGTATATTGGGGGTAGACGAACCTTTCTTTAGCTATATGGATAAGGTGATCGATCAAAGCGAAGGAGATTTCGGTCCCTTTGAAACACCTTCGGTGACGGTTAGAGGAAATTTCATCAATGCCACTAACATTGATAACAACGGAACTTTCGACAATACAGGCGATGTGGATAATTTTGCCTTGGGTTATTTCGCCATTGTTCAGGAATTCAAAAGTAGTATTATCATCGAGTAAAATACGGAGCTCAATTTCTTATTCTTCTGCGGTGATGTAGACTTTAATGAGTATTTTTGAAAAGACAAAACCAATTGTAGTGACGTTTTCAAAAACAACCGAACAAAGCTCCAATCATGACAATCTGGAGCGTATGTCCATTCGGGAATTGCTCCTTAACATCAATTCTGAGGATAAGACAGTTCCCAATGCCGTAGAAAGATCTTTACCTCAAATAGAAAGACTCACCGAAGTAGTAGCACAAAAGCTTCAGAACGGTGGACGGCTATTTTATATTGGTGCCGGTACCAGTGGCCGCCTCGGAATTGTGGATGCCAGTGAATGCCCTCCTACCTTTGGTGTCCCTCATGGTCTGGTCATTGGGCTTATGGCAGGTGGCGATGGCGCAATTCGAAAAGCTGTAGAATTTGCTGAAGACTCTACGGCACAAGGATGGAAAGATCTCCAGGCGGAGGATATTTCAGAAAAAGATGTGGTCATAGGTATTGCTGCTTCAGGAACTACCCCGTACGTCATTGGAGCATTGCAGCGTTGCAATGAACAAGGCATAGCCACGGGTTGCATTACTTGTAACGATGGCAGCCCTTTGGCAAAGACAGCTACCTACCCGGTCGTGGTGGTAGTGGGGCCGGAATTTGTAACCGGAAGTACCCGAATGAAGGCCGGAACCGCTCAAAAACTGGTACTTAATATGATCTCGACCACTGCTATGATCCAATTGGGCCGGGTGAAAGGAAACAAAATGGTAGACATGCAGTTGAGTAATAATAAGTTGGTAGATCGGGGTACCCGAATGATCATGGACGAACTTGAGATTAAAGAAGATGAAGCTGCTTTTCTACTTAAAAAACACGGAAGTGTACGAAAGGCCGTGGATAGCTATAGAAATGAACGAACCTAGTCAGAAGCATACAGACAAGCAATTATTGGTCAAAGGTCTAAAGAGATTGGCATTGGCCTTACCTCTTTTGGTTCTCACAACTTATATACTCACCTTTGCCTTTTTAAACAAGGAAGTGCTTCCACTGTACCTCTTGCTTCCCTTGGGCATTATCGCCATGGGAGCCACTATCTTCTTACTATTTAGCGGCATTAAAACCATTTTGAAATCGGTTTTTCATTAAAATCAATCGGCATATCACCTCTTAACTATCCGAATTTGCTGTCGTTGATCGTTCACAATAACTTCCAACACATATACCCCTGAGACCAATTTTTGTAGGTCGACGGTTGCATGGGTCGGCAGCGAGAGCTCCCGTAACACTATTTGCCCTGCCAGGTTGTAGACAGAAACAACATCCATCGTAACAGGTGAGTCTATATACAGGATACTCTCAATGGGATTGGGGTAGGCGATAATATCCGAAATTCCGTTTTCATCTAAACCTAAAATAAGCGTTACCGTAACGGCCAAAGAATCACTTAGGCAGCCGCCTACAATGTTTACAGCATAGTAAGTGGATCCGTCCACTAAGACTGTGTTAAGTGGCAAGGCATTGGTTCCGTTCATGGCATCTGTTTCTGTGGCGAACCAACTTACATCCGGGGGTGTCACCACGATATCGGCCAAGGTAGCACCTTCATTAAAAGTCTGCTCAGCATCGCCCGTTGGCGCAGGCGGCGTTGTGCAACCGGCCAAATCCAAACGACCAAAATACTGTCCCGACTCATTTGAAATAGACGTACTTATTCCGGTGTTAGGGTCCAGGATACTCACACCGGAGCTATTAGAAACCAAAATATTTCCATTGCCCAAGGCGGCAACTCCACGGAGATTACCTTCATTCCAATAATTCAGGATAGCACCATCGGTTTCAGAAAATTCGTAAAGGCCTGAAGAGTTTCCTCCCAACGTACTGAAAACCGCAGCGTATATGGAATTATTCCCTGTATTTTGTTCTATCTGTTGTATAAACTGGACGACCCCTTCTTCCACTATATTCCCTAAAACATTCCCGCTATAATCTCGTCTTTCAATTTTAGATGTAGTTCCTATGTACGAGAGATAGACCTCTCCTCCCACATCAATGATATCGAAGGTAGATGTACTACCGGAGGTAGCGAAAAACCCAAGATTGTTACCATCCAGGTCCAATCGTACAACGGCATCACCGGGTGCTCCATTATTGGTGCCGGCATTGGTTACCCATACTTCCGTATTATTGACCACCGCCATTCCCCTAATGTTATCCAGACCCCCATCACTCACCTGGCCTCCAATAGCTCCGAGATATGTGCCGGAAATATCAAAACGATCGATTCTGTCCTCTAACTGATCGGAGATCCACAGTTCATCATCTACCTGGATAAATGCCTTTGGGGTTCCGGGAGAAAGGGAACTTAGATCAATAAATTCGGGGTCTAATATAGTTCCATCCATCGGATCCAATAGCACGACAAATGGCTCTTGAAGACTTACAATTCGTTCCTGCGCCTGAAAATTAACTGTTTGAATAAAAACAAATAGTAGTATCCACTTCGATTGGAAAAAACGATCATACATAGTAATAGGTTTTGATTGGTTTCATAAAACGCTGCCTTTAAGAGCATCAAGAATCCTAGAAAAGATACGTAAAATTCGTGGAATTAAATTTAAAGTGGGTTCAACAAGACCATAGAAGAACCCTCTAAGGAGGCTACCGTAAAGTGAGTATATCTTCTTATCCCTTTGCCCGTTGAATTCTTGCCAACCTTATCGCTAAAAATTCTAACCTCTCATTGTGTTAATGTTTATACAAACTGTTTTTTAATTGTTTAATCTTTATATATTTTCGTTAAACAATAATATTTCAACCATTAAGTTATGAAGTCGATTTATTTACTATTTGTTGCAGTTACAATGGGTTGTCTTGTTTCTTTTACTCCCAAACCAGAAGAATTCCAGGGACAGGCCTATTATTTTTCCAAATCGAAAATGGAATTAGGAAACTGGGGAGCCAGAATGAGCGAGGCTCAAAAAAAGCAAGTCTATGCCCGATTGAAGAACCGGCTTGAAAAAACCTATGTACTTACTTTTAACAAAACCGAATCGGTATTCAACGAAGAGGATCAAATAGACGCAATAGCAGGTGCTACGGACAGTTGGGGCAGTAATTTCTCTCGAGGAGATCAGTATAAGAACGTACAGTCTAATCTGTTAATTCAGAGTCAGGAATTTTACGGTAAGAAGTTCCTGGTTAAAGACAAGTTGCAGGAAATAAATTGGCAAATGGGTGCGGAAACCAAGACTATCGGTCAATATACCTGCTTCAAGGCTACGGCTTCAGTTCCTACAAGCGAACTCACCTGGTACGACTTTTCATGGTCAGACTTGAGACGACCCAATGGTGATGGGTCTTCAGACACGGCCAATGCCGATAATGAAGTTCCGGAAATAGAAATGACAGAGGTTGAAGCATGGTATACGCTTCAAGTTCCGGTAAGTCATGGACCGGGTGAATATTGGGGGCTTCCCGGACTCATCCTGGAGGTTAGTGCGGGCAACACTGTGATGCTGTGTTCTAAAATCGTGATGAATCCAAAAGAAACCATTCAAATCGAAGCCCCTGACAAAGGAAAGGAAATAACAAAAAGCGAATACCAATCCACCATTAGAAAGAAAATGACCGAAATGAGAGATAATCGAGGTAGAAGAAGGAACTAATTAGCATAGTCAAACTACCTCGGGTATCAAATCCATTGAATGTACTTCATGAAACATTTCTGCTACGTTCTATTTTTCTCATTGACCTTTAGCAGTTATGCTCAAATAAAGTTGAAAGGAGTGGTTAAGGATAGTCTCAATACTCCTTTAGAATTAGCTAACGTGGTGGCTATCAACCAAGAAACCAACACCCTGGAAACCTACGGAATTACCAATGAAAAAGGTCAATACTCTTTAACATTGGGTGTGAATAAGACCTACAAACTTCAGGTAAGCTATGTGGGGTTAAAAACGCACGAAGATACATTTACCACTCAAGAATCTGATGTCGTCAAAGACTTTAGGCTGGAAGCAGATAATACCCTGGATACGGTGGAGCTTACTTATGACATGCCCGTAGTGATTAGGGGAGATACCCTGGTCTACAATGCAGATTCCTTTAACACCGGAACAGAAAGAAAATTGGAAGACGTTCTCGAAAATCTGCCAGGTGTAGAAATCAACGAAGACGGACAAGTAGAAGTGGAAGGGAAAGTAGTGAATAAGCTCATGGTAAATGGTAAGGATTTCTTCGATGGCGACACCAAGCTAGCCACCAAAAATATACCATCTAATGCAGTAGACAAGGTGCAGGTCCTTCGAAATTACGCCGAAGTTGGACAACTTCGAAGTGTGCGTAACAATCAGGATAATGTAGCCCTCAACATAAAACTAAAAGAAGGGAAAGAAAACTTCTGGTTTGGAGAGGTAACGGGTGGCGGTGGTGTGGCTCCGGATAACGAACTATATCTTCTACAACCCAAACTATTCTACTACAGCCCACAATATAGCCTAAATTTTATAGGCGATGTCAACAATACCGGAGAAGTGGCACTGACAAGACGGGATATAAGGGGTTTTGGCGGCGGATTCAGAACGCCAAGCAGAAGCAGCGGCACCGATATTAATCTCGGTGACAATGGATTGAATTTCCAGTGCGTTTCCCTGGCTCGTCAGGAAATT
>JBCBDM010000049.1:0-20965 GCA_038529705.1 Bacteroidota bacterium
CAGAATACAAGTCCTGGGGAGCAGCAGACCTTCTTACAGATACCATCCCAGGAATGAGCGTGGACAAAGCCTATAATGAGATCCTTAAAGGACGTAAGGGGGAAACCGTGATCGTAGGTGTGATCGATAGTGGTGTCGATATTGAACATGAAGATCTAAAAGACGTCATCTGGACCAATACCGGAGAAATTCCCGGAAATGGTAAGGATGATGATAAAAACGGATACGTAGACGACGTTCACGGATGGAACTTTCTTGGAGACATTGTAGCCGAGAATATGGAATATGTTCGTTATATCAAAAAATTAGGGGGAAAGTTCGACGGAATGAACGAATCTTCGGTGAGTGAAAAAGACCGGGCAGATTTTGAGATCTACAAAAAAGCTCAGGCCGAATATTCCAAAGACCTTGCAGAAGCCGAAAGTGTGAAAGCTCGATATCAGCAAATTCTGGGACAGGTAGTACCCGCACACAAGGCTATGTCTCAAAAGTTAGGTAAAAAGGATTATACCGCCAAAGACTTGGCTGCAATCTCAAACCCAACGCCTACCGAGCAGCAACAAATAGGAATGCTTACCCAAATGCTGAACTTTGGGGATAGTGTCCCGGAAGTGATCGATGAACTCAACGGAGGGATTGAGTATTTCGATGGTCGCTTAAGTACGCATTTCAACCTGAACGAGAATTTCAGAACAAAATTGGGAGACAACCCCGACGACCTTTCTTCCAAACATTATGGAAATGGGGATGTCGATGGTCCCGACCCGAAAGAAGAAGACGCACAACACGGAACCCATGTTGCTGGGATCATAGCCGCAAAAAGAAATAATGGCATTGGAATGAATGGCGTGGCGGACAATGTATTGATCATGCCAGTTCGTGCCGTGCCGGATGGAGATGAGTACGACAAGGATATTGCCATGGCAATTCGTTATGCCGTGGATAATGGAGCTAAAGTGATTAACACCAGCTTCGGAAAATATTACTCTCCACACCCGGAATGGGTTTGGGATGCTATTAAGTACGCAGCCAAAAAAGATGTTCTTATTGTAAATGCGGCGGGAAATGAAGGCTTCGACCTAGATGGAATACAAGTGTATCCCAATGATCAGGAACTCACCGGTCCAGAAATTAGCGATACCTTTATTACCATTGGTGCTCTTAATTATGATTATGGAAGTGAAATGGTTGCCTCCTTCTCTAATTACGGTGACTCCAGTGTCGATGTATTCGCTCCGGGAGTTAAGATATGGTCTACAACTCCCTTGAACACTTATGAATACCTGCAAGGAACATCGATGGCGGCTCCAGCTGTTGCCGGAGTTGCTGCAGTAATCCGCTCTCACTATCCAAAGCTAAAGGCGAGTGAGGTAAAACAGATATTAATGAATAGTGGTTTAACCTCCAAGTCTCCTGTTATTTTAGGAGGAGATGAGTCTAATAAGGACAACTTTGGAAACATTTCGAAGTCGGGAAAAATGGTGAACCTATACAACGCCTTGATCATGGCAGATAAAATGTCCAGATAATATGAAGTTATTTTTAAACGCATTGGTTGCTATTGCTTTCTGCGGAAGCATAGCGGCGCAAAACAACACCTCTTATTGGCAACAAAAAGTCGACTACAAAATGGAGATCGATGTGGATGTGTCGACCTGGCAATATGAAGGAACACAAGAACTAACGTATACCAACAACTCTCCCGATGTGTTGGATAGAGTATTTTATCATCTCTATTTCAACGCCTTCCAGCCAGGAAGTGAAATGGATGTTCGTTCCAGAACCATTGCAGATCCGGATCCAAGAGTAGGTGATAGGATCTCAAAATTAAGTCCTTCTGAAGTTGGGTATATAAAACCAAAGTCCCTTACGCAAGATGGAAGCCCTCTAAAATATGAGGTAGCCGGAACTATTTTGGAGGTAACTTTGAACAAACCCATACAACCGGGTGAGAGCACCGTGTTCAACATGGAATGGGATGCACAGGTTCCCGTTCAGATCAGGAGAAGCGGACGAAACAACAATGAAGGGGTAGCTCTGTCTATGACCCAATGGTATCCAAAGCTGGCTGAATACGATTTTCAAGGTTGGCATGCCGATCCCTATATCGGAAGAGAATTCCATGGCGTGTGGGGTGATTTTGATGTAACCATCAAAATTGACAAGGAATATACGGTTGGAGGTACCGGATACCTTCAAGAAGATTCAAAAACAAGAAGGGGAAAGAAACACTGGCACTTTGTTGCTCCTAATGTACATGATTTTACCTGGGCCGCAGACCCGGAATATATCCACGACACCTATGATGGGCCCAACGGTGTTAAGCTTCACTTCTATTATAAGAACGATCCGGAAATTGCGGAAAACTGGAAAAACCTGCAACCTCTTACTGCCGATTTGTTGGTTTTCTTCAACGAAAATATTGGACCTTACCCTTACAAACAATACTCTGTGATCCAGGGTGGTGATGGAGGAATGGAATACGCCATGTGTACGCTTATCACTGGGAAACGAAAGTTTGAAAGTTTGGTAGGGGTAACAGCACACGAACTGGCTCATACCTGGTTTCAATTCCTACTAGCCACCAATGAAGGGAAA
This sequence comes from Bacteroidota bacterium, assembly GCA_038529705.1. Taxonomy (GTDB): domain Bacteria; phylum Bacteroidota; class Bacteroidia; order Flavobacteriales; family Flavobacteriaceae; genus Aureisphaera. Next base: position 2,599 of record JBCBDM010000049.1, read on the forward strand.
CACGAATGGATGGACGAAGGGTTTACTTCTTACATTTCGGCCCATGCTATGAACAAGGTCATGCAGAGAAATAGATCGAATCCAAACTCGGGATCGTACCTGGGTTATAAGCGTTTGGCCAACAGCGGACGCGAGGTTCCTGCCACTACCCATGCAGACCGATATGAGAGCAACCGCGTGTATGGCACTACCGCTTACAGCAAGGGAGCTGTCTTCATGGCGCAGTTAGGATACGTGATAGGAGATGCTAACTTAGACAAGACGCTAAAACAATACTTTAATGACTGGGCCTTTAAGCACCCCACTCCCAATGATTTTATCCGCGTTGCGGAAAAAGTTTCGGGTATGGAGTTGGATTGGTATCTCACAGATTTCATGCAAACTACCAATACCATCGATTACAGTATCAATGAAGTAACCGAGGTGGACGGGAAGACCAAGGTTACCCTGGAACGTAAAGGTTTAATGCCAATGCCTATCGATCTATACGTGGTTTTTGAGGATGGAACAGAGCAGTCCTTCTACATTCCATTACAAATGATGCGAGGTGAAAAGGAAAATCCAACCGCTTCCATTAACAGAACGGTTCTGGAAGATTGGGCCTGGGCGTATCCTACCTATGAATTCGAGATTCCGGCTGGAAAGAAAGTAAAACAAATGAAGATCGATCCCTCCGGCCTGATGGCAGATGTAGACGATAAGAACAATAGCTACGGCTACTAGTTCTCCTTCAAACACAAATAAAAAGCCTGCAAAAGCAGGCTTTTTGCGTTAGGGGTCGTAGCGGCATCCTCTTTTGTCATCTCGAGCATTGCAGAAGGCAAAACGTATTTTGCCTGAAGGTAGCTAGCGAAGCTAGTCAAGAGATATGGACAAAAGAGATACAGCGAATGACCCGGCCGTACAGTAAACCGTAGGTTTTACTTTACGGAAACGCCCAAATAAACTACATTTACTTTATGAGTTTGAAATTCCCTAAAAGTGAACGGTTAAAAAGCCGCAAGTTAATAGAGCAATTATTTTCCGAAGGAAAATCGATTTCGAAATTTCCAGTGAAGATGTTCTATTTGCCCGTCGAGGAATTGGAACGAACACAAGCCACCTTCGCCGTTCCCAAACGCAATTTTAAGTTAGCCGTAACCCGTAACCGGATCAAGCGGCAAATGCGTGAGGCCTATAGGCTTCATAAACATTTGTTAAGCGACTCGAACGGTAAGACGTTTGCTCTCTTATTTTTATATATTAGTAAAAATAAACCCAAATATGCCACATTGGACACGGCTCTAGGAAAGCTTCTTAAAGCCACGCCATAGTTCCTCTGGGTTGATAATAGAAAATTTTGAATCATGAAAAAGAAAATCATAATTCCAATCCTCGCATTGGGTATCCTATTTACAGGCGCCAGTTTCAAGAACGATTTTTTCGAGATCGCAAAGCAGATAGAGATTTTTACCACCTTGTTCAAGGAGTTGAACATGAATTATGTGGATGAAAATACCCCGGCAACGTTAATGGACAAGGCTATCAAGGGAATGCTTGCCGACCTTGACCCCTATACGGTCTATTGGAATGAACAAGCCGTGGAGGACGCTCGAATTAAGAACTCGGGAACGTATACCGGAATTGGAGCTTCGGTGAAAACGCTGAACGACAAGATCATCATTACGGAACCGTTCCAGGACTATCCCGCCGATAAGGCTGGACTCAAAGCCGGAGATGAGATTATAAAGGTAGGTAATATTACCCTTGCCGATTTCGACGACGACGCAGGAGACCTTTTAAAAGGGGCTGCCGGCACCACAGTAGAACTTACCTTCAAGCGCCAGGGAAAAACAGAAACCACCACCCTGGTAAGAGAAAAAGTAGACGTACATGCGGTTCCCTATTATAAATTAATTCACGGAGATATTGGTTATATCGTATTGTCCAAATTCAATCGGAAGACTACGATCGAAACCAAAGCCGCTCTGGAAGAATTAAAAGCGGAGGGAGCTAAAAAGATCATATTGGACCTCCGTGGAAATCCGGGAGGTCTGTTGAACGAAGCCATTAGTATTGTCAACCTATTTGTTCCCAAAGGAGAGGTGATCACTACTACGAAATCGGTTATCGAAAAATATAACAAAACCTATAAAACGCGAAACGAACCTATTGATACCGAGATTCCATTGGTGGTGTTGGTAAATGGCAGAAGCGCTTCTGCCAGTGAAATCGTTTCCGGAGGATTACAGGATTTGGATCGTGCTGTGATCGTAGGCGCGCGCAGTTTTGGCAAAGGATTGGTACAGCGTCCAAAGAAATTAACCTACGGAACACAACTTAAGGTGACCATTTCCAGATACTACACTCCAAGTGGAAGATGCATCCAGGCATTGGATTACTGGAACCGGGATGAGAACGGAGACCCTGTTCGACTCGATCCAAAAGAATACAATTCGTTTAAGACCAAAGGGGGGCGAACTGTGTACGATGGCGGAGGAATTTTACCGGACATTGAATTGGAGACGGCCAAATTCAGCCCCATTACCACTGCCTTGTTAAAAGACAGTGCCATTTTCGATTACGCCACCGAATACCATTATAAAAATGAAATGACAGACTGGAAAAACTTTGAATTCTCCGAAGCGGATTTTCAGGATTTTCTCGGTTTCTTGAAGCGCAATGGTTTTGAATACGAAACCCAAACGGAAAAGAAATTCGCGGATGCTTTACGCAGAGCCGAAGATGACCAGCTTAAGGATGAGATCAAGGGAAGTTATGAAGCCCTAATGGCTTCCATCGACCGCGCCAAGGAAAAAGATCTGGTATCCAAAAAGGCAGAGATCAAATCGTTGTTGAGTGACGAGATCTTAAAGCGTTATTTCTATAAGAAAGGATTATACGACTATCAGGTTGAGAACAACCCGGAAATTCTAGAGGCCGTTTCGGTATTGAACGACGACAAGAAATATGCGCGAATTTTAAGATAAGCTATTGGTGGTTCCTATGAATATTTAGCCATCTATTATACCTATTAACGAGAGTGAACGATTTCCTCAACTTCTTTGAAACTATGCCCATTTGGATGAAAGCCGGATGGGTATTTCTTACCTTAGGAATTTTCTGGGTCCTTGAAGGCTACTATAGCCTTTTCAAGTTGCGGTATAAGAAATGGAAACACGCCAGGGTCAATTTGATCCTGTTATTCTTTGTCATGGTGATCAATGCCCTTTTCGGAATAGCCACCGCCGGTGTGTTTATTTGGTTACAGGAATCTCAATTTGGTCTGCTCCACTTGTTTGAGGCCCCGGTTTGGGTAGAGCTAGTCCTCTCTATTATGATCCTGGACCTCATCGCTCAATATGGAGTACACTTTGTACTTCATAAAATTCCGGCGTTATGGCGATTGCATATAGTCCATCATAGCGATAAGCATGTGGATGCCAGTACAGGAACCCGCCATCACCCGATCGATTTTGTGATTAGAGAAAGTTTTGCACTGATTGCCGTTATCATTACGGGAATGCCTATCTCTTTTTATTTTTTCTACAGAATATTAAGTGTCTTATTTACCTATTGGACCCACGCCAATCTCCGCATTCCCTTGTCGATGGACAAGGCATTAAGTTATTTGATCGTAACTCCAAATATGCATAAATTCCATCATCATTTTGAATTGCCCTGGACAGATAGTAACTACGGGAATATGCTATCTATTTGGGATCGGTTATTTGGAACCTTTGTATATGAGGCAGTCGAAGACATACAATATGGTGTGGACCTGGCAGATCACACCGATGACGAAAGTATTTCGGTACAATTGGGCATCCCTTTTAATAAGGATGTGAAATCAAAAAAACGTTAAGCCTCAATGTTCTCTCCATGCTGGGACAAATCTAAACCTCTGTACTCCTGATCCTCCCTTACCCGCATGGACAACAACACATCGGTGATCTTATAGAGTAATAAGCTGCCAAAGAACGTGAATAAGGTTACCAATACTAGAGCAATACAATGATAAATAAAAGTGGTGTTTTGTCCGTAGACGAGGCCAACATCTTTGGCGAATACTCCGGTAAGAATCATCCCAACGATACCTCCTACACCATGGCTGGGAAACACATCCAAGGTGTCGTCCACTTCAGATCGTTTGTGAAGACGAATTGCGAAGTTACTCACAATGGCGGCAATAAAACCAATAAAAACACTCTGTCCTATGGTTACAAACCCGGCCGCCGGAGTAATGGCAACCAAGCCAACTATGGCCCCAATACAGGCCCCTAAGGCGGACATCTTTCTATTTTGAAATCTATCTAAAAATATCCAGGTGATCATACTCGCAGCAGAAGCCAAATTGGTATTTGCAAAGGCGACTACAGCATCTGTGTTAGCACCGAGCGCCGAGCCGGAATTAAAGCCAAACCAGCCAAACCACAACAGGCCCGTACCCAGAATCACGAAAGGAATGTTGGCAGGTTTTTCAATTCGTTCTTTGCGTTTGCCTAAATACATGGCACCGGCCAGTGCGGCGATTCCGGCGGACATGTGTACAACGGTTCCGCCGGCAAAATCCAAGACCCCCCAATTGCGTAGCAAACCATCCGGGTGCCAGGTCATATGTGCTAAGGGAGCATAAATAAAGATTGAAAATAGAACCATAAACAGGATGTAGCTTCTAAATCGAATCCGTTCCGCGAAACTTCCGGTAATCAATGCAGGTGTAATGATGGCAAACTTCAATTGAAAGAGAGCGAACAATAAGAAAGGGATAGTTTCCGAAAAATCAGGATTGGGAGAAATGGTAACCCCTTTAAAATTGAAATAAGTCATAGGGTTTCCTACAAATCCTCCCAGACTATCTCCAAACGCCAAACTAAACCCCACAACAACCCAAAGTATACTGATTACACCCAAGGCAACAAAACTCTGAAGCATGGTGGAAATGACGCTTTTCCTGCTGACCATTCCTCCGTAGAAGAAGGCAAGTCCGGGGGTCATTAAGAGTACAAATGCGCTGGCCACAAGCATCCAGGCTGTGTCGCCCTTGTCAATCGTTCCGGAGTTTTCCATGAAGTGATATTCGGTGCCAAACAATAGACTAACGAATACCAAAAGCATTAAAACAATGAAGTTTACCTTTCTTCCCATAACCCTAATTTTGAATGATTATGGGATTAAATTTATTAAAATCTAACAGCAAACAAGGCCTAAAACCAACTAGTTTGCGAAATTTGAAAACATCGTAAAATCGCCCAGCCCGAAATAAGAATATCGTAATTTTACCCCCTCTTTTTTTTCTAATTCACAATGGCCCTTCAAAGAAAAAGCTCACTTTAAAAGTGAGCTTGTATTCCTTTTACTTATGGTTATATTTCTTATTCTTTTACAACCCGTTTTATGGTCTCTTCTCCTCCCGAAATCAGTTTCAGTAAATAGGTGGCTCCACTAAATTCACTCAGATCGATCTCGGCCGAAAAGTCATGGACCTTAAAAGTGGTAAGCACACGACCCTGAAGGTCCAAAAGCTGTGCTTCAGCAATCTCACGGTTTGACAGGGAAATCACCTGTAGCTTTCCAGTGGTTGGATTGGGATACACCTTCACACTCAGCTCATTGATAATTCCGGGGGTTCCTAGTGTCTTATTTTCAAATAACAAAGTAAACCTTTCATGGAACGTACCCTTATTACTGGAAAAAGAATAATCCTGCTGGGTGAGTTCGATCAATAGATTCAATTCATTGTCATATAAGAATACGGACATGTCTTCAATCTGAGAGCCTTCGGTCTTGATCATCGTTATTTTGTAATCGGTTTCCGTGTCGACCAAGGAAGAAAAGCCAAGTAGCACTTTACTATCCGATTTCAAGGCGCCTAAGGATTGTATCCCTAATTCCTTGGAAACATCTGTGTCGAGATGGGAATAGAGCGAAAGGACACTCGCTAGACGTCTACTATCATATCCCATATCAAGCCCCGGACTGGTCGCATTGGAAAAGCCTATCAAGGTATTACTACTAAGGTTGTATTCCTCAGTGGATATCTGAAGCCAAACCCGGTCCTTTTCCTCAGGTGCTCTCAGTGTATTATTTCCTGACGTTAATCGCATGGCATTACTAAAGCTGGCTGTTCCCGCCGCGGTTGCCTTAACTCCAAATCCCTGAGCTGTTGCAATCACACCATTGGGTTCCGTTACGGTTCCTGTAATATCCGCTGCCGCTGCGGTTCCCCCCATTAAATTATACATAGAAATATCCTGCATGCTGAAATTCATGCTACCCGCGCCCGGAAGTCCGGGATTAGGCGCTGTTAAATGCTCCCAGAAATAGACTTCGTCGATCATGGGGTTGGCAGCGATGAACGCATCTGCCGAAATTGCCGAGGCATAAGGATTGGCTAGGACATTAGGACTATCATTCTTACTGGTATTATAAAGAACATTAAAATCGATCATACCGCTGTTGAGGGTTCCCTGCTGGAAGGTGTAGTTAAATATGCCTCCAGGCTCTCCAAAACCAGCCTGTGGGCGAACAATGAATCCTCTTCCTGGAGTAATTGATCCATTATATGCCGACCAAAAATCGTTGTTATCGTCGGCAAAATTTTCCGCTCCCGGAAATTGAGCTGTGACATCCGGATGTGGGACAAAGTTCAAGGTGTTATGATCTAACACAAGAAATGGATCTACAAAAACACCATTCCTTGTTTCGGCGCTCACAGGACTTCCCATTACCAGGAAATCTCTAGATTCGAGATTGGGTGTGGTCACATATACATTGATAGTGCCATTATTGGTAACCTGGGCAGTTTCGTTGGTTTGAACCAGATTCCCGGTATGTGCTACTAACAGGTTTCCGTTCACCGTAATATCGTTCTCGATTCGCATATAGCTATCAGCCGCAATATTTAAGGTCGAACCGGTATTTACTGTTAATGTGCACCCTTCTATATTTCCGTGAATTCCGGTGTCGTAATTCCCATTTAAAATGAGAGCATTGGTGCTTCCGGGTGCTCCGGAAGGAGACCAACTTACTCCATTCCAAGTCTTCACATCGCCGGCACACTCCTCTCCGGTGAATCCTAGATGGTCAATAGCCAAATCACTGGACCATCCACCTCCGGTAGTTCCTTTGATACGAATCTTTAAGTCTTCATTATAACTACTTAGGTCTATACTTTCTGAAATCCAGGTGTTCTGGCTTACGAAATTTGTAAGATTCAGCAATTCGAACCAAATTCCATCGTACACACTTCCTTCCACAATAAGACTTGCTGTAGAGATGCTATCTCCGTAAGCATGATAATCGAATGTAAACTGAACATTGGATAGGGTAGACAGTTGAATACATGGACCTTCCAAAATAGCCATGGCATTGGCTCCTATTTCTCCGGGAGAACCATTCGTGGACGCCTCTAAAAACAGATAATAATCTCCGTCACTTCCGGTGCTCGGGCCTGTTCCTGTTGAGGGTGTTCCCAAATTGTCCTGTACCCAATCCCCGTCGTCTTCTGCAGTAGGTTGCATCCAAAACCCTAAATTACCTGGTGTTTCAAAACTTTCGGAATATGGAACAGAGCTCACCGTATTTGCGCAGGGAACCGGCAACGGAACCGAAGTAGTCACATTCTCTGTATTACTCATAGGAGAGTCATTCCCTGCGGCATCGAAAGCTCGCACTGTGAAATCGTAAGTTGTAGCAGGCGTCAAACCTGTAACACTATGGTTTACATCCGGAACCGTTGCTATACTCACTCCATCCTGAAATACTTCATACCCGGTTACTCCAATATTGTCCGTAGAAGCGGTCCAATCCAGATCTACCGAAGTTGCTGCAATATTACTAGCCACCAAGTTGGTAGGGGCTGTGGGGGCTTGAGTATCCGAGGCAATATCCGGAAGTAAAGACCTCCAGGCTCCTCGCCCATAGGTGCCTGCATATAACATTCCATTAGAAGTATTGATCTCCATTTCATACACTCTTACATTCGGCAAATTATTGGCGAATACCTGCCATTGCGTTAGATTGTCGTCGATATAATAGATGCCATAATTCATTCCAACGAAAAGACGGTTGTCTGCAGTGTTCTGCCATACCAGCGAATAAGCCGTGTAGTTTGGTAGGTTCAATTTCATGGGGGTCCAACTACTTCCCCCATCGGTAGAGACAAAAACCCGATTGGTATTATTGGTTGCAATGGCCACACGGTTGGGGTCTGATGGGTGGATAGCGATATCGTTGATGAAAGTTCCACTATAACCGGAAAGTGAGGTCCAGTTCGTTGCCCCTCCATCTGTTGTCTTATATAAGTTCCCATCTACAGAACCATACATAATCTGATTATTGCTTGGAGCAATTTTAAGGTAGTCCATATTGGGCCCAAAATCTTGAGAAATTGCACTCCAGGAGAAGCCACCGTTGGTTGATTTATACACCTCGTCGTAACCCACATAGATCACATCTTGATCCGTCGGGTCTTGTTCGAATGGAGTCACCCAATTACCACTTCCAGGAGGTGTCGCTAAATTGAAACGGCTCTGGCCTCCATTGGTAGATTTGTAAAGAGTACCGTTTTGAGAAGTTCCGTAGAAAATGTCATTGTTGTTCTTATCCACAAATCCTTCCATTCCATCGGCTCCTAACCAGTCGAACCAATTTCCTGAGGTATTATAGAATGAGCTTCCGTTGTCCTGCGACCCTCCCACCAAAATCTCAGGATTTGTCTGCGAAACCCCTATTCTGTAGAATTGCCGTATTCCCAATCCGAAAGTAAGATCCGTATAAAAATTATCGTTCATCACTTCGGCGGAATTGGTAGCCACAAAGATACCACCATCCGAACCCACATATAGGTTGTTTCCTACAAACTCCATTATATCAATATCGGCATGACAATAACCTACATCTCTACTCGCCGCTCCGGATTCTGTCCAGTAAGAAGTTAGCTCAAAAGTAGCTCCACCATCGAAAGATCTCCAGGAATGTATTCCGGCAATATGTACTTCGTTTACGTTGGTCGGACTCACCACAATATCCATATCTCTTGGAGCCTGTCCGCTTGAATCGCCACCTGTGTCACTATATCCGAAATAATTTGCGCTATGGCTGAGTTCTGTAAATGAGGCACCGCTATTTCCGGAAACATATATTCCCCCAAAAATTCCGTTACTCTCCTCCACCACATATACGGTTGAGGCGCCATTAGCCGAAACTCCAATCATTTTGGTTTGGCCAGCAGTAAAAGGGCTGGAAATCTGGCTAAAGCTCGCCCCTCCATCGGTAGATCTGTAAAAACCGTTTCCAGAGGCATATACTGTGTTCGTATCTCCAGGTTTAAACTCTATATCATATCCCGTAGATTCACTTGTTAGAGTTCCGGACCAGGTACTTCCGCCATTGGTTGTTCTGAAAATTCCTCCGGAAACCACGCTTACAAAAACAATATCCGGGGAGGTAGGGTGAATGAGTATTTTATTGACATCGGCTCCCGAAAGATTCACCCATTGACTCCAATTGGCACCTGCATCTGTGGTCCTAAAAATAATTCCTGAGGAAGATCCCCAATAGTACGTATCTTTATTTACCGGATGAATGGCCAAAGCATAGGCGTCCATATTTGTAAAACTGTCTGTTAATACCGTCCAGTTGGTTCCTCCGTCTGTTGTTCTCCAGACCCCTCCGGTCTGTGAGCCCACGACAATATGGTTCTGATCGTCTGGATCCACGGCGAATGAGGTGATTCTTCCCACTCCAGGATTCCACCCTGAAGTAGAATTCCAGGTGGTTGGACCCAATTCCAACCAATTGCTCGTATCCATCGTACGGCTGTTTCGAGTATTTGCTTCATTTTCAAAATATTCGTTCAGCAGTGCTTCGGTAGATTGGAGATAGCCGTTTTCATCCATGGAATGCAGCGCGTTGTATTCCCACCGTTTGTATTGGGTATATCCGGTTCCCTTTCCGGTTCCAACCAACTCAAAATAGGGGTCTGCCACAGCCTGAACCTCGTAAACGGAATAGGTGCCAGCATCGATCATTTCCCGATATTGCTGGGCAAATGACACCAAGGAAGAAATAAAAAATGTGATGAATAAAAGTAGGTGCTTTTTCATAACTGGTTGGTTTTGGGTTTATCATTGACCAAACCATTAAGATATGAAAGAGCATCCATTAGCCATTACTGTTTAGTAGCTAATATTATACGGAGCAACCCTTTGGTATTTAAAGATTTGGGGCTCAAATATAACGATTTGTTACGACTCTCAGAGTCTTAATGTCGGATCATGGCGATATGGGGAATTCCATCCTCAAGATACCCCTCTCCAACTTGCTTAAAACCATGGGATTGATAAAATTGGGTCAAGTAAGTCTGAGCCGAGAGTTTAATAGGCTGCTCCCCATATTGATCATAAATGGCCTTAACAGACGCTTTCATAATATCGTGCCCGTAGCCATATTGTCTTTGGTCTTTTGGAACGACCACTCTTCCGATAGCAGCTTCTTTAAAATAAATGCCCGGCGCGAAACAACGAGTGTAGGCCGCAACGCGGCCCGATTTTTTTCCAAAAACATGTAGGGCCTTCTCGTCCTTACCATCAATATCCTGATATACACAATCCTGCTCTACCACAAAAACTTCGGAGCGCAATTGTAAAATATCGTGCAGTTCTTTTGTGGTAAGTTGATCGAAGGTTTTTATAAATAATTCCATCACCTGCTCTTTATGCTAATCTTGTACAATAATATCCTTGGGGTCGTCTTTTTTGTATTCCGGCTGCATATTTACATGGTTAATTCCAAAGTCGTGATACAACACCTCTTCTACTTCGGCCAGGATCTCATTGAATTTGCTTACCGAAATGTCATGATAAAAATCAATATGGGCTTCCATATGTACTTCTTTTTCATTCAGCTGCCAGATGTGGATATGATGCACATTTTTTATTTCGGCATGTTGAGAAATAGCTTCTCTCAGTTTTTCCAAATTTATATCATCCGGAGTAAATAACATAAGGACTTTGAAAGAGCGCTTCAAAAGGTCATACCCCATGACTAATAAGTAAATGGCAATAAGAATGGTCAACACACTATCCACCCAAAACCATCCAAAATATTTCATCAACAACCCGCCTACGAGCACTGCTACCGAAGCAGACATATCCGTGAGTAAATGCAGATAAGCCGATCGCATATTCATGTTTTCTTTGGCACTGCTTTTTAACAACAACACGCTAAATCCATTAGCCACTATTCCCAGTAGGGCTAACCAGATGACCAGGCCGCTCTCAATTTCCTGTGGATTGAAAAAACGCTCTACAGCTTCATAGACCAGATAAATTGCCACAATAAGAAGTGTGGATGCATTTACAAAAGCCGCAATGATCTCTGCTCTTTTATATCCGAAGGTTTTATCAAACGAAGCTTCTCTTTTTGAGTACAGATCTGCTATATAACTAACGATCAAGGAAAGGACATCGCTAAAATTATGGAGCGCATCGCTAAGAAGGGAGAGGCTTCCGGATATGATGCCTCCTATAACCTGGGTGATGGTAATAAGTATGTTGAGAAAAATGGATATAAGCAAATTCCTCCCTTTCAGATCTCCATGGTTATGTTGATGTGAATGGGAGTGAGAATGAGCCATTACAACTTGTTTTTAACAGGAAATTTTATCGACTCGTTTTTGGTGACGGCCTCCTTCAAATTCTGTTGTTAGAAAAGTATCCACCATCTTTAGTGCTTGAGGAATTGCAGTGAAGCGAGCTGGAATACACAATATGTTCGCATTATTATGTAAGCGAATCAACTCCACAATTTCATTGGTCCAGCAAAGTCCGGCGCGTACCTTTGGATACTTATTCGCCGTCATGGCAACCCCGTTGGCGCTTCCGCAGATCAAGATTCCCAGATCTACTTCACCCTCATTTACCGCTTTAGCTACTGGATTGGCAAAATCCGGATAGTCCACACTGTCCAGGCTATCGGTTCCGTGATTGACTACCTCAATTCCCTTTTCCTGAAGCCATTTCACGATGGCAAATTTATAATCCGGTCCGGCGTGATCGTTACCTATGGCAATTTTCATACTGATAAAGTTTTTACAAAGATACTTTTTGCTTCTTTATGTGCGATCTTTCTAAATACAATATTATCAATTCTTTACTTTTTCTTAAAGGTGTTGTGATATTTTAGTTAACAACTATGTTGATATTTGTTTACAGAAATTCCAAAAGAATATTTGGTTCCCAACAACAGATTTTGAATATGTAAATTTAGTTTGAATTACCAATTATTTTAACCTTCACTTATTGTTGTTTTTTCCGCTATAAATTTCCAGTTAACAACAATAACACAAAAATTAATTGTTAAAAATAGATTGTTCATTTCGGTTGTTGACAACTGTGCATGAAACTCTAAAATCATTTATTTTTCAACTCATTAGTCTATGGATTTCCTGTTGATAAATGGTCCGCAAAAAAGGATAAGTTAAATTCAAAAGAAAGTAACAAAAAGTTATTCCATATGTCAACAAGCCATCATCATCATCATTTTTAATTTAAAATTTTAAAAAGGAAAAAGATGTATTTAATATATGTTGAAAACTGTTAGAAGTTTGTAGAATTGAAAAAGCCCTTATTTTTCAAAGGGCTTTACAAAAAACTAATTTTGTGTTTGATTACTCGCTACATTCATTGTAAGATAGAATGTGTTGTGTTAAATCCCTCCAGTGTTTTTCCGGGAATTTTTCGGTTACTGCAGGGCAGCTACTCCACAGCGGACCGAATTCGTCCTTATAGTCTTTTTTCTTTATTCTAAATGCGGTAGCGTTTTCTTTCGCTATATAGTAAGATTTTTCAATGCCTCCTGTTAGTTTTACCGCCCCAATTCCCAGAGAAGTTGTTTTTCCTGCATAGGGATCATGATACACTTTGATATTTTTACTGAAGGAAGGATTGAGTAACTGCATGAGTAGTTTTTTGGTTTTTTTCTTCAACTTTACCTCCGATAACTCAAAATAGACATATCCCTTATTCAATAATTTTTGATCTATTTTGTCATCTTGCCAGTTTTGGGCATTGGTGGCGGTACCTACCGTTTTGGAAAGTTTATCCAGATTGTTGGCAGGGAGATACATGAATTTTATTTCTTCCGGTTCGAGTTTTTGTTTTTTGCCGGAGCCATTTTTTACGGTAATTTCTTCAATTAAACCTTTATCTCTATCGATATCATGAATATTACCTTTTAATTCACTTCCATCCTGTAAAGTGATGTAAGCGGTTTTCTTTTTTGAAATTCCAAAGGAAGGTGATAATAATTCCTGAGCGGTTAGGGTGAATGAGAGACATAAACTGAGAATACTTAATGTAAAATATTTCATATAAAATTGTTTTTAGAACCTACTCTTTCGATTTTCGGCAAACTCGCTTACTCTTTAAAGGATTTTCAGATACTCCCGGATATGCTACAATTAGCTACTATTAAATGAAAGAAAGATCATTTAAACAATTCGAAGTTGGGAAGAATTATTCAAATCACTAATGATCTCTTCTGCCTTTGGGATATCTTCTTCATGAACCATAAGACGTATTCCGCCTATGGCATTGGAATGGAATGGAAGTACACTGATCATGGTTTCGTTTTGAAAAACGAACCGCACTTTGCTTTGTTGAAGCAAATGTTTTAACACCGCATATTCGCTGGGATAAGTGAAAACAGCTATGGTTTTATAATGTTCCATATATGACTAAATTACTAAATCTTTATAAAATGTTGAAGGCGATTCATTTAATAAACGTACTTTTGAACAATAATTAAGAATTCAAGTAACTATTGAAATACTTAAATTCGAATTTCCCTTTCCCGAACACTACCGGGAGTCCCCATTCTCATAGATCTACATTGAGGCAGGCATATCTTCAGAAATTGGATAAAGGAATTACGAACACATAAATAACCAATGGTTACTTATTATAAGAAATAACTATGCCGAAAAAGAAAAAAGGAAGTAAGAAACGAAGAACAGAAGGACTTACTCAGCATATATTGGAAATATTTAGAAAAGACCGTTCAAACGGTTTTAATTACAAACAGATCTCTGCCAAACTTGGACTGAATGATGCCAGTAGCAGAAACCAGATTATAAAAACGTTAAAGAGATTACAAGGAAAGGGAACCCTCCAGGAAATTGAAAGAGGGAAGTATATACTGGCTCCTTCCATGAACTATCATACGGGAGTGTTAGATCTTACCAGCCGTGGACAAGGATACGTGATCGTAGAAGGCCTGGAAGATGACATTTTTATAAAGAGCAAACATCTGAACAGAGCTTTGAACGGTGATGTGGTGGAAGTGTATGTTTTTAAAAGAAGAAGAAGTGGCAAAATAGAAGGAGAAATTACCAAGATCCTGCAACGCAAACGCAAAGAGTTTGTGGGTACCATCACCGTGTCCGATCGATTTGCATTCGTAGAGTGTACCGGGTATAATATGTATACGGATATATTTATTCCGAAAGGGCAGATCAATAAGGCGAAGAATGGAGACAAGGTCTTGGTTCGAATGGACGGCTGGGAAGAAAACAGCGATTCTCCCATTGGAAGAGTGATCAAGGTGTTAGGGAAACCTGGAGAACACCATACCGAAATACACGCCATCTTAGCCCAATACGGATTACCCTATGAATTTCCGGCAGATGTAGAAGCCTATGCCAACAATCTGGATACTTCCATCCAGGCTTCAGAAATAAAAAAGAGAAGAGATATGCGTGAAGTGTTAACCTTTACTATAGATCCAAAAGATGCAAAGGATTTTGACGATGCCCTCTCTTTTCAAACCCTGGAGAATGGAAATTACGAAATAGGAATTCATATCGCAGATGTATCTCATTATGTAAAACCAGGTAATACCTTAGACGATGAAGCTTATGAGAGAGCTACTTCGGTATATTTAGTAGATAGAGTAGTTCCCATGCTACCGGAAATTTTATCCAATAACGCCTGTTCGTTACGACCTCATGAGGAAAAATACACCTTCTCCGCTGTCTTCGAAATGAACGATAAAGCCCAAGTAATAGATCAGTGGTTTGGAAGAACTGTGACCTATAGTGACGCTCGTTTTGCCTACGAGGAAGCACAGCATATTATTGAAACCCATGTCCCTTCGAGTGCAGTCGAGAAGTCATATGAAATCCCTGCTGAGATTTCCCTGACAGGAAAAAAATATTCGGTAGATAAAAATATAGCTCAGGCTATATTGGAATTAGATCGATTGGCGAAGGTCTTGCGAAAGAAACGAATGGGTGCAGGTGCTATTTCATTCGACAAAATAGAGGTAAAGTTTAGATTGGATGAGCACAATGTTCCTGAAGGTGTTTATTTTAAGGAGAGTAAAGATGCCAATAAATTGATCGAAGAATTTATGTTATTGGCCAACCGAAGTGTAGCCGAATATATTGGAAATCAGAATCCTAAGAAGACCTATGTATATCGAGTTCATGATGAACCGGATGATGAGAAAATCGCAGCACTCGAAAATATCATCAAACGTTTCGGATATAAGTTGGATACCAGAGATAGAATTACTACCGCCAAATCCATGAATAAATTATTGAAAGATGTTCATGGACGTAAAGAACAAAATCTTATCGATACGCTAGCTATTAGAAGTATGAGTAAAGCTGTTTATACAACCCATAATATTGGACATTATGGATTGGCTTTTGATTATTATACACACTTTACTTCTCCTATTCGACGTTATCCTGATGTAATGGTTCACAGACTGTTACAGTATTATTTGGATGGAGGAAAAAGCGCAAAAGAAGAAGAGTATGAAGAAAAGTGTCAACATTCCAGCGATATGGAGCAGTTGGCATCCAATGCCGAAAGAGATAGTATAAAATACATGCAGGTAAAGTATATGATGGATCATCAGGATCAGGATTTCCTGGGAGTGATTTCCGGAGTGACCGAATGGGGAGTGTACGTAGAAATTATTTCAAACAAATGCGAGGGTATGGTACGACTGGGAGATCTCAAAGACGATCACTATGTTTTCGATCGAGATGAATTTGCCGTTATTGGGGATCGCACCAAAAATATATATCGATTAGGAGATGAAGTGTATGTTAAAGTGAAGAATGCAGACCTGGTAAAAAAGCACTTGGACTTTACTATGTTGGGACATCGAAAAGATATTGAAGTTGAAGTGTAACAATTCATAGAAAACAACATCTTTAGTGAAATTAAAAATAACAATCATGAAAAATATATTGACTCTTTGCTTTGCTCTTTTTTCAATCGCCATGTTATCCCAACGAACAGTCACTAAAGATGTTGGTGATTTTACAGAACTGAAAGTGTATGATCTAATGGAAGTAAATTTGATCCAATCAGACGAAAATAAGGTGGTGATTAAAGGAGATAATACACATGATGTAAAGGTGATTAATCAGAATGGAAAACTGAAGTTGAGAATGATGTTGGACACGCGTTTCCAGGGAGAGGATACCTACATTGAAGTATATTTTAAGGACATAGACGTGATCGACGCTAACGAAGGATCCTATATTGTTGGAAACGAAATGATAGAGCAGGATGAGATAGAACTAAGAGCTCAGGAAGGAGCGAAGATCAAGGTGGGCTTGCAAGTGGATAGAACCAAAGTAAAAGCAGTAACCGGCGGAATTATTAGAGCCTCAGGGTTGTCCAGAAGTCAGGAAATCACCTTGAACTCGGGAGGAATTTTTGAAGGCCGCGAATTACTTACGGAAAGAACAAAAATTGGCATTACGGCAGCGGGAGAAGCGGATATTAATGCGAGCAAAAAGGTAGATGCTAAAGTAACGGCAGGAGGAAATGTATATATCTATGGAAATCCAACCGAAGTAAATAAAAAGAAATTAGCCGGTGGGAAAATAAAAGTAATGAACTAAGCTTCCCTCCATTAACTGGACAAACCCTCAAACAAGACTAAAGTTATTCGTACTTTTACAGTAATGTTTGAGGGTTTACCATACGCAGCTTTTTACGGTTTCCTGTTGGCGTTTGCCGTTGGGCCTGTGTTCTTCACCTTAATTGAGACAAGTATTACCAAAGGATTTCGAGCGGGATTGTTCTTCGACCTGGGTGCGATCTTTGCAGACATTGTCTTTATAATCATCGCTTACTTTAGTACCAGCAAGATTCTCGAACGGGTTAAGGATGATCCTGGACTTCTTATTTTTGGTGGTGTCATCCTCATCGCCTATGGAATTATCTCCTATATTCGAACCGTCAAGACCTTTATAAAAATAGTTCGAGAACACTATGCAGTGAATGTAAAGAAGAACTTAGGGGGATTATTTCTAAAGGGCTTCTTACTCAACTTTGTGAATTTCGGAGTGTTGGCAGGTTGGATAGGAACCATTATTATGGCCAATGCCTTAACCACTTCTGAAAACGGAGTCTTCCTTTTTTTAACTACCGTTCTGGTTACTTTTTTCTTGACAGATTTGGCAAAGATTTCTTTAGCTAAAAAATTAAAAAGTAAAATGACACCTCGTTTTATTATCAAGACCAAGAAATGGGTGAGCATACTTATTATTGGTTTTGGGGTGATTCTCTTGATAGAAGGCATCTTTCCAGATCAGGTTCAGAAGGGGTTGGATAGAATTCCAAAGACGAAATTACCTATAGAAACAGGGGGGTAATGCTATTTGGAAATGACCATAAGTAGTAAAAAACCCCCAACCACCCTTCGATAAACTCAGGGACTTGTTGAGGGTTTTGGAGGCGTCTAGCGGATTCGAACCGCTGTACAAGCTTTTGCAGAGCTCTGCCTAGCCACTCGGCCAAGACGCCAATAAATAGAAGGCAAATATAAAAATATTAAGGATAAGAATCCTATATAATTTCCATAGATTTTCTACCACCTTAGAGACATCAGTTCCTTACCCTTAATCGAAGGGGCGTTTGGATTGCATAGTGACACTTACTTCCTCCACGTCACCCCCTATAGGAGGATTCAATTTTGAAATGGTTACCTCTACCTTGTCTACCAGTTGAATCTCATTGAAAATACGATCAATAATTCGCTGCCCTACATGTTCCAACAACTTAGACCGAACCGCCATCTCATTTTTTACGATATGCTGAAGATGCACATAGTCTACAGTATCTTTGAGATGATCCGAGGTGGCTGCCTCCATTAGATTAGCTTTTACCTTTAGATTTACGAGATAGTCACTACCTATTTTTTCCTCTTCAATGAGACACCCGTGGTTGGTGAATATGCGAATGTTTTTAAGGCGAATAGTGCTCATGGTTGAAATTTTGGCAAAGATATAAGAAATCCCCCCTTGAGGGGGGTTAGGGGGGTGTTTTTAATTAACTTTGCAGGGTTTGAGAATGTC
>JBCBDM010000050.1:0-13606 GCA_038529705.1 Bacteroidota bacterium
CCGCAGCGATAATGAGTTTGTTTCGGACCATGCTATTGTTATTACCAAGAATACCTCGGATGCACGCCTGCAAGAAATTAAGAGCGAACTTGCCGCTAAAGGAGTATCGTTTTCATATAAGAAAGTAAGGCGAAACTCGCAGGGAGAAATTACCCGTATAAAAATTGAAACCAATAATGGGAAGGGAAGTAAATCGACCATCTCTGCCATGGCAGATGATGGAGAACCCATCGATGACATTGTTATCGAACTCTAACAAAGATTTCTTATTGTTTGAAAAGTCCTGTTTCTCCATAGCAGGACTTTTTTTTACCTATTTTTGTACTATGAAGAAAGCCCTCTTTAAAATCTTGGCAAAGATCAATAAAGCCATATTGCCTAGCTTTTCAAAAAGGCAACTGGATCTCACCAAGGCTACCAAATTACAATTAGCTCTGTTTGGCTACCGGCTTTGGGTCACTAAAAATGCGTTGGATTAATATTTAAGTGCTGAGGCTACCGGATACTTTTTCAGCTTCTCAATGCCTTCCAAAAAGCAGAGTTCCATTACAAAATTGCACTGCACGATCTCCCCTCCCAGCTTCTCTACCAAATTACATACAGCTTTAGCGGTACCTCCTGTTGCAAGGACATCGTCATGAATTAAAATACGCTCTCCTTTGGATATAGCATCTTCATGGATTTCAAGGGCATCCATTCCGTATTCCAATTGATACGGCTCCAAAATAGTCGTGAACGGGAGTTTTCCCGGTTTGCGGACCGGTACAAACCCGGCATCCAATCGCTGGGCTAACAACATTCCGAAGAAAAATCCCCGAGACTCGATACCTACTACCTTGTCAATATTTTGACCATTTACCAAGGCTAGCAATTCCTCAAGACATTGCGAGGAGGCCTGTTTGTTCCCTAACAATGGGGTAATATCTTTAAACATAACCCCAGGCTTGGGAAAGTCGGGAATAATACGGATGTAATCTTCTAGGTCGAGCATACATTAAATTTAGGTAATAAAATGACGAACGGCACCATTAGAAAGTAAAAATATTACAATTCTTGCCGTTAAAACTGTATTCGATTTGTACTGCTATTTCTATTGGGTCATTCACTCGCCAATAACCTGGCAACAAGACCAATAGCAAAACACAAGGCAATACTCCAAAAAAAGATAGCTCCAACTCCCATATTTCTAAGATAGTAAATAATTTATAATCCTTGGAGCCTAAATGTTACCGCACTTTTTTGGAAGACCCCTGAAGCTATCATGCGTTTACCTTTCCGGGAATTTTACAAAAAGAGACCATTGATAAACTAAGAGTTTGTCATTCGAATATCAACGAGCGTCCACCAAAAAAACCAGGGACAACCGCAAGAAGTGTTCTAGAAAGGCATCTAATACTACAGAAAAGTCTTTCTAATTAAAAATCATGAAAATGAAGTACCTAAAATTCGCACTTTTGCTTCTTTCAGGAGCGCTTAGTTTTATTTCATCTTGCAACAGTGATGATGAAAATACAAATGATACCAACAACTCAGTGGATATAGTGAGCACGCCCATATCGGCATTTGATGAATTCAACCCCAATGCGGTTACTATTTCATTCGATGGTGATGCTATTACTATTGAAGCTAATGGTTTGCCCAACCATACCTCTCCCTACTGGGAAGAAACGAATCCACTATATATTGAACCTGTGGTGGCTACCCACTTGACCCCTGGCCGTATCAGTGAGCATAGTTATACCGTTACTGTACCCGCAGCACCGGAAATAGCTGCCTCCAGCACAGCTACAGGTTTAGGCGCTATTGGCATTGCGGTAACCGGCGCTCCTATTTTCAATGATCAGGAAGGTAATAATAGACCCATAGAAGAAATGATCATCGAAACCTTCGATTACGCAGGAGCTCACATTGGCCCTTCCGGATATCACTACCATGTAGAATCTTCTGACGTTCCCGAAAATACAGTGCTATCCCATGATGATGAAGCATTGGTGGGAATCATGGCGGATGGCTTTTTACTTTATGGCAGAAAATGCAATTCGGTTGGGGACCATCCCACAGATTTGGACGTCTCCGGAGGACATACCACCAACACACAACACAGTGACGGCGAGGCGTTTTATCATTATCATATCATCAATGAATTTTATTTGGGAAACATCATCACACTTTTTGGTGTTGACTTACAGGGGGAACCCAACGTTATTTTATAGCAATACATGAGAGGGTTGCTTCTTTACATGAATCACTGGAACCAAAATCGTTACAATGAAACTTTATTCCTGGCTGTTTTTATCCATAATTTTAATATTCACAGGGTGTTCCAGACCTAAAGAAACAACAATGGCAAATACTAACGATAATAGATTGTTGAAGGTGCCTGATACGTTGGTTGAAAAATCGGTTTTGAAATACCATCCCCAAACATCCATATGGACGTTGAACGATTCTCCCTATTCCGGGTTTGCCGTGAGTTACTATACCGATACTATCCTAATGGAAAAGTTCGGGATCTTAGATGGTAAAAAGCAGCACAAGTCGATTCAATGGTATCCCGATGGGCATTTTAAAAGTGTTGCGGAGTATGATAAAGGGAAATTACATGGAGAGAAAAAAATATGGTCTGCCGATTCGGCCCATGTTCTAATTGCTCTGTATAATTACTATCAAGGTATACCCCATGGAGAGCAAAGGAAATGGTATTCAACCGGTGAGCTCTTCAAAAAAATGAACTTAAACCGAGGAAAAGAAGAGGGTATCCAACAAGCCTTTAGGAAAAATGGCGTACTCTATGCCAATTACGAAGCTCGGGAAGGTAGAATTTTTGGCTTGAAAAAAGCCAAACTATGTTATTCCCTGAAAGACGAAAATGTGCAGTATAAATAGCTGCGTTAATGTACTTTGATTGATAAGCCCGTTGTAATATCCACTGCAAGTTCCCCCTTGTTCTGAACAAGGCCCCAGCTAAATAGAGCGTAGCATGTCTTATGCGCTTGGTCGGACTGAAACGATTTCCACTTTCTCTTTTTTTCCCTTTAAGGAGGCATTTGCGAGTGTCCTAACGGTGAAGTCTCCACCCAAGTCGAGTTGCTCGGAAAGCTCTTTGGAAAGCAGCAGATCTTCTTGATATTCTCCACAAAGGCCCAATATACGGGCTGTGGTATTTAGAACATCGCCTGTAAAGAATATGTCTTTCTTGAGGGCGCCAATTTCTCCCGTGGTAACCTCCCCTATATGTAGCGCTGCTTTAAAATCCGGTGTAACTCCAAAATTATCAGCATAAAACTTTTCTTTCTTGGCCAGGGCCGACTTCATATCATAAAAACATTGTAAGCAATGATTCCTGGCCAATCCATTTTTCAGTTTCCACGTAATAACAATTTCATCTCCTACATATTGATACACTTGTCCGTGATTATGAATGATCGCATCGGAGAAATGAAAATAATAAGACCGCAAAAGATCAAAGTACTTCTCATGACCTAAGGATTCGGCTATAGGGGTAGAATCTTTCATATCGACAAACATGAAAATACGATCCTCCACGACTGGTTTATGATATTTACCCGTAAAAAAATTGAGCAATACGTTCTGTCCAATATTCTCACTTATTTCCGCATAAAGTAAAGACGTCAATAGGGAGAACAGAAGCTGAACACCTGTGCTAATATGAGTGATACTAAAGAAGAACACTACATATTGATCCCAAACCGATTTACTGAACACCGGGGACTTCGACACCAAACTCGCAGCCAACATATAAAGTATTAATACAAGGATCGAAAGTAGTACTGTGTACAGTAGAAACTTCCCGAGAATCTTTCTGGGAAAACTAAGGTTTTTGAAAAGACTGTTTACATAGAAAACCTCGAGCATCCCTACCAGGCACCCAACCAAAAAAATACTCACCGTAGCAAAAAGTACGATGGCAGGCGTAATAGGAATAGCGGACTCCGGGGTTTTGGTTTGGTCCGTCACGACTGCATATTCAGTCCACATCAATAAACATGCTATAACCAACCAGATAAGGCCAAACGGTAAAATTCGCTTGAGATTCCAAATGACCTTTGGAGAGATTTTCATACCTACAAAATAAAGAAAATTCGGGAATGGCTTATAAAGTCATCCCCGAATTTAATAGGACTAAGTGAGTTGGTCTACCGGCGCGTTCCAAATTCCCGCCGCCGATGTCCTTTGAACAAAATCGTTGAAATCGGTTGCCCTTTTTCCCAATACCTTTTCGATATCATTTGTAATTTCCGAATTATTCGGGTTGCCCAATACTTCGGTGAACAAATACTCAATAAGCCAGATAAAGTCCTCCGGCAAATTAGCCTTTCGCATCCCTTCCCCATATTCTTTCACACTTATAGGAACAAAAACGATCTGTCGCCCTGTAGCCTCGGCAATCTCACTTACGGCTTCTTTAAAGGTAAGTTGTCGTGGACCTGTTAATTGATAGATCTCACCGTCCGTTTCATCTTCCAATAAGGCTTTTACAGCTACATCGGCTATGTCGTCTGCATCCACAAAAGGTATCTTGACGTGGGCTTGTGGAAGTGCCACCACTCCGTCTAAAATAGGTTCTAGCATGAAATTTTCGCTAAAATTCTGATTGAACCAACTCGCTCGAACAATGGTATACGCTAGTCCCGAGTGAATGACTACCTGCTCACACAACTCAGCCTCACGTTCTCCTTTCCCGGATAGTAATACCAACTTTTTGATCGATGCTTTTTTGGCTTCTTTCACCAATCGTTCGATGGCTTCCAATGCGCCCGGAACGGCCAGGTCCGGTTGGTAGGTGATATATACCTTCTCCATTCCTTCAAGAGCTTCCGACCAATCTTCCGGTTGATGCCAGTGGAATGAGGGTTGAGCAGACCTGGAACCTATCCGCACATTGTGACCTAAGCCTTCAAGTCTTTCTACAATTCTTCTTCCGGTTTTCCCGGTTCCTCCAATAACTAAAATGTTCTCTGTTTTCATGTTTTGTGTATTTAAGATTTGTACTGTTTGATGAAGCAAAGGTGGGACGAAGTAACCCGAATTATTTATTCGAGCGGCAGTATGATTTGTTCGAAAAGTGCGCTACTTGATCTGACTGGGCCTGTACCCAAACTTTTTTGCGAAGGCATTGGAGAAAGAACTGAGGCTGTCATAACCTACCTGCCAGGCCGCCTCTTGAACGGTTGCTTCTTTTTCACTAATGAGTTTATGTGCTGAAGTTAAGCGTTCGTTTTGAAGATATTTGAAAACAGGCACTCCAAAGACCGCTTTAAACTCGGTCTTGAGTCGGGTAGTATTAAGACCTATTTGTTTGGACAATTCTGTAAGAGAAGGTGGATTCTCCAAATTAGATAACAAAATATCTCTGGCCCTGTTTAACTCATCCCGGTACCGACGACCATTATTTGTGGTGTGCATGGACGCCAGTTGTCCAAAAAAGTGGGAAAGCAAAGCTGTTATCTGACTGCGAAAGAACATCATCTTTGTCTTTCCCTGGTATGGGTTAGTGAAAATACCGTCAACGATCTGAGCCATTTTGGGAGTCATAAAGAAGCTGGGGCCTTCGACATAATGATCTGCAGGATTTACCAATTCTTTCAGTAATTCTTTGAAGATCTCACCCTCCTGATTGGGCAATTGATCCAAGTTGCGTAACGCCGTGGCCACTACGATACATTCTAGATTTTTATCCGGAGAAATGGTATGCTCAAACTCCACCATCTCGTTGGCATAAAACGAAAGAGCCAGTCCTTGGGTATAATGAAACTTTTTTCTTTTCTCACCATAGTTGACCGCCAGATCAACATTTCCAGAACCGTAAAAAGCTACTGCGATCAGCGGTTCTTCGAAGCGGCAGGCATCTATTTCTACCCTCGTCGAACTTGCTTCTTCAACAAGAATAATGAAGTCGTTGATATGGATGAAGTCTCGGGTCATTGGACTTTATAAATGTAAGGATTTTCTAAAATTATAAATGTTGGAATTAAGAGCATTGTTGGAGATTCTATAAAAGCCAAATCAGGCCAAAGGATTGGATCTTTCCGCAGGCGCTTATTCCGTTCGGGATGCTAAATCTCCCTTTTGCAAATAGAATTGAACTCAAAACTTGAATCATTAAAAAATAAAAGCTTTATATTAAAAAATTAGTAACAACAACTATTTGTTTCCACAAGGCACTTGCTCAATGCTAAAACTTATCTACACACCTTTTCCCCGACCTAAAAAGACATTTAGGAACACGTTGAATATATTTCTGCTAGGTTTTATAGCAAGTCTCTTTATTATTCTTTTTAAGCCTTTTGGTATAGAGCCCAGTGGTATTTGGTATTTCAAATTAATACTTATTGCCATGGGAGTTGTCTTTTCACTGTCCATATATTTCATGGAGTTCCTTGTTCCTGGCCTTTTTAAAAAACTATTTCAGAAATGGACCTTGGGCAAGGCCATTTTATGGTATACATGGATGATTCTTTTTGTAAGTGCCGTGATGTTTATCCTTAAAAGTTTTCTGGCCGGATTTAATGATTTTACTTTACTTGAATACATAAATGTTATTGGAAGGATTTCCGGTATTGGTCTGATTGTTTCTTTTTTCACCTTAGGAATTGTTAGTTATTTCAATCGACAAAAGATTGCCTTACTCTCATCCAAAGAAATATATTCGGTTACTGCTCCCAACGTTAAACCACTGGATTTGAACCTCAATGCAGTACTGTACATTATGAGTGATGATAATTATGTAGACATTCACATGAAACAGGGCAATAACAGATATAAGGTAGTGTTTCGTTCTAGTTTAAAGAATATAGAAAACCAAATTGTAAATCCAATATCACCCATATATCGTTGTCATCGTCAATACTTAGTGAACATCAACTACTTTACTCTTAAAAATACAAAGAGCAGAAATACATCGATTCAATTGAAAGAATTTGAAGATGAAATTCCGGTGTCCAATACATATGAAAGTATCATCAAAGCCATGCTGTAAACTCACCCCAAAAAACCGTTCATTCTCCACAACATCATTTAAATAAAGGGTTTTGAAATTTGTTTTTAATTCATTTGTCAAGTGAAATTTTAAATCATTAATCAAATGAAAACTTTAAAAACAATGAAAATTTTTATGGCTACACTCTTGTGTACCGTGTGCGCGATGAGTGTTGACGCACAAGGAACTAGTGCTTCAAATTTAATACTTGATGGTACAGACGAAACTAGCATTACTCTTAAAGAAGAAGTTGAAAAAATTATTACTTCTTATGTAGAGGATTACAAAACGGATCGCCACGCAACGGAAAAGCGAATCGTAGGAATAAAAGTGCCCGAAGTTCATGGGGAATGGACCATTACCGTAACGGGAAGAGAAATTGGAAAGAAAAAATGGGAGGTCCTATTAAAAAAAGGTTTGCCCGATATACCCACCTATGTATATCGAGCTGAAGTAGCAGCTTTAAGAGCTATTTACAATGGAGAAATGAACGCACTTACGGCTCAGGCAAAAGCATTTTCTAGTGATTATGCGCCATTGGAGGTAGAGGAGATAAACAACTTTAAGCCTACAGAAGATGACAATAGCGCTATGAATGCATTTTCTTTTCATTTCTGGACCAAAGGATTTCCAGAAGTGATCCCATTTCGCCCCAATGCCACGCGAAAAGCTCATGGTGCAGGAGTTACCATCTTTTATTATGAAAAAGGCTTGCGCACCGGTTGGTACAACATACTACCCGGAGAACGAGTACGGGAAGACGCCAGGGAACAAGCCATGCCTTTCCCAATGATGGGGGTAATGATCAAAGGAACTGCAAAGGGTATTGTAGATGGAGAGCCCATCACGGTTACAGAAGGGAATACTGTATTTATTCCTGCTAACGTACACCACAAATGGTGGAACGAGTCTGATGAACCGGTAGAGTTAATACTGATCATGTTTGGCAAAGGTGCTTGATCCCTCAAAAAAATGAGCCTTTCCCAGCGGAGAGGTTCATTTTTATATTTGCTTGCAAAAGACAGTTGACGATGTCCATTGTACTTCAATCACCAAATTGGCCGAGCAGGAGTACTGGCTTTAGATTTCATCGCTAAGGCTTTAAAACTCGCGGTCCTGACTCTGAAAACTCCGCTTTGTAAATAGAATCTATCCCGAAATTGCAGAGCCATTCTAGTGATTTGTGGACCTTGCCAAGTCTGTTGACCGTCTATGCAACAACAAAAGATCCCATTTTGACTTTCTAAGAATAGAAATACTAATTCTATAACGGTTTAAAAGAACGGATTCATCTTCTCAAATACAGTTTTAAAGAAAAAAGGAAAATTAAAATACAATTTTGATTACATTGAACTTTTAGTAAATGAGAACAATACTATCCATCATTACAAACCTAAAACGAAGAGATATTTTTCTTTTCCTACTATTTTACTATAGTTCTACGCTCATTTATTATACCGCAAGTTGGATCTCTTGGGGTGCTTTTGCTCCTGGACACCCCTCCTACTTTGATGTAGGTGAGTTTTTTGCGTCTGGCGGGGCTCAATTTCTCATAAGCTTTTTAGTAGCAGTGCCTATTTGGTTTATCACTAAGATTTTGCTCCATAAATATGGTCTTAAAATCGGACTTCTTTCGCATATCGTTTTCATGCCTGTTTATGTGGCAATCTGTTATTTTTCATTAACACAGGTAATAGAGATTTTTGGATGGGCAATGAATTGGGATGGCTATAATACTATTTGGACTCTCTACATATTTATGCTTTTTTATTTGGTCCAGTTTGGTTTTATACATGCTTACAATTATTTCAAGCGATTCAAAAATGAAGAAAAAGAAAAATCGATACTAAGAGAGACCGCTTTAAAGAGCCAGATAACAGCATTGAAATCACAACTAAATCCTCATTTTTTACATAATCTGTTTAATTCTATTAATGCAACTATTCCACCCGAAAATGAGAGAACGAGAGAACTTATCATACAGTTGTCCGACTTGTTTCGATATCAAAACTATGCCTCCCAGAATGAATTTGTAACGATTGAAGAGGAAATCAATTTTATTGAAAGTTATCTTGAATTGATGAAAATACGCCTCAAGGAACGTTTAAACTTTTCATTTGACGTACCCAAGGAACTGCACCATTATAAAATTGCGCCTATGCTTTTGCAGCCTTTAGTTGAGAATGCTGTCAATCATGGAATAGCTGGTAAAAGTGAACCTTCAGAACTACTACTAAGGATAAAAAAGATAAACGGTAAGCTGCATTACTCTATAGAGGATACAGGTGTAGGAATTAACAACAAGCAAATGGTTTTATCCAAAGGATTGGGATTGTCTAATACAAAAATGCGTTTGGAGAAAATCTATAATTCACAATTAGAAATCAAAGACAATGTTCCTTCCGGAACAAAAATCACCTTTACCATTTGAAAAGAATTATTATCATAGATGATGAAGAAGATGCTAGAGATTTATTGAAGCATTATATAGCAACGCATGAGGAATTATCTGTTATCGCGGAAGCAAGAAATGGTTTAGAAGCCGTTGAGCTAATAAATAAACTAAAACCAGATTCCATCTTCTTAGATATCCAAATGCCCAAACTAAATGGCTTTGAAGTTTTAACTAGACTCGATGAAATACCTGAGGTCATTTTCTCAACTGCCTATGACCAATATGCTATAAAGGCGTTTGAAGTACATGCTATTGATTACTTATTGAAACCCTACGGAAAAAAACGTTTTGAAAATGCGTTACAGAGAATTTTAAGGAATCAAGGCAATGTTGTACCGTTAACAGAGGAGCTATTAGAAAAAAAAGAAGGTTATCCTTCAAAAGTTATTTTACATAAAGGAAGAAGGAAAATGATGGTTGCAGTGTCTGACATAATTTATACGGAGGCTTTTGGTGATTATTCCAAAGTATACACGAAGAAAGAAGAGTTCCTTTCTACCAAAGGTATTTCGGAACTCAAAAGTAAGCTGAACCCAAAAACTTTCATCAGATTGCATCGCTCTCATTTCGTAAATATAAACGCCATCAAAGAGTTGAAGAAAATCAACAGATATTTCTATATTTTTCTATCTAACGACACTAAGCTTAGAGTGAGTGAAACTTATCTTCCGGATATCAAGAGCATAGTTTTGTAACGCATTCATCGTTCTATTTCCAGACCCATCGATAATACCATGGTGGGTCTTTTCTTCTGCAATATGTTTGAGGTATAAAATTCGCATAATGGAAAATGTACCTCTCAAAACAGTATCAGCAGTTATTGCCATATTTCTGTTTCAAATCAATATGGCTCAAATTCAAAACCCACGGAAAGTATCCACAGAATTAGCCGTTGACGTAAAGACTTATACGGGTATAATTTCAGAACAGTACGCCAATGGGAGTCCAAGATTATGGAAAGAGATGAGTAATGGAAAAGCGGAGGGACTATGGAAAGAATGGTTCCCTAATGGTAAACTACGATACAGGGCTTATTGGGAAAATAATATGGGTAATGGCAAGTGGGAATATTTTTATGCCAATGGGCAGTTACGTTCAGAATCATTTTACATCAATGATTTGGCCCAAGGCATATATCGCACTTACCATAAAAATGGACAGCTTGAGAGTGACGTTGTTTACCTAAATGGTCGAAAACACGGGATGGAATTTATCTACGATGTAGACGGTGTTTTACTTTATCGTAAGCGATATACCAAAGGAGTTCAGGAAATAGACGAACCGTTATTATTTCAACCTGGTATTATCACGACCCATACGGCAAATGAATGGGACATTACGTTTACGCCGGATGGAAGGACAGCCTACTTTACAAGAAGATTAACTGATGGCTCTTCGCAAAAGATATACAAAACTCGAAAAGATGCATCGGGCCATTGGTCAGATCCGGTTGTTGCCAAATTCTCAAGTAACCGTGATGAAGGAGCCTTCATATCACCGGACGGGCAGTACTTTTTCTTTGGAAGTTGTAGGCCCATAGAAGCTGGTGAAGCGATTACCAATTTGGATATGAATATCTGGATGATGACCAAGTCTGATTCCGGGTGGTCTTCGCCAAAACCATTGCCAGAAAAGGTTAATAAGCGAAAAAGGCCAGATGATGAATGGCCAATGCATTACGAAACTGGTCCAACCATTGACGCCAATGGAAACCTATTTTATTGGTCAAAAAGTAGTTCTAATAAGGGTTCAAATTTATATCAGACCACAATGAAAAAAGATGGTTCATTTACGAAACCCAAAGAATTACTTCCGCCATCACACCATCAGGGTTTTGACAGTTCGCCTACCATATCACGAGACGGCAATCTATTATTTTTCGCATCTACGGGTCGTTCAGATGGATATGGTAATGAAGATATTTATTATTCAAGACTCGTAAACGGCATTTGGTCTAAACCCAAAAATCTTGGTCCCATAGTAAATACGGATCGAAATGAGGTAGCACCACGTTTTTCACCAGATGGTAAATATTTCTTTTTTTCCAGTGACCGAGGTGACCACTACGATACCTATGGAGAGCCACTCTGGAGCATCTATTATATGGAAACACAATTTTTAATGATTGACTAATACCACAAGATGAAAACAACACTAAGTCTATTCGCTGTTATTTTGCTCATGGCAAGTACAGCCAGCGCACAAGAAAGTACTATAGTACCTGATGAATCTGAATTAGTATCGATGGACGATACTCGTGTAAAATACGGAACAACCTATGGTCAACAATTTTTTAAGAAAGGGGAGAATACCCCATATACTGGCTTTTTATGTTCGCGCTACGACAATGGCCATCTAGAAACCGTACAACAATTTGTGGATGGCATTGCCAATGGCATCTGGATAAATTTTGACCCTTACGGAAGGAAAGAATCCAAGGGAACATATTTGAATAATAAGACGGAAGGCCCGGTTACCATTTTCTACGAAGACGGCAGTATTAAAGCAACGGGGCAATATATCCACTACAAAAATCCTATTGGTTGGTGGACCTATTATAACAAGCAGGGGAGCGTAGTGAGTAAAAGACGCTTTACACGATAAATCCGTTCAACTAAAAAACAGTCAAAAAAACACAACCTGCCAGACCTTTTATATTGAAGGGTCAGATGGTACGCGGGCATCCTGCCGAGTAGGTTTGTTTCAAGGTGTTCAACATCCAGACGAAGCTCCGCTTTGAAAATAGTCCAAACAAAAAAACGCTCAAGCAAGCTGAGTAGACCTATCTCATTGATACCAAAGCTGAGAAGGATTGCTGCGCACCCTTATTGCTCCGCTTTGAAAATAGTCCAAACAAAAAAACGCTCAAGCAAGCTGGGTAGACCTATCTCATTGATACCAAAGCTGAGAAGGATTGCTGCGCATCCTTATTGCTCCGCTTTGAAAATAGTCCAAACAAAAAAACGCTCAAGCAAGCTTGGCGTTTTTTCTTATTGAACTATTTATTCGTGACCTCGGCAGGATTCAAACCTGCAACCTTCTGAGCCGTAATCAGATGCGCTATTCAGTTGCGCCACGAGGCCGTTTTAAGGGCTGCAAATATATGACTTTTTTAAATTTATTGTCAAAATTCACAGAAAAAAATCTGATTCCAAAACCAGGGTCAACTAAAATTCATCTATCGTCTTAAACCCTACAAAAATCCTCGATGGTTAAATCATCTAACAATCAGTTTTCTCGTATCGACATTGTCATTCTCTATAATAGTAATAAAATAAATTCCAGATCCTAAAATAGAGACATCCACAGGTTCGTTTGTAATGTCTACATCCTTCCATTCCTTTCCATTAAGATCATGTATGATTACCCGCTTTGTGTCAGGCAAAGATGTTTCTATATAGAACAAGCCATCTACAACCGGGTTCGGGTAGATTTTTAAACGCTGCGAGAAAGGATCATCAATACCTAGCCTGGGCTCACAATCTGCCACCACTTCGTAAACCCCTTCAAGAGTGGGGTCTACCTCAAAACTATTTCCTACCCCATCATCATAAGCCTCACCATATCCAATAACCGCATTGGTAGAATTCTCCCAAAATAAATTACTCCCGTCCGTAGCCTCCATAGAAATTCCGATCCAGAACGTCACTGGAGAATTATTACTATACACTGTATAATCCGGAATATCCAATTCCACTTGCCAAACATCGAAACCAAAGTTGCTTCCAACAACAAGTTGCGATGAGGGAATAACTCCAAACTCTCCTCCATCTACAGCACCGGGTTCGCCGTTATTATCGTTATATATGTAGATATCGGCAAAGGACGCATTCACTCCAGAATCTGCTGCCCCAATAAATACATTGACCACAATTTTTTCGATGGTCAAGTTTTCTCCGGAGGGTACCGTAATATCATTTGCTACTATACGTCCGAGGCTATGGGTGAAACTTTTTCCATTTTCAAATGCATTGCTAGAGCCATTGATATCACAAGGTGTATATTGATATTCGGATGCTACATAGATCACAGGATCATCTACCCCGCCAGTTTCACTGATATATGTTTCCGTTTGAGCGGACATTAGGCCCCAGCACATTGCCATGGCCCAAAAAAGAATTGCTTTTTTCATAATTCAGTACTTTAGTTAG
>JBCBDM010000050.1:13616-20875 GCA_038529705.1 Bacteroidota bacterium
AGTTACAAAAAATTGGCTAAACAAGAGTACAGTTATCTGTTTTTCAGATAATTAAGCCAATACAAATGAAGCTAAAAAAAATCGTCGCCCATGACAGGCGACGATCTCACATATATATGCTTGACTAAGCAAGGTTGGTTAATACATATTGCGCAATGCAGTGATATCATTCCCATTAAACTCTCCTTGAGAATTAGACGGGAAACAAGCGAGCATGATCGACGTGGAGTCATATCCTGTGGGTGTTCCACTAATATGCACAGCTCCCACTCCACCGGAACCTTCATTTACATTCTGCCCACAACTCTGGCGGCTAAACCAATCTGTGTGACGGAATCCTACAGCATGTCCAATTTCATGTGTCATTACGTGCTCATTTACATTCGTAGTAAATCCACTCAACCCATAAACCTGAATAAATTGGTACGGATCTCCGCCACTCGGGAATCCCGCGCTCCCTCCGGATGCCCCTGGATTGTTCTGGGAATTGTTGTACACAACCATGTCCTTACTTTGCCAGTTGGTCCCAAAAGTAAGGGTGAAGCTGATGGAAACTCCACTAAGACGGTTGTAATTGTTTACTGCCCATTGCAAAGCAGTTCTCTCTTTGTTAGAAAGGCCAAAGCCTCCTCCTCCGGTATACCCGATAATAGAAATATTTCTACCCTGATCCACCAAATTGAAGGTTCGATACTGACGCGATCCGGCATTCGCCTTGGCGGCTTCTGCCATAGTAAACAACTGACCTTCCGTCATCACAATATCTTCCTCAAAGAACAAACGTTCTTCCGACGTGCCGTCGGGAAAGAAAAATTCATCATAACGGATAAAATTTGTGTTTAATTCTAGCTCGGCAGCAGCATCAATGACTTTTTGAGGTACTTCTTTCCTCAAATTAGCTTCGGTGGTTTCGATGGCTTCTTCGTCTTTAGAACAAGACACCAACATAAGGCTCAGGCTCAACGCGCCTAAGACCCCTATTCGCAATTTTCTCATAGTGATGGTTTAAAATTAATAATTTAGGTTTGAGGAGCGAATTTAATAAATTATTAACATATAGCCAACGTTTTCGTAAAAACATTGCGGTTTATTCAACGAAAAGTTATTAACAGTGAGAATCGTCTAATCTACAAAAGTAATAGGAAAGCACTCAAAATCAGATGATTTCGGCAGACAAACCCGCCTCCAATAATTTGGAGCATCTTGGTTTTAAATCCTCAAAAGAACCGGATTTTACCGTACACTTTCCCTTAAAATGAACAATGAGAGAACATTGATGCGCCTGTTCTTCGGTATGCTCGCAAGCGTAGATGAGGGTATTGATGACATGATCGAAGGTATTCACATCATCATTGTACAAAACAATCTGATTTTCCTGATCTTCCTGCTCCAACAAAAGCAGGTCTTCTTCATATTTTTCTTTAGTACTCATAACCCGACTAATTTACAAATTTTGCAGCAACCCAATTGTTTTTCAATTTATTACTAACGAATTCCAGCCCTAACTTATTACACGCTGCTGTAATAATGGGAAGATCCTCCTCATAGAATCCGCTAAAATAAATTTCCCCACCTTTCTTCAAGGCGGCCTGGTAAATAGCCATATCATTCAACAGTATATTCCTATTGATATTAGCGATAATGACGTCGTAATTTGCTTTCTGGTCTATGGCTGTGGCATCCCCAAGCTTCACTTGTATATTCCTGCAATGATTACGCTGAACATTCTCTTCGGAATTCTCCACACACCATTCATCTATGTCTATGGCATCCAAATGCTGTGCCCCTTTCATTTCCGCTAGAATAGCCAAAACCGCAGTTCCACAACCCATATCCAGGACCTTTTTACCCTCCCAGTCGTTTTCTAATATATATTGAAGGATCATAAAGGTAGTTTCATGATGCCCTGTTCCGAAGGACATCTTGGGTTCGATCACTATTTCATAGGGCACGTCAAACGGCTTGTGAAAGGGAGCCCGAACAGCGCAGAGGTCATTCACTTCGATGGGGTCAAAATTCTTTTCCCATTCCTCATTCCAGTTGATCTGTTCAATTTCTTTGTATTGAAAGGTGATCTCAAACTCTGAAGAAGTCAGAATATGTATATCATCTAAAATACCCTCTTTCCATTCTCCCCTCTGGATATATGCCTTTACCCCCGCTTCGTTTTCAACGAAACTCTCAAAACCAATAGATCCCAATTCAGCGATCAGGATCTCGGTCCCAGGTTGAAGTGGACTTATTTTAAAATCGTATTCAATATAAACTTGAGACATAAGTATTATGAAAAAGCATTTACTATAGCAGCGAAATCCTGGGCCTTAAGGGACGCACCCCCAATAAGTCCTCCATCTACATCGGGTTTTCCAAAGATCTCTTTTGCATTCGCGGGCTTTACACTCCCCCCATAGAGTATGGTGACCCCTTCGGCTATATCATTATTATAGTGGTCCAGGATAGTATTTCGAATGAACTGATGCATTTCCTGTGCCTGATCTGGACTGGCCGTTTCCCCGGTTCCAATGGCCCATACCGGTTCATATGCAAGTACGATGTTCTTCCATTGACCATCAGAAATATGGAATAAGCCTTCTTCCAATTGCTTCTTGACTACATTGAAGTGTTCATTGCTTTTACGGTCTTCCAATTCCTCACCAAAGCAAAAGATCACGGTCATGTCATTTGCCAAGGCTGTGTTCACCTTTTCTGCCAATAACTCATTGGTTTCCCCAAAATAAGCACGCCGTTCACTATGTCCCAGGATCACGGTGGTCACCCCAACACTTTTCAACATAGCAGCAGAAACTTCTCCCGTGAACGCCCCATGGGTGCTCTGATGCATATTCTGGGCAGCCACAGAAATCGAAGATTCACGTAGCATTTCGAAAGCATGGTATAGATTGGTAAACGGGGGTGTAACGATCACCTCAACGTTCTCATCCAGAGATTGCTTTTTCAATGCTCCCAGGAGCGCCGTGGTTTCTGAAAGATCGCAATTCATTTTCCAGTTACCTGCTACTATTTTTTTTCTCATATCACATTATTTTTTACCGAATTGTTTTTTATGTTCTAATCTTTGGATCCAACCATCCGTAGATAATATCCACAAAGATATTGATAAGGATGAACAAGGTGGCAATAATAAGTACTGCTCCCATGATCACAGGAAGGTCCAAGGTGTTCAATGCATCTACGATCTCTTTTCCCAAACCATTCCATCCAAAGATATATTCTACAAAGACGGCCCCTGCCAGCATAGAAGCAAACCACCCGGAGACAGCCGTCACCACCGGATTTAAGGAATTTTTCAACGCATGTCTTCTAATGATGGTCCAAAAGGAAAGTCCCTTGGCCTTGGCCGTTCTTATGTAGTCCTGACTCAATACTTCCAGCAATGAATTTCGCATTAACTGATTCACTACCGCAAGCGGACGAATACCCAGGACAATCGCAGGTAGCAGCAAATTCTTCCATTGTATATAGCTTCCTTCTCCAAAATCATCCACCTCGTAGAGACTGCCTGTCATATTCAGATGGGTATATTCATGCAATACATATCCAAACAACCAGGCAAAAATAATGGCACTAAAGAAAGAAGGAACGCTCATACCAAGGGTACTTACTAACTGAATAAGTTTGTCCAGCCATCGATCCTTGAAGACCACAGATACGATTCCTAAAAATACCCCTAGCAGTATGGCAATAACGATAGCCGAAATGGCCAAAACCACTGTATTGGGCAAGGTCTCCTCAATAACCTGGCTTACTTTTTTACCACTTTTTTGAAAAGATTCCCGTAGATAGGGCCATTTAAGTACAATGACAGTATTCCCTATGGTGAATAAAGTACTGGAATTGTATTTCCCTTCGGAAAGGAAGGTATAGTCGTCCTCTGAAGTACTGTGAAAGGAAATAGGTGACAGATCATTCAAATAATAGACGTACTGAAGTGAAACCGGTTTATCGAAACCGTATTTCTTTTTTACGATCGCCAGCTGTTCTGCATTTTCATTTTGCCCTAACATCATCCTCGCCGGATCACCAGGCAATATCGTAAAGAGCAAGAATATAACGGTTACTACTCCAAACAAGGTGAGTAAGGCATACCCTAATTTTTGAAGTATATAACCAGCCAAATTATTTATTCTTTAGTAATTCTACTTCTTCAAGGGTGTAATTTGAAAACTCGAAATCTGGTCCATAGAGTTGTTTTGCATTCTCCTCCACCGTTGTCGTAAACCCAGCTTTTTGTCTTCGCGCATTCACCTCTTCCAAATCCTTTATAGGCCAGATAATATCTACCACCTCTCCGCTATTGAGATTGAATGTCATTCCTTGTGTACCATACCATTGGGGTTCTCCCTTTTCCATCAAGTAACGATCTTCCATAGTAGCCGCATAGGCCAGCGGAAGCTCGCCCTCTTCTGCCGCTTTTTTGATGATGGGAAAGTACTCGGATATCTTATCGGAATGCTGCACGACCAGCCATGCTACTCGATTCGCCGGACTACCCACAAGACTCTCACCGGGATATCCCTTTGTTTTGAAGACCTCTTCTATCCAGACCAGGTTGGTGCTATCTATCTGCTGCTGTTCCTTCCAATGCTCCCCATAACTTTCATTTCGAAATTTTTGATCCAGTACGGCAATACTGTCCAATTGTTGTTTTAAGTCGAAATCCAAATTAGGCATTGCCCCTTCCAACGTTTCGAACGTCATATCCATGGCGTCATTCCAACTGAACTTTTGTAGTATCGTCCCCTTTTGCAATTCTAAGATTCCTGGATTGCTTCGCACAATCGTTTTAAGGGTGGTCATGTCGCAGTAATAGAATTTAAAATTAAGGCCATACTTCTTAGCAAGGGTTTCTGTTTCCTCCGTACTCGAAGCCGATAAACCAATAACCCCATATCCTTTCCTCAAGGCCTCATTCGTCACATTCTTTATATTCTCATAGCCCTCTTCTTCGGTCACATCCAGATTATAAGCGATCACAACGATTAGGTGCTCTTCTTCCAGAAATTGCATCGTAAAATCCTCATCGTCTCGTTCAATGGAAAAGTCATGAATAGGAGGTTCATAAGGTTCCCTCAAAAATTCCGTTTCTACCCCTAATCGGGTTCCGCCCTCCGGTTTCGGGTCCTGTCCGGTGGTATTGGCAATGATCCTTTCCTTTCCATCGATCTCATATTTCCACTGGTACTCAATGATAGGAGGTGGCGCATCTTCGGGAACGGACATTCCCTCCTGAATATTGGCTCCAATGTGATAGGGTCGAAAATCGATAATGGGTAAGTGTATCAATACATGATAGGCGAGCCATAAGCAAAGTCCGAGAGACACAAAAACGGCAATTCTACGGATGCTCGTAGCAAAGAAGGGCTGGATGTATTTCCTTCCGAAGAACAAAATAAGAATCATCACCAACAGTACTACGTCCTTCCAAAAGGAGGTAATCGGATCGATTTGAAGGGCACTTCCAAAACACCCGCAATCGGTTACCGCTCCGGTCACCGCCGAGTAGAGCGTAAGGAATGTAAAGAATACAATCATAAGCAGAAGACTCCAAAGCGTAAACTTCTTTGCATAACCCAGGATCAACATGATACCCAACATGACCTCGAATACCAGCACAAAAACCGATAAGCCAAGGGAAAAGGGAATTAGGAATTCGAGGTTAAGTACTTCCGGAGCAAAATAATCCTGAAGCTTGAACGAAAAACCAACCGGGTCGACCAGCTTTACCAATCCGCTAATAATGAAAAATATTCCAACGAATATTCTAAGAAACCCCACTAGTATTTTCATAAACGCTAATTTAAATTATTGCTGATCACCTTCCCCAAGATGAATCATGGCGAAGACGGCATAATTGATCATATCTTGATAGTTTGCATCGATTCCTTCACTCACCAATGTCTTACCCTGGTTATCTTCAATTTGCTTCACTCTCAATAACTTCTGAAGGATAAGATCTGTTAAGCTGCTTACCCGCATATCTCTCCACGCCTCTCCATAGTCGTGATTCTTGTCCATCATCAATTGTTTGGTCACCTTCACCTTTTCGTCATATAGGACTGTTGCCTCTTCCATAGATAGGTCGGGTTGTTCTACCACCCCTTTTTCCAATTGGATCAAGGCCATAATGGAATAATTAATAATCCCGATAAACTCACTCACTTCTCCTTCGTCTACCTTTCGTTCCGTGTTCTGCTGAAGTCCCCTAATTCGTTGCGCCTTTATAAAGATTTGATCCGTAAGAGATGGAAGGCGAAGGATACGCCAGGCACTTCCATAATCTTTCATTTTATTCATAAACAGCGTTCTACAGGTATCAATAACGCGGTTGTATTGTTCTGAAGTCTTCGGCATAGGATTGTGTAAGATTTTGCGTAAATTTCGCTTAAATAAATCAATTTAAAAAATTGTATACCCTCAATTGTAACGGCAAGTTAATCGACCTTTCTATCCCCAGGGTCATGGGCATTCTCAACATCACTCCGGATTCCTTCTACGACGGTGGAAAACTAACGAACACCAGCACTACCTTAGATCAGGCTCGTAAGATGTTATCTGAAGGAGCTACATTCCTGGACATTGGTGGATACAGCTCCAGACCCGGAGCGAAAGACGTATCTGAAGAGGAAGAATTAAGCAGGGTCCTCCCTGCCATTCAGGCGATTATCTCGGAATTTCCAAATGCCCTCCTTTCTGTAGACACCTTCCGAAGTAAGGTAGCCAAAGAAGCCGTTAGAGCGGGTGCTGTTATGGTGAATGACATTTCCGGGGGTAGACTGGACGAACAAATGATCCCAGTAGTTGCAGAACTTCAGGTACCTTATGTCCTGATGCATATGCGAGGCACTCCACAAACCATGGACACATGGACCCATTACGAAGACCTGGTAAAGGAGGTAGTCCATTATTTTTCCGAACGTTTGTTGCGAACGCGAGAAGCAGGTATAAACGATGTTATTCTAGATCCTGGATTTGGTTTCTCCAAAACTCTGGAGCAAAATTTCGAACTCCTCAATACCTTGGAACTATTGGAACATTTGGACGCTCCCCTTCTGGTCGGGCTATCAAGAAAATCCATGATCTACCGGACCTTGGGCATCACGGCAAAGGATGCACTCAACGGCACTACGTCACTTCATACCATTGCTCTGCAGAAAGGAGCACACATACTCCGGGTTCACGATGTGAAGCCTGCTATGGAATGAAGTGACGTAGTGCCGTTGAGTGCATCCTTTGCCGTG
>JBCBDM010000051.1:0-20663 GCA_038529705.1 Bacteroidota bacterium
TTCTGTCCCTTTATGGTCTCCGGCTGTAACGATTACGTTATCTCCTGATTTGATTTTAAGCTTTCCCATCTTGGTTTTCGTATTAAAGCACCTCCGGTGCTAATGATACAATCTTCATGAATTGCTTATCACGAAGCTCTCTTGCAACTGGTCCAAAAACACGTGTACCTCTCATCTCACCGGTTGGGTTCAACAGAACACATGCGTTATCGTCGAAACGGATATAAGAACCATCTGGTCTTCTAATCTCTTTCTTCACACGTACCACCACGGCCGTAGAAACAGTTCCTTTTTTAACGGTTCCGTTTGGAGTTGCCTCTTTCACGGTTACCACAATCTTATCACCTATAGAAGCGTAACGTTTCTTGGTTCCTCCTAACACACGAATGGTAAGTACTTCCTTAGCTCCGGTGTTATCTGCTACTTTTAGTCTTGATTCTTGTTGTACCATGATTACTTCGCTCTTTCAATGATTTCTACTAATCTCCAACACTTGGTTTTACTCATAGGTCTTGTTTCCATGATCTTTACAGTATCCCCTTCGTTGCAGTCGTTTTTCTCGTCGTGTGCTACGTATTTCTTCGTCTTTAAAACGAACTTTCCGTACATTGGGTGCTTTACTTTTTTAACCTCAGAAACCACAATAGATTTCTGCATTTTGTTACTAGTAACAACCCCAATACGTTCTTTTCTTAAATTTCTTTTATCTTCCATCTTTCAGCTTCGTACAATTATTGCACTTCTCTTTTAGTTAGTTCTGTCGCAATTCTAGCAATGGCTCTTCTGTGTCCTCTTAACTGAATTGGATTTTCCAACGGTGATATAGCGTGCGCTATTTTAAGATCTGACAAGCCCTTTTTGAACTCTGCCAATCTTTCCTGCAGCTCCGCTGTTGATGCTTCGTTTATTTCTGATTGTTTCATAATGACAATTCTAAAAAATTAAGCTTGATAGTCTCTTGAAATCATGAACTTCGTTTTAACGGGAAGTTTCTGTGCAGCAAGACGTAGCGCCTCTTTTGCAGTTTCCATGGAAACACCAGATACTTCAAACAAAACTCTTCCTGGTTTTACAACAGCTGCCCAGTATTCCACGGCACCTTTACCTTTACCCATACGTACCTCGAGCGGTTTCTTCGTGATGGGCTTATCTGGGAAAATCATAATCCACAGAGACCCTTCTCTTTTCATATAACGGGTAGCGGCAATACGCGCTGCTTCTATTTGACGTGCTGTCAGGAAATTTGAATCTAAAGACTTAATACCAAAAGTTCCATAGGACAACTGGTTTCCTCTACCAGCATTACCTTTCATACGGCCCTTCTGCTGTTTACGGTATTTTGTTCTCTTCGGTTGTAACATTTTCTTTGTGCTTTAAAAAATTACTTTCTGTTACGACGTGATTTGTTGTTACCACCTCGGCCAGAACCGCCTCCTTTACCACCTTTCTTGGATAGTCCCACAAGTGGAGAAAGCTCTCTTTTACCATATACTTCACCCTTCATGATCCATACCTTAACACCCAATCTACCATAGGTAGTGTGTGCCTCAACTAAAGCATAGTCAATATCGGCTCTAAAAGTAGATAAAGGAATACGACCATCCTTATACGCTTCGCTACGTGCCATTTCAGCTCCGTTTAAACGTCCTGAAATCTGAATCTTGATCCCTTCTGCATTCATACGCATGGCAGCAGCAATTGCCATTTTGATAGCACGACGGTACGAGATACGATTCTCGATTTGCCTTGCTACACTGGCACCTACTAAATACGCATCAAGCTCCGGTCTTTTGATCTCGTGGATATTGATCTGTACTTCTTTACCTGTAATCTTTTTAAGCTCTTCCTTTAACTTGTCTACTTCCTGACCGCCTTTTCCGATAATGATACCAGGTCTTGCGGTAGTAATAGTAACGGTTACAAGTTTAAGTGTACGCTCAATGATTACTCTAGACACACTGGCTTTACTTAAACGAGCGTGAACATATTTTCTAATCTTGTCGTCTTCGGCTAATTTATCACCGTAGTCGTTACCACCGTACCAGTTGGATTCCCATCCTCTAATGATACCTAAGCGATTTCCGATTGGATTTGTCTTCTGTCCCATTTAAATTTAGCTTTGTGTGTTATCGTTAGCTCCCAAAACCAGTGTTACGTGGTTGGAACGTTTTCTAATTCTGTGCGCGCGTCCCTGTGGTGCTGTACGCAGTCTTTTCAACATAGTACCACCGTCCACACGGATCTCCTTAACAAAAAGATCGGCATCCTCGATAGAAGCATCCTCGTTCTTCGCTTGCCAGTTAGCAATAGCAGACAACAATAATTTCTCTAAACGACGTGAAGCCTCTTTTTGACTGAATCTTAAAATATTAAGCGCCTTGTCTATCTTCTCACCTCGAACAAGATCCGCAACTAAACGCATCTTTCTGGGTGAGGTAGGGCAATTGTTCAACTTAGCGAAATACTGAGTCTTCTTCGCTTCCTTGATCTGTTCTGCTCTTTCTCTTTTACGAACTCCCATGGCCTATTATTTTTTTCCTTTATTTTTTGCACCAGCGTGACCACGGAATGATCTTGTAGGTGAAAATTCTCCTAATTTATGTCCAACCATGTTCTCAGTAACATAAACAGGAACGAATTGACGCCCGTTGTGTACTGCAATGGTCTGCCCAACAAAGTCCGGAGTAATCATGGAAGCACGGGACCAGGTCTTGATCACGGTCTTCTTTTTAGACTCAACATTTTGCTGAACTTTTTTCTCTAATTTAAAATGAACGTACGGTCCTTTTTTTAACGATCTTGCCATAACTTATTTCTTTCTACGTTCGATTATGTATTTATTACTCGCTTTTGTCTTGGAACGGGTTCTATATCCTTTGGCAGGAATACCGTTTCTTGAACGTGGGTGACCTCCAGAAGACTTCCCTTCACCACCACCCATTGGGTGATCAACCGGGTTCATCACTACAGGTCTTGTACGTGGTCTTCTACCCAACCATCTAGATCTACCTGCCTTACCAGATACTAACAACTGATGATCACTGTTAGAAACAGCACCAATAGTTGCCATACAAGTAACCAGGATCATACGGGTCTCACCCGAAGGTAATTTCACGGTAGCATATTTACCATCCCTCGCCATTAACTGAGCAAAAGCACCGGCACTACGAGCCATAACAGCTCCTTGTCCCGGACGTAACTCTATACAAGAAATAATAGTACCTAATGGAATATTTGCTAAGGCCATGGCATTTCCAATTTCGGGAGCCACTTTTTCACCTGAAACGATGTTTTGACCTACTTGAAGACCGTTTTGAGCGATCACATAACGCTTTTCACCATCCTGATAGTTAAGCAATGCGATAAACGCCGTACGGTTTGGATCGTATTCGATAGTTGCAACAGTAGCAGGAATGCCCTGCTTGTCACGTTTGAAATCGATAATTCGATAACGTCTTTTATGACCACCACCTTTGTAGCGCATGGTCATCTTTCCTTGACTGTTTCTACCTCCAGAACGTTTTTTCGGAGCTAACAAACTCTTCTCCGGCTTATCAGTTGTAATGGCGTCAAATCCATTCACAACTCTAAAACGCTGTCCTGGGGTGATCGGTTTTAATTTTCTTACTGACATTTTTGTCTTTTTTAATCTAATTTAATTGCTTAGATGTTTGCGTAAAAATCTATTGTATCACCCTCCGCCACCTGTACAATTGCCTTTTTGTAAGCATTTGTTTTACCAGTTTGGATACCCGTCTTGGTGTAACGAGTTCTCCTGTCCGGGCGGACATTCATTGTGCGAACTTTTTCAACAGAAACTCCATAGGCAGCTTCCACTGCCTTTTTGATCTCTACCTTATTCGCCTTAGGGTTCACTACAAAACCATAGCGGTTATTCAATTCCGCATCGGCCGTAGCTTTTTCTGTAATAATAGGTTTAATTAAGATATCCATCTCGTCTCTATTTACTTAAATTTTGTTCAATTCCTTCCAAAGAACCTTCAAACAACACGACGCTGTTTGCGTTCATAATTTTGTAAGTGCTTAATTCTGAGTTAGTTACAACTTCAGCGCCTTTCAAATTACGAGACGACAAATATACATTATTATTTGACTCTCCCAACACCATCAAACACTTTTTGTTTTCTAGCCCCAAGTTCTTTAACACCGCTGTAAATTCCTGCGTCTTTGGAGCCTCCATCGTAAAGTCCTCAAGCACAACGATTGACTTGTCATTTGCCTTCATACTCAAGGCAGAACGACGTGCCAAACGCTTCAAGTTTTTGTTCAATTTAAAAGAGTAGTTTCTCGGTCTTGGACCAAACATTCTACCACCCCCTTTAAACACACCAGATTTGATACTACCGGCACGAGCCGTACCCGTTCCTTTTTGTTTCTTTATCTTTCTGGTACTACCTGCAATCTCTGCACGCTCCTTAGCTTTGTGAGTTCCTTGTCTTTGGTTGGCAAGGTATTGTTTCACATCCAGGTATACAGCATGATTATTAGGCTCTATTCCAAACACATCTTTAGAAAGGTCTGCCTTTCTACCGGTGTCTTTTCCGTTTTTATCTAATACAGCTACCTTCATTATTTCTGAATAGTTACGTAAGCGTTCTTGTGACCTGGCACACAACCTTTTACAACCAGTAGGTTCTTTTCAGCCACTACTTTCAACACTCTCAAGTTTTGTACTTTCACTCTCTCGTTCCCCATTTGTCCAGCCATACGCATTCCTTTGAAAACTCTCGCAGGATACGAGGCAGCACCAATAGAACCAGGAGCTCTTAAACGGTTATGCTGACCGTGAGTAGCTTGACCCACTCCACCAAAACCATGGCGTTTCACCACCCCCTGGAAACCTTTACCTTTGCTAGTCCCTGCTACATCCACAAACTCACCTTCCGTAAAGTGCTCCACCGTAATGGTATCACCTAATTTATACTCCTCTTCAAATCCTTGGAATTCAACAACTTTACGCTTTGCAGCAGTT
Organism: Bacteroidota bacterium; assembly: GCA_038529705.1. Lineage (GTDB taxonomy): Bacteria > Bacteroidota > Bacteroidia > Flavobacteriales > Flavobacteriaceae > Aureisphaera. The sequence goes on from JBCBDM010000051.1 coordinate 4,994, forward strand.
CCCGCTTTTTTGGCGTGCCCTTCGGCAGCTTTATTAGCAGTCTTTTTGTCATCGAAACCAAGTTGAAGAGCTTCATACCCGTCAACCTCTAAGGTTCTGACTTGGGTAACAACACAGGGGCCACATTCAATAACGGTACAAGGAATATTCTTCCCGTTCTCGTCAAAGATGCTGGTCATCCCTATCTTTTTTCCAATTAACCCAGACATATTTAATTATTTATAGTTATTAATTAATTCAATTGTTATCGGAAACACTTTTCAAAAAAATGGGGTCAAAATAAATTCGACCCCGAATGTTATTTTGTTTCCGTTTTTCCCTCGCTCGCAGCTCAGGACATGTCTCCCGAATTACTTCGGAATAAATACTTATACCTTGATCTCTACTTCAACTCCACTTGGCAACTCTAACTTCATTAGAGCGTCAATGGTTTTAGAAGATGAACTGTAAATATCTAACAGTCTCTTGTACGAGCTCAACTGAAATTGCTCTCTACTCTTCTTATTTACGTGCGGTGAACGCAACACGGTAAAGATCTTTTTATGCGTAGGTAATGGAATAGGTCCCGTTACCACTGCACCAGTACTTTTTACGGTCTTAACGATTTTTTCAGCAGATTTGTCCACTAAATTATGATCGTATGATTTTAATTTAATTCTAATTTTTTGACTCATTGCTGAAAATTTATACGTTAGCGGTTCCTCTTGCTGCAGCAATTACTTCTTCCGAAATGTTAGAAGGAGTTTGCGCATAGTGTGAAAATTCCATCGTGGAAGTTGCACGACCTGAAGACAATGTTCTCAATGTGGTTACATAACCAAACATTTCAGAAAGTGGTACCTCGGCTTTAACAACCTTAGAACCGGCACGGTCACTCATATCATTCACCTGTCCACGACGTCTGTTCAAGTCACCTACAATATCACCCATGTTTTCTTCCGGAGTTAACACCTCCAGCTTCATAATAGGCTCCATAATCACAGCTCCAGCAGACTTCGCTACATTCTTAAATCCTAATTTCGCAGCCAATTCGAATGACAACTGATCGGAATCCACAGGGTGGAAAGATCCATCCTTAAGGGTCACTTTCATACTGTCCACTTCGAATCCAGCCAACGGACCATTCTTCATTGCCGCTTTGAATCCTTTTTCAACGGAAGGAACAAATTCCTTAGGAATATTACCTCCTTTGATTTCGTTGACAAATTCCAATCCAACTTTTCCTTCTTCCGCAGGCTCAAGGGTAAATACGATATCGGCGAACTTACCACGACCTCCCGTTTGTTTCTTGTAAACTTCACGGTGATTCGCTTCTCGTGTAATCGCTTCTTTATACTCTACCTGAGGCTTACCTTGGTTCACCTCTACCTTGAATTCACGCTTTAAACGGTCTACAATAATATCCAGGTGAAGCTCTCCCATTCCTGAGATCACAGTTTGACCTGAGGCTTCATCTGTACGCACCTGGAAGGTTGGATCTTCCTCGGCCAATTTTGCCAAAGCCATACCCAATTTGTCCACATCCGCTTTTGTCTTAGGCTCCACGGCAATACCGATTACCGGATCCGGGAAGTCCATTGATTCTAACACGATAGGTGACTTCTCTGCAGAAAGAGTATCCCCTGTCTTAATATCCTTAAATCCAACAGCAGCTCCAATGTCTCCTGCTTCGATAAATTCGATTGCATTTTGTTTGTTAGAGTGCATTTGGTAAATACGCGAGATACGTTCTTTCTTACCAGAACGGTTGTTCAACACATAAGAACCAGCATCCAAACGACCCGAATATGCACGGAAGAAAGCCAAACGACCTACGAAAGGATCGGTAGCGATCTTAAATGCCAGAGCAGCAAAAGGCTCCTTAACATCAGGCTTACGAAGAATCTCTTCTCCAGAATCCGGATCTTCACCAACAATACCTTCCTTATCTACAGGAGAAGGCAAGTAACGACATACAGCATCCAAAAGGAACTGAACTCCTTTGTTCTTAAATGCAGATCCACATATCATCGGAATGATAGACATATCCATTACGGCAGCTCTCAGTGCAGCGTGCACCTCATCTTCGGTAATAGAATCTTCATCCTCCATATACTTTTCCAAAAGGTTCTCATCGTAAGCAGCAACTTCCTCGATTAGTTTCCCTCTCAATTCTGCAGCCTCCGCTTTCAATTCTTCCGGAATATCAATAACGTCGAAGGTAGCTCCCTGAGTTTCATCATGCCATACAATAGCACGGTTCTTTACCAGGTCTACAATTCCTTTGAAGTCTGCCTCATCACCAATGTTCATTACAATTGGCACAGCATTAGAACCTAACATATCTTTAACCTGCTGGCAAACTGCCATAAAGTTAGATCCCTGACGGTCCATTTTGTTTACAAATCCAATACGCGGCACCTTATAGTTGTCTGCCAATCTCCAGTTAGTTTCAGACTGAGGCTCTACACCGTCAACCGCACTAAACAAGAATACCAGCCCGTCCAATACACGAAGCGAACGATTCACCTCTACCGTAAAGTCTACGTGACCGGGAGTATCGATTATATTAAAGTGATATCCTTTCGTATCGGAAACTGGCTTCCCGTTTTCGGTTGGGAAGTTCCAGGTACAAGTAGTTGCAGCCGAAGTAATGGTAATACCTCTTTCCTGCTCTTGCTCCATCCAGTCCATAGTCGCAGCACCATCATGCACCTCACCAATCTTGTGACTCACACCGGTATAATAAAGAATACGCTCTGTAGTAGTGGTCTTACCTGCATCAATATGAGCAGCAATACCTATATTTCTAGTAAGTTTTAAATCTCTTGCCATTTTTTTTAGAATCTAAAGTGTGAGAATGCTTTGTTTGCTTCGGCCATCTTGTGCGTATCTACACGCTTCTTAACCGCAGCTCCTTCTTCTTTAGCTGCTGCTAAGATCTCGGCAGCAAGTTTTTGCGCCATAGATTTCTCGTTACGCTTACGTGCATAACCGATCAACCATTTCATAGCTGTTGAAATCTTGCGGTCCGGGCGAATTTGCATTGGGATTTGGAAAGTTGCTCCCCCCACTCTTCGGCTACGTACTTCTACGTGAGGCATTACATTGGAAAGTGCATCTTTCCACATCTCTAAAGCCGATTTTTCTTCATCTTGTTTTTTCTCTTCTACAATATCAATTGCATCATAGAATACTTTGAAAGCCACCGACTTCTTTCCGTCCCACATCAAGTTGTTTACAAAACGCGTCACTAACTGATCATTAAATCTTGGATCCGGTAAAAGCGGTCTTTTTTTGGCTGCTCTTTTTCTCATTTCTTCGTCTTAAATAAATTAAAATTACTTCTTAGGGCGTTTTGCACCGTACTTAGATCTACGCTGTGTTCTACCTTCAACACCCGCGGTGTCCAAAGCTCCACGAACGATATGATATCTAACTCCCGGTAAATCCTTTACCCTTCCACCTCTAACCAATACTATCGAGTGCTCCTGAAGATTGTGTCCTTCACCTCCGATGTATGCGTTTACCTCTTTACCATTCGTCAATCGAACACGCGCTACTTTACGCATTGCAGAGTTCGGTTTTTTAGGCGTAGTGGTATATACACGCGTACACACACCGCGGCGTTGCGGGCACGAATCCAAAGCAGCCGATTTACTCTTCTTGGTTATTTTGGCTCTTCCTTTTCGTACTAATTGTGAAATAGTTGGCATATAAAATCCTTATTATACTTAAATTAATGATATAATTTCCCCTATAAAAGGGCGTGCAAAGGTAGAAATAAAAATCAATTATTCAAACCCTTGGAATTTTATTTTTCAAGGAGTTACAATTATTTAAAACTGAAATATGAAAACAGGCGCAATAGCGTTAGATTTACAACCCGTAAAAGCAACATTTTGAAGCAATTTTTGTACTTCATTTTATACCTTAATATATATACTATTCTTTCTGAAGGGATCCAGGCCCAAAATCTTCAGTTGGAATTAAAGGCAGAAAAGGAGTTCACTAAAGGGTTTTTAGACACACTTCAACCCCAACTCACTTTCAACAATTTCAAAATGCTTTCTGCCGAAGTTGACTCCCTTACTCCAAAATTTCAGGCCATTGGATATCTCGATGCTCGACTGGTTGAACTCGACAAAAGGAATGATTCTCTTTATCATGCCACCTGGCATCTAGGAAATAAATGGGAGGAGATCAAGATATTCTACAAGCAGGAGGATTTCGTCACGGACGAAATAGAGCTCATTTCCCAAGAAGTGACCACTGAATATTTTGTCATCCCAATTTCCAAAACAGAAGAAAGCCTTCGATACTTGAACGATCTTAAAACAGAAAAAGGGAACTCCTTCGCCAAACTCAACTTATCGAATCTAACCAAACAAGACAACACGACAATGACCGCCCGATTAAATGTATCCGGAGGCCCTGTTCGAACTATTGACCATATAGTGATCAAGGGATATGAAAAATTTCCGAGATCCTACCTTACTTATTACACAGGAATTAAAAAAGGCAAGCCCTTCCATAGAAAAAAAATCATAGAACAAAATGAAGAACTTAACAATCTCGGTTTTGTCCAAACTATCAAACCTCCGGAAGCCCTCTTCAGAAAAGACTCCACTTCTATTTACTTCTACCTGGAAAAAAAGAACAACAACCTATTTGACGGCATCCTGGGATTTGCCACCAATGACGAAACACAGAAACTGGAATTCAACGGCTATCTCAATTTAGAACTAAACAACAATCTCAACTATGGAGAACAGCTGCTCATCAACTACAAGGCGGATGGACGAGAACAGCAAAATTTTCGAGTTCGCGCTACCATGCCCTACCTCTTCAAAACTCCCTTTGGAGTGAGCGCGGAACTAAAGATCTTTAAACGGGATAGTACCTTCTCCACCACAGATCAACAAGCCCGGGTAAGCTACCAGCTCAATCCAACCAGTAACATATACACAGGATACAAAACTTATGAATCCAGCAACCTTCTGGATGTTATCATTGCCGGCTCAACGGTAGAAGACTTCGACTCAAAATACCTCTTACTGGGAGCGAGTTATGAAAAACGACAAACTCGTAGCTTTTTTCCGATTAAGACTTTCATCGGAATTGAATCCGAAATCGGGAACAGGACGACAAGTGATGCTACGGAAGACCAATTTAGAATTATTGCCAACCTAAGCCATATCTTCAGATTAAACCTAAAGAATTCGATCTATCTCAAAAATTCGAGCAGTGTATTGTCAAGCGAAACCTACCTAACCAATGAACTTTTCAGGTTTGGGGGGATCAATAGCATACGAGGATTTAGCGAGAACAGTATTGACGCTTCCTTATTCTCCGTGCTCAATACAGAATATCGATACCTTCTGGGCGCAACCACCTATATTCACAGTATCATCGACCTGGCTTATTTTGAGAACCAAACCCTGAATCTCAAAGAAGAACTTTATAGCTTTGGTTTAGGACTGGGATTGCAGACGGAAGCAGGCATTTTCAAACTCAATATTGCCAACGGTGTTTCAACCGAACAAAATTTCAAATTTTCCAACACAAAAATCCATATAAGCCTTTCTTCTCGGTTCTAGCTCATGCTAACAATAGCTTAACAATTTGGTAAAAAAAAAAGCAAATTTTAAGTTTAAAAAGTTGTGTAATTAACTTTTTATTGTGATTTTTGGCATTGGCTAATTCAAATAAATTATAAAATGAGAACAAAGTTTAGTGGAATTTTGACGCTATTGCTAGCGTTTGTAGTGCAACTCACGTTCGCACAAGAAAAGACAATCTCTGGAACAATCTCGGACGAAAACAGTCTGCCATTGCCAGGGGTTAATGTTATTATAAAAGGAACTACAACCGGTACCCAAACAGATTTTGATGGAAACTACTCCATCAGTGCTGCCGTGGGACAGACTATCGTCTTTAGTTACCTTAGTTATACAACAGAAGAGCGTACGGTATCTGCGAGCTCGTCGAACATCTCGTTCAACATGTCGCCAGATGCAGAAGCACTTAGTGAAGTTGTAGTAACAGGTTATGGTGGTAGAACCAAATCTAAAAAGGCCTTAGGGTACGCCGTAAGTACCATCGAGGCTGAAGCCATCGAAAACAAGCCTGAATCTGACGTTGTAAGAAGTTTGAACGGTAAAGTTGCCGGGGTACAAATTACTGGTAACAGTGGTGCTTCTGGTTCCGGTACAAACTTTATCATTCGTTCTAAAAGTTCCATCAACGGTAACAACCAGCCGTTATTTGTAGTAGATGGAGTTCCATTTGATTCCGGTACAAACCAAACTACAGGATTCGCCGGAGGTAACACCGTTACCAGTAGCCGTTTCCTTGATTTGGATCCAAACAATATTGAGAGCGTTCAAGTATTAAAAGGTTTGAGTGCAGCTGTACTTTACGGTCAGCAAGGTAGAAACGGGGTTGTATTAATCACAACCAAAAACGGAAGTTCTAAGAAATTGAACGAGAAGTTTGAGGTTACTTTGAATCAATCCGTATATACGACTCAAATTAGCAACCTACCTGACTACCAGAACACGTATGGACAGGGTGCTAACAATGCCCCTAACCCTGCGTTCGTAGGTAACTGGGGAGCTCGTTTCGACTTAGGTCTTATGATTGCTCACCCTTACGCTGGTTTGGGAGACATCTTCCCTCAGTTTGACGAGTTAGAGATTCCTTACGAAGCTGCTCCGAATAACGTTAAGGATTTCTTTAGAACTGGTATTGGTAGCGCTACCTCTATCAACGTAGCTGGAGCTGGCGACGGAAGTAGCCGTTACAACATGAACGTTGGTTATACAACGGAAGACGGATATATTCCTGGAAACGGATTAACTCGTTACAACATTGGTATGGGTGGATCTGCTAAGCTAAGCAACAAGTTTACCTTTAACGGTACCGCTACGTACAGTAACTTGAGAGTAAATACTCCTCCAATTGCAGCGAACAACGCCGCAGGAGCCCTATCTATCTTTACACGTTTATTGTTCATTCCTAGAAACGTAGATTTACCTAATCTACCCTTCCAGGATCCGAATACCGGAGCAAGTGTTTACTACAGAACGGATCAAGAGAACCCGTACTGGTTAGTTAACAATGCAGGCTTTGAACAAAAAGTAAGTCGTTTTACAACAAGTTTGAACACTACTTATGAGATTAGCGACAATATCAGTGTTGGATACAAATTTGGTCTTGACACCTATACAGAATTCCAGGAATTTAGAGTTGCCAATGGTGCAGTTACCGCTCCTTATTTAGGTGGTTATCTAAGAACTACGGAAGCTCAAAACTTCATTTTTGACCACAACTTAAACTTTAGCTTTAACAACCTTACACTTGCAGATAAGTTCAACTTAACGGCTCAACTTGGTTTTAACGCTAGACGTGATACTTTTGAAAGATTTGGTATCTCAAGTTCGAATCAAATTGTATTCGGTTTCTTCAACCATAACAACTTTGTAACTCAAACGAATATCGACCCAGTTACGGGAGCATCTTTGGATTTCGGTCTTGAGCGTAATATTCTTGGTGCCTATGGTGAAGCTTCTTTCGATTACGATAACTTCCTATTCTTGACACTTTCAGGACGTAATGACTGGGGGTCTACAGTAGAAGAAGAGAACAGATCTCTTTTCTATCCAGGGGTTTCCTTGTCCTTTGTTCCAACGTCATTAGAAGGAGTTAGCACAAGCGGAAACTTGAACTTCTTAAAATTCCGTGCAGGTTACGGTACTTCGGCTCGTTTCCCAGGTGTATATGGTACAAGAGACGTACTTGCTACGAACCCAGGACAATTTGTTGACGTAGCCGGAAATTCAATTACTACGAACTCCCTACCGGGAACTAGAGGTAATAGAGATCTAAAACCTGAACTACAGAAAGAATTTGAAGTAGGTGTTGAAGCAGAATTCTTCAAGAGAAGACTTACTTTAGACGCTACAGTGTACAAGAGAATTATTGAAGATCAAATCGTATTACGACCATTGAACCCTTCTACTGGTTTTTCTTTCATCAATGATAACATTGCAGAAAGTGAAATCGAAGGTGTTGAATTAGGTGTGAATATTACACCCATCGTAGCAGGGGATTTCAAATGGGAAATGAGAAACAATTTCACGGCTTATGAAAACTTAGTTACCGACCTTGGTGACTTGGAGGCCTTCCCATTTGCAGGTTTCATTGGATTGGGTAACTACGCTTCTGAAGGAGAGCCTTTAGGTGTTATCAAAGGTAACTTTGCGGCACGTTACGATCCTAATAACATTACTACTGAGAACCCAACAGGAGTTGGCGTTGAAGGAACTTTGTTGATCAACCCTAATGATGGTAAGATTATCGATAGTGATGACTTGGCAGACAGCCCAGGTGATTTAACTGTAGGTGATCCTAACCCAGACTGGAATGTTACTTCTATCAACACATTCTCATACAAAGGTTTATCTCTTTCTGCTCAGGTTGAATACCAACACGGAGGAGACATCTTCTCTCAGACGGCTACTCAGTACTACCGTCGAGGTGTAACTACCGTTAATGTAGATAACAGAGAAGGAAGTTATATTATCCCAGGTATCCTTGCTAACCCAGCAACAGGTCAACCATTAACCGATGGCAGTGGAAACTTCATTGAGAATACCATTCAGATTGGAGCAAATGATGTTTACTTTATCAACTTGGTTGATCCAGTTGGACAAGGTATCTATGATGCTTCTCACTTCCGTTTGAGAGAGGTTTCTCTTTCTTACGCACTACCAGAAAAATTATTGGAAAAAACTCCATTTGGTTCAGTTTCTTTCGCTTTATCTGGTCAGAACTTATATGTGAGAACCTTTAACATCCCTCAAGCTTTTAACTTTGACCCTGAAGCATTAAGTACAGGGGTTGGTAATGGTCAAGGATTAGAATTCCAGACCGGACCAACGAACAAGCGTTACTCGTTTAGTATAAAAGCAACATTCTAAAAAATAAATAGAGTCAATTATGAAAAATATATTTAAAATAACACTTCTAGCTTCGGTTATCGGCTTTTTTGCGAGCTGTGAGACAGGAGAGTTAGAATTATTGGAAAACCCAAACAATATTACGGTTGAGTCTGCGGATGCCAACTTTGTATTGAATGATGTCCAATTGGCTTTCAACGGTATTGCCAATGGGTATAGCGGAAGTAACACCGGATTGATGCGTATGCGTAATCAGTTTGGTACCTATGCCAATGCCATCACAGACCAGACCACTAATGGTGAGTGGAATGGTTCTTATCAGATGTTCGGGAACATTGACCTTTTATTGGGGATCAATGACCTGGCTGAGGAAGGTGATGAGATTCCTTATCACGTAGGGATGGCTCAAGTATTAGAGGCTTATGCCTATATGCTATTGGTAGATCATTTAGGTGATGTTCCTTTTTCTGAGGCTAACAATCCTGAAGAATTCCCTAATCCGGGGCTTGATTCCGGATCAGCGGTGTACGATGCACAGTTGGAGTTGTTGGATGAGGCGATCGCTAATTTGAACGCTAGTTCTACAAGAATCCCTAATGATATCTTTTACGGGGAGTTTGATGCAGCTAAATGGATTTCTTTGGCCAATACTTTAAAGATCAGAGCGTATTTGAACCTTCGTTTAACGCAGGCTGAAAGAGCTCGTACAGGGATTAATGCTGTACTGGCTTCGGGACAGTTCATGAATACTATTGATGAGGACTTCCAGTTCAATTACTCTACGGTTCAAAACCCTTCAGAAAGTAGACACCCGTTCTTTACGGGGAACTACCAGGCGGCTGGTTCAGGAACTTATATGAGTAACAACTTGTATGATATTATGAACGTAGGAGATGATCAGGCTCCTTTTGTGGAAACGGGAGATCCGGATCCAAGAGGGCGTTACTACTTCTATAGACAGACCTCGAATGCACCGACAGGGGCTAACTTACCTTGTGAAGGAGATGCTACGTATGAGTACTGTTATGTAGGGAACCTTTACTGGGGTAGAGATCATGCAGATGTAGCGGGTATTCCTGCCGACAACGTACGAAGAACTACCTATGGAGTATATCCTGGAGGTGGAGCTTTCGACAGAGATCTTTTCGAGCAAGCCAGAGCTGCTAGTGAGACTATGGAAGGAGAGGGTATCTTCCCAATCTATCTTTCATCGAACACTCACTTTGCCTTAGCAGAAGCGGCCCTTACTCTAAACACCGGTGGAGGATCTCCAGCAGCGTTGTTAGAGCAAGGAATTCGTTTGAGCATGGAGAAAGTAACTGATTTCCCATCGGTATCTACGGTAAATCCTGATACCAGTGAGGACTTTGCTGCCACGGCTGCAGATATCAATGACTATGTAAGTCGTGTGATCAATGAGTTCAACAGTGCAAATACTGCGGGTAAGATCGAGATCATCGCCAGAGAGAACCTAGTAGCTTCTTTCGGTAATGGTATTGAGCCTTACAACACTTACAGAAGAACAGGATCACCTACGCTTCAAACCGCTGTAAACCCTGCGGGTGCCTTCCCAAGAGTTTGGTTATATCCTGATACAGAAGTTTCTGGTAACCCAAATATCTCTCAGCAGTCGCTTACCAACAGAACATTCTGGGATAACAATCCTGCTGGCTTTATTGACTAATTAAAAAAAAAAATATCATCATGAAAAGATTTAAATATATAGTTATGGCACTTGTAGTAGCAGTAGGATCTGCTACGGTATTCACTAGCTGTGAAGACGAAGACAAGGCCCGTTTTCCTGAGTTATCTAACGGAGGATTCGTCAAGTTTGTATCCCAACCCGATTTCTGGGAAGGATTACAGATCGAAGATGGAGTTTCTATTGTAAAGTACCACATTGGTGCTGAACCAGCAGATGCTGCTTTCAACGCGATCACGGAAGACCCCTCTGGAAATGTAGCTTCTTACGAATTGTTCGTAAGAGGTGATTTCGACGGAGCTCCTGAAGATCCAATTGCCTATATGAGTACTACTACTTTCCCCTTCGATATTAGTTTCAGTACCGGGGATATGGCATCTTTGTTCAATGTGCCTGCAGAGACTTTCCAAAGCGGAGATCAGTTTTTCTTCACTTCTACCATCACAACTACCGATGGTAAGGTATTCAACTCTATTGTTACTGCCTGTGAAGAATGTCCAGAAACTCTTTTGGACCCAGATACTGGAGAGCCATTAGATCAAGGAGCATGGAACGGAGGAACCATCGACGGTGTACTACTTCAAGGTGGGGATACCGGAGATAACTTTATTCTTCCTGCTATCTACTGGGTAGTGAAATATCTGGATCCAACGAGTTAATAATTGCGCGCAAAACTGAAACAAACCCAAATAGTTGAGGACAACAGCTCAACATATCTCTGTCCAATAACAAGTTTCTACAAGACTGTTGCTATGAATTAGAGAGGTTTTGTTTCTACACGAAAGCCCATTCCTAGTGAATGGGCTTTCTCATTGGGGTTCGGTAAGGCTTACTGAGTGTGTAATTCGTATTCCAGGGCAATTCGTACCAATCCTGCTGTATTACGGGCTCCCGTTTTAATGAGCATGTTCCTTCTATGCGTTTCTACCGTTCCAAAACTGATATGAAGTTTATCGGCAATCTCATGAGTGGTTAATTCGTCCAAAATGCAGTTAAGCACATCTTTTTCTCTCCTGGAGAGAGAAGGAAACGGATTTGCACTTTTCTTTTCAGATTGATTCATTACACTATTCAGGACTATTTCATTTACATCCTGATCCAAATAGCTTTTGCCTTCGTATACGGTGGTAATAGCATTTATCACCTCATCCTGTCCGGCATTTTTCAAAACATAGCCCTTGGCTCCACTACTTAGCATTAATTTGATAAGACTGCTTTCCTTATGCATTGAAATGGCAATTACTTTAAGATCGGGTAAGCTTTTTAACAAGCTCTTACAGGTATCTATACCATTCATGCCCGGCATATTAATATCCATGAGCACAACATCTACCGTTGCCTTGGGAATTGCTTCCAAAGCCTCTTCCCCGCTCATGGCCGTTCCCACCACGGTAATATTTTTTTCATTCTGAAGTAAAAGCTGTAATCCTTCGATCACCATCTTATGGTCGTCTACAATAAATACGTGTATCATGATATAGGTATATTTATATGAATACTAGTGCCCCTTCCCATTTGAGTGTCCCAGTCTATCGTGCCATCCAGGAAGGCCACTCTACTGTTAATACTTTTTAATCCCAGTCCCCCTTCAGAAGTAGCCCGCTCCAGGTCGAAACCTTTGCCGTCGTCTTCTATAGTTACATGTATTGACTCTTTACGATCCAATAACTGAACGAGTACATTCTTAGCTTCAGCATGTTTTCGGATATTAGAAATGATTTCTTGTATCAGGCGATATAACATGACCTCCTTGGTAGTATCCATTTTTGGGAGCTCATCTATTTCCAATTGTACCTTATAATTTTGGGAGCTAAGATTATCTGCCAGATCTTCTATAGAGCCTTTGAGTCCTGAAATACTAAGAGCATGGGGCATCATATTGTGCGAGATCCTTCGTACCTCCAAACACGCTTCGTCTATAAGTTCATTGGTCTTTTCGGTTATGTTAAGTTGTTCCAGTTCCTCAATTTTATTTTGGATGGTCGTAAAATGAGCTTTCACGGTACTTAATAAACCTCCCAGGCTATCGTGCAGATCTTTGGCAATTCTCAAACGCTCTGCTTCCTGTCCTTCTATCATACTATTTAAAGCCAAAAGCTTGTTCTTTTGTTGCAATTCCTGGATCTTTTGTTGCTGAAGTGTCCGCTCCTGTTTTGCTATGGTTTTTTGATATTTAAGTTGTCTTCCAAAGAACAACAAAGAAAAAAGCAACAGCACTCCCAAGGCAACCAGTCCAAAAAGAATCTGAGTTTTTTGACGTCCTTCCTTTTCAATGGTTAATTTCTGTTCGGCGATTTCTCTTTCTTTCTTTTCGGTATCGAATCGCACCTCAAGCTCGGCCATATTCTTTTGCATCTGTTCCGAATTCACACTATCCCTGAGTCGCGCTTCCCGAATCTTTATTCGATAAGCGTTTTGATAATTTGCACCCTCTTCATACAGCTGACTTGTCTTCATGAGCAGGTGAATCAAAATCTGTGGCTTTTTTACACTGCTATGCTTGTTAATGGCATGTTCCAGATAAGGATAAGCCAATTCCGGCTGTTTCATCTTTGAATAGGTGTTCGCCAAAGCGATGGTGCTGTAGGTGAAGGAATTGATACTGTTCAGGCTATCGGATATTTTAATGGCTTCTTTGATCTCAGGAATATTGACAGGATCGGCTCGTTTTTCAAAGATGGCCTTTATGGGCATATGTCCCGCCGGGGTATTGGGATGGGCTTCTTCGTAGAGCTGGGCAAGGGTCTCAGTGTACGTGGCTAATTCTAAGGGCCGATCTATCTGGGAAAAATGATCCACTAAAATGTACAGAGCAAATCGTTTGGTGGGAGAGTTCTCATACCCGTCAAAACTTTTCCACATCTTTTCATAATAGCGGGTATTTTCTTCAATATTCCCTAGCGTATTTTGCAGAAGACCTTTGTGGTAATAGATATTCCATAAATACCCCTTGTCTTCTATTTGATCGGTAATGGCCTCGGCCGTGTTCAAATGAAATAAAGCCTGGTCTGGGATATTCTGATAGAGATACGCATTGGCCACCGTAATATGATAACGAATCATTTGAACAGAATCCCTTCTCTTTGATGCTATCTCCAGGCCTTGTAATTTAATTTCCAAAGCCGCATCGGTTCTTCCTATTTGAGAGAGTTTTTGGCTGTATCGATGAAATAAAATCAGTTTACATAGATCCGAACTATCCTTCGAAAGTGCATATTTAAAAAGCTCTTCGGAATGGGGTCTGTCATTTAATATAATTTTATTGAGAAATGAATAGGCAGCTTCTTTTTCTTCAGCGGAATTCCTACTCTCTATCGTACTAAGGGTGCTATCAATACGTTTTTTTGTTTCCTCCTGCCCAAGGGTTATAGGAGTAGACGCCATCCAAATAAGGAGAAAGGCTATGGTAAGGAATATGTGGTTTTTTCTTTTCAAAGTATTTACACAGGTATGGCTATGTTCACGCTGGTTCCGGCACCAATTTGACTATCCCAATCAATACTACCATCTAAAAAGGCCACACGGCTATTGATGCTTTTCAGTCCCAATCCGCCATTTGCCCTGGCCTTTTTAATATCAAAACCCCTTCCATCGTCTTCTATGATCAGGTTCATTTCATTTTTATGACCGAACATTTGTATAAAAATACGTTGAGCTTGAGCATGTTTCCTAATATTTGAAACAATTTCCTGTATTAACCGATACACCATAACTTCTTTGGTGCTTTCAATTTTTCTGAGGTTACTGGATTCGAAAGTAGCTTCAAACCCCTGATCATTGAGTCTTTCGGTAATGTCCTGAACAGCCCCTTCTAAACCTGAAATGCTCAAGGCATGTGGCATCATATTGTGAGAGATCCTTCTTACTTCGATACAGGCTTCATCAATTAACTTATTTGTTTTTCGGGTTATCGGAAGTTCTGTAAGTCCCTCTTTTTCTTGTTGAACCTTACCAAAATGAGCTTTTACGGTGCTCAATAATCCGCCCAAACTATCGTGCAAGTCCTTGGCAATTCGGAGGCGTTCTGCTTCTTGTCCTTCGATCATACTGCTCATGGCCGTTAATTTATGGGATTGTTGCAGCTCGGTAATCTTTTGCTTCTGAAGGGTCTCATTCTGATGGGCGATGGTCTTTTGATATTTCAGCCTTTTTCTAAAGAAAATGAATAAGGTGAATGCAAAAATCCCCAAGGCGATTAAACCGATTAGAATTTGATTTTTTTGCCTGTTTTTACGTTCAATAATAAGGTCCTGCTCAGCTTCTTTTTTATCAAATTCGTATTGCATTCCAGCCTGAGTAAGCTTACGGATATTCTTCTCGCTAAAAACCGAATCCTTGATCTTGGTGTATAATTCATGATTTTCCAGAGATACCTTGTAATTGCCCAATGTATTGTGGGCTTTGTAAAGACAGTTGCAGGTCTTGATAAGGTACTCCGAATCATTTACTTCTAATGCAATCCTCTTTCCTTCTTCACAATCCTCTTTGGCTTCCCGTGGCTTTTCATAGGCATTGTAGAGGGTTCCTCTCTCAGCAAGGACTTCCATCACACCTTGCCTATTTCCATTTGCCTGGTTCAGTGATAAGGCACTTTCGTAACTTTCAAGTGCCCTGTCGTATTCGCCCATCGCGAAATAAGCGAGCCCCAGGTTAAGATCGGAACCGGCAATAAAACGTCCCGGCAGTCCAGCGTCGATTTTCATCTGCTTGGATTCCTGCAGCACGCTTAGCGCTTCCTCCAATTGGTTCATTTTTATAAGAAGATTCCCTTTATTACTTAGGATCACCGCTGCATTTGGGAGTGCTTTTAACTGTAAGGCAGTGGCATGCGCCTGCTCATAATAATTCAAGGCCGCCGGGTAGTCTTCTGTCTGATTGTAGAGATTGGCTAGGCTGTTATTTAATACCAGGTTCTGTCCTTTCCATTTGTATTTTTCCTGGTCTGTTAACTGAAAGACGTTTCGGACCCCCTATTGGAAGCCTCTGTGCTCTCTACTCGTGGTGGTGCTTATAGTAAACTAGGAGC
>JBCBDM010000052.1:0-20501 GCA_038529705.1 Bacteroidota bacterium
CAAATTCCGGAAGAAGCTCCGGACAAGGAATTTATCTCAGACCCAGCCGAAGGAGAAGATCTCGATGATGAATTCGGGCTAGATCCTGAAGATTATGATAATCTGGATTTTGACGAAAACTGGAATTAAATTGATATGTCCAAAGTCGAAGGTCAGAAGACTAAAGTAAGTTTGGCAAAATATCTTATGTAAAATCCTGCAATTCAAATTAAATGATCAACTTATACAATACCCAAATCTCTTCTCTATCTATTCATCGTGTTGGCAATAAAAGTAGAAACGAAGGTATTCTGCTTTCGGCCATACCCTATGAAATGGATGACGAGCTAAGGCCCTTAATGAAAGAATTCTTCTTGAAACCGTTTCGAGATAAGGAAGAGAACTATTTTCAGTTCTCTCATGACACCGATCTGGAATTCCACGAGCTGTTCCATATCGTATCCCAGATTTTCGATCAGCCGGAAACAGTCCATGAGGCCAGTAAAAAAATGGCACGGCTCTTATTCGATCAATCCATGCACCCCCATATTAAAAGCGGAGAAGTATATGTGGCCTACTTGGAAGGGCTTCAGATCGATAATGAAAAGGTGGATGGGGTAGGAATCTTCAAAAGTGAGATCAAACAGGATTTTCTTCAGTTCAAGGAAGGAGAACAACAATTGGAAGCCCTGCTTCAGCAAGGAGTCAACCTCAACAAATTAGACAAAGGCGCTCTCATATTTAACACCAAAAAGGAAGAAGGCTACAAAGTGCTTTCCGTAGATAGTAATCGCTATGATGCCCGATACTGGCTCGAAAGTTTCCTGGGAGTGGAAGCCTTTGAAGATGAAAATTTCTTCACCAAAAAATATTTGAAGTTTTGCCAGGATTTCGCCAAAGATGTGGTACTTCCTGCCGAAGACAAAAAGGAAGAGGTATTATTCATGAACCGTGCGGTGAATCATTTTGCTAAGAATGATCTTTTTGAAGAATCCTCCTTTGTCAATGAGGTGATCGACAACCCGGACCTTATCCCGGAATTCAAACACTATAAGACCGAACAGGCACCAAAGTATAAAATTGAGGATCTCACTTCTTTCCCCATAGCGAATACAGCCGTTTCTGCCGCGCGGAAAAAAATGAAGAATGTGATCGAATTGGATACTAATATTCAGATAAAAATGGATTTCATCAATCCCGAAAGTGCTGAAAAATTCGTTGAAAAAGGCTGGGATGAGGAAAAACAGATGTATTACTATCTCGTTTATTTTAACAAGGAGCAGAAATCCTAAGGAAGGTTTATCTCTTAACCGAGAAACATCACTCTAAATCTCCCCTCAAGGGGAGACTTTAGTTATTCCCGTCGGGAAAATATTTTTCTAGATAGAACCAGACACCTTCCTTTTGAAGGGGAGGCCAGGAGGGGATGTTGCAAGATTTTCCTATTTTACCTTTTTATAGCATGCTGTAACAATTTTCCGTGTGCTTCGTCGTATTACCATCTAATCACCAAAAACAGAATTTGTGCAAAACATTCTTGAAATAAAGAACCTCACTAAAAAGTTTGGTCCGCTCACGGCAGTTAACAATCTGTCGTTTACGATAGAAAAAGGCAACGTTTATGGCATCCTAGGCCCTAACGGCAGTGGAAAATCCACCACCTTGGGAGTGGTGCTTAATGTGGTAAACAGGACGGCCGGGGAATTCCGTTGGTTCGATGGCACGGAGAGCACTCATGAGGCTTTAAAAAAAGTGGGAGCTATCATTGAACGACCCAACTTCTACCCCTATATGACGGCAGTTCAAAACCTCGAATTAGTGTGTAAGATCAAAGAGGTTTCCACAGACAAGGTGGAAGAAAAATTAGAACTGGTAGGTCTACTGGAAAGAAAGAACAGTAAATTCCAAACTTTTTCTCTGGGGATGAAGCAGCGATTAGCCATTGCCTCGGCCTTGCTCAATGATCCCGAAATATTGATCCTGGATGAGCCTACCAATGGTTTGGACCCTCAGGGAATCCATCAAATACGGGAGATCATTAAAAGGATCGCATCCAAAGGGACCACCATTCTTCTGGCTTCCCACCTACTCGATGAGGTGGAGAAAGTTTGTACGCATGTGGTGATTTTGCGCAAAGGGGTGAGTCTTTATTCGGGGAGTGTCGATGCCATGAATGCCAGTCATGGATTTATGACATTGAGAAGCGATGACCTGAATGCGTTGAAAGAGGCTTTGGACGCCATGAATGCCTTTACCACGATCAAGCAAGAAGGTGATGCTTTGATTGCGTATTTACGCCAGCCCATGGACGCTTCAGAAGTGAATAAACAACTATTCGCAAAGGGAATTTCACTTTCTCATTTGGAGAAACGAAAAGAAAGCCTTGAAGAACAATTCCTTGAAATCACCAAAAACAACTAACCAACATGCTACGACTTCTCAACATAGAACTTCAGAAATTAAGATATAACAAAAGCGCTAAGATCATTACTATAGTGTACTTCTCATTGATCTGCTTTACAGCGCTTCTCGTGTCTATCGAGTTTAATTTTGGTGGTGTAAAATTTCGCCTTGCCGATCAGGGAATATTCAACTTTCCTTTCATTTGGCATTTCAATACCTGGGTAGTGGCATGGCTAAAGATCTTCTTCGCTATTGTGATCGTATCCATTGTGGCTAATGAATACAGTTACCGAACACTGAAACAAAATCTAATTGACGGCCTCAGCAAAAAAGAATTCCTTACCTCCAAGTTCCTTACGGTAATTCTCTTTACCCTGGTTTCGACCATATTCTTATTTCTTGTTTCCCTCATCCTGGGGTTATTTTTCTCAGATTACAATGAAATTGGGATTATTTTCAGTGATATGCAATACTTATTTGCCTATTTTCTGAAGCTTTTAACCTTCTTCAGCTTTTGCATGTTCCTTGCCTTCTGGGTGAAGCGATCTGCATTCGCCCTGGGTTTTCTAGGACTATGGCAAGTAATTGAAGGACTCATCGCCATTTTATTTCAAGTGATCAAAGTTAGAACCGGTGTGAATCTATTCGAGTCTGTTTACAACTTTTTACCGCTCAATGCTATGAGCGACCTAGTGTCCGAACCCTTTACCCGATTTGGCGCCGTCCAGTCTGCAGCGAATCAATTAGGTGAGAATTTCGACAAAACCTACGACGTACCATGGACCGCTGTACTTATTTGTATAGGATGGACCTGCCTCTTCATCTATTGGTCCTATGTCATTCTAAAAAGACGTGATTTATAAATTTCGACCAACTCGGTTTCATCCACATAGAAAAAGCGGCTAATATTCGTATATTGAACTAGATACGAATAACAACCATGCCATTTATTAAAAGAATCCTGTTGTGTTTGCTATATTTTATAGCTTCTATTTCCCAGGCTCAGGAAATAGAATTGTTTCAGCAATTCAATGGTCGCTACGACTATTTGGCCTTCGGAAATACCTTAAATACAGGAGAAAATACAGGGGCTGGAACCCCCTGTGAGATTTTACCGGAAAGTAGTGCGGACTTCAGCCTTCAGCCCGATCAGACCCTCATTGCAGCCTACCTCTATTGGGCCGGATCCGGAGCCGGAGATTTTGAAGTAGATCTCAATGGTATCCCCATTGTGGCAGAACGAACCTTTAGTTATAGTCTGAGTCAAGAATTTGTATATTTCGCCGCTTTTGCAGATATCACTTCGTTGCTAGCTTCCTCGGGAAATGGCACCTACACCATCTCTAACCTTACTCCGGAAATTGGTGTCGACACTTATTGTTCCAATACTACCAATTTCGGCGGATGGGCAGTGACCGTGATATACGAAGATGCCAGCTTACCTCTCAATCAGGTAAATGTCTTTGATGGTATGGACGGTGTTTCCTTTTCAAATCCCAACATAGAATTGGAACTCACTAACTTGAATGTCCTCGACAACACCGGAGCCAAAATAGGATTTCTCGCCTGGGAAGGAGACGCCAACCTGGCTATAGGGGAAGCACTTCGCATTAACGGAAATCTGCTGAGCAACCCTCCATTGAATCCCGAAAACAATGCCTTCAACAGTACCAACAGCTTTACCGGTTCTAGTGTGTTGTACAATATGGATATCGACTTTTACAATATCGAAAACAACATTCAACCCGGTGACGAAAGCGCCACCATACGATTGAGTTCTTTTTCGGACCTGGTCATGGTAAATAATATCATTACGGTCTTAAACAACGAACTCCCCGATGCCTCCATCACCATGGATACCATCATAGGAGGTACGGAATGCGGAAATCGGGAAATTACGATAGATTATACAGTTTCTAATCTGAATAGCACAGCCGAATTGCCCGCAGGAACCCGTATTGGCTTTTATGCAGATGCCCTTCTGATGGATACTTCGGAAACCACTGCAGCGATCCCTATTGACGGTTCCGAAAACGGCTCCATCAGTTTTACAGTCCCCGAGCAGGTAACTATCGATTTTCTGCTGCGCGCTATCGTAGATGACAATAATCTGGTGTTGGAACTAAATGAAGACAACAATGAAGACAATGTAGAATTTCACCTATTGGTCTTCCCTGAGATCGTGGGACTTCAGAATCTGGAACTTTGCGATGTGGTAGGTACGGAACTATTCGACCTAACCGAAGCTACTGCGCAAATCGATCCGGATAATACCATCACCTATCATCTTACCGAAGCCGATGCCCAAAACGGTGACAATCCCTTAGCCGATCCCGAAAATTATGAAAACACAGAAAATCCACAGACCATTTGGATACGGGTAGCCAATCCGGACTGCTTTGTCGTGGATAGTTTTGACATAGAAGTGATCATCTGTCCGCTGCCCGATGCTACGATTACCATCGATAACGAAATCTATGCCTGCCGCTTACGAGATCTGACCATAGACTACACCGTATATAACATCAAGGGAACGGCTCCGCTTCCTGCAGCCACACCCATCGCCTTCTATGCAGACAATGTATTGATCGCTCAGACGCAAACCCAGCAAGTGATCCCTGAAGGAGGAAGTGAGGCCGGAAGTATTGAAATAACCCTCTCTCCGGATATTCCCGACCTCTTCGTCCTGTTGGCTGTAGTGGATGATGACGGTTCCGGATTGGGCATCATAGAAGAACTC
This sequence comes from Bacteroidota bacterium, assembly GCA_038529705.1. Lineage (GTDB taxonomy): Bacteria > Bacteroidota > Bacteroidia > Flavobacteriales > Flavobacteriaceae > Aureisphaera. Next base: position 5,123 of record JBCBDM010000052.1, read on the forward strand.
AATGAATTCAATAACGAGTTCGAGATCATGGCAGAATTTGGTACCATCCCTCCTATTGCAACACTACCCAACCTTTTGGAATGTGACCAGGGACTCGATACCGCTACTTTCGACCTAACCCAACAAAACGAACTTATTTCTACAGATCCCAATGATATCATTTCCTATTTCATTTCGGAAGAAGATGCTATTGCCAACATCAATGCCATTAGCGATCCGGAGCAATATCAAAACACCAGTGATCCGCAGACCCTCTATGTGAGACTGGAAAACCAGATCTGTTTTACCACGGCTTCCTTCTTACTGACTACAGAAAACTGCGAACCATTGATCACCCAGGGAATCTCCCCCAATGGAGATACTTTGAACGATGAATTTGTTATCACAGGTTTGATCGATGTGTTCCTGGATTTTAATCTGAAGATCTACAGCCGACAAGGAAACCTGATCTATGAAGGAGGAAATGAAGATGGGCTTTGGGACGCCATCCCCAATACCGGACTGTTGGTTCAAAACAAAGTGGTACCCGTAGGAACCTACTATTATGTCCTGGTGCTCAATGACCCCGAATATCCCAATCCATACTTAGGATATCTCTACGTGAATTATTAATTCTACTCAGACGTTTTATAAATTTCGACGGACAGCGTAAGGAGTTGACATTTCTGTGAACTAAATATTCGTATATTTAGCTAACAATATATTGCTATGCATTCACTAAAGAACCAACTCCTGGTTTTACTCCTGGTAATTCCAAGTCTATTTTATGGCCAGGAAATTGAACTTTTTCAACAATTCAATGGCCGTTACGATTACTTATCCTTTGGAAATACACTGAATTTAGGCGAGAATGGTGGTGCCAGCACCTGCGAAATACTTTCAGAGAGCTCTGCCGAATTTCAACTTCAGGCCGGACAGACATTGTTGGCCGCCTATCTGTATTGGGCAGGTTCGGGAACAGGAGATTTCGACGTAACCCTAGCAGGAACAGCCGTAACGGCAGAACGACAATTCAGTTTCGAGTTTCAAGGAGGAACCTTCCCCTACTTCGCAGCCTATGCCGATGTTACTTCTATTGTACAAACCCTGGGTAACGGAACTTATTTATTATCCGATCTGGACCTCCAGGAAGCCATCGAACCCTACTGTTCTTCTAATGGAGGAAATGCCACTAATTTTGGTGGATGGGCAGTAACAGTAATCTATGAAGATGCTACACTTCCGCTAAATCAGGTAAATTTATTCGACGGTTTCGAGGCTGTTTCTTCCGGAAACCCTCAACTGGATATAGAACTCAATAATCTGAACGTGTTGGATAACACAGGCGCAAAGATCGGATTCCTTGCCTGGGAAGGCGATGTGGGTATCGCTAATAATGAAACACTACAGATTAACGGTAATATTTTGAGCAATGCCCTCAATCCGGCAGACAATCAATTTAATGGCACCAACAGTTTTACGGGATCCAATCAATTGTACAATATGGATATCGATTTCTACGATATCGAAAATAACATTCAGCCTGGTGACGAGAGCGCCCTCGTTCGAATTACATCCAGCCAGGATCTGGTGCTTATCAATAACGTTGTTACCGTGCTCAACACGGAATTACCCGATGCCACCATTGTCATAGATGATGCGAGCGGAGCAGATTCCTGTGGAGACCGTGACATCACCGTGGACTATACCGTATTTAATGTGAATAGTACCGCCGAGCTTCCCGCCGGAACCCGTATTGGTTTTTACGCACAGAATATTTTACTCGACACGGCTCAGACTCAGGCAGTCATTCCTATTGACGGATCGGAAAGTGGGACTATCGATCTCAGCATTCCCGAAAGCATTCCGGGTGATTTTCTCTTAAGAGCCATTGTGGATGACCTCGACGATGTAAATGAGACCAACGAAGACAACAATGAAGACAATGTAGAATTTCACCTGTTGGTCTTCCCTGAGATCGTGGGACTTCAGAATCTGGAACTTTGCGATGTGGTAGGTACTGAACTATTCGACCTAACCGAAGCTACTGCGCAAATCGATCCGGATAATACCATCACCTATCATCTTACCGAAGCCGATGCCCAAAACGGTGACAATCCCATAGCCGATCCCGAAAATTATGAAAACACAGAAAATCCACAGACCATTTGGATACGGGTAGCCAATCCGGACTGCTTTGTCGTGGATAGTTTTGACATAGAAGTGATCATCTGTCCGCTGCCCGATGCTACGATTACCATCGATAACGAAATCTATGCCTGCCGCTTACGAGATCTGACCATAGACTACACCGTATATAACATCAAGGGAACGGCTCCGCTTCCTGCAGCCACACCCATCGCCTTCTATGCAGACAATGTATTGATCGCTCAGACGCAAACCCAGCAAGTGATCCCTGAAGGAGGAAGTGAGGCCGGAAGTATTGAAATAACCCTCTCTCCGGATATTCCCGACCTCTTCGTCCTGTTGGCTGTAGTGGATGATGACGGTTCCGGATTGGGCATCATAGAAGAACTCAATGAATTCAATAACGAGTTCGAGATCATGGCAGAATTTGGTACCATCCCTCCTATTGCAACACTACCCAACCTTTTGGAATGTGACCAGGGACTCGATACCGCTACTTTCGACCTAACCCAACAAAACGAACTTATTTCTACAGATCCCAATGATATCATTTCCTATTTCATTTCGGAAGAAGATGCTATTGCCAACATCAATGCCATTAGCGATCCGGAGCAATATCAAAACACCAGTGATCCGCAGACCCTCTATGTGAGACTGGAAAACCAGATCTGTTTTACCACGGCTTCCTTCTTACTGACTACAGAAAACTGCGAACCATTGATCACCCAGGGAATCTCCCCCAATGGAGATACTTTGAACGATGAATTTGTTATCACAGGTTTGATCGATGTGTTCCTGGATTTTAATCTGAAGATCTACAGCCGACAAGGAAACCTGATCTATGAAGGAGGAAATGAAGATGGGCTTTGGGACGCCATCCCCAATACCGGACTGTTGGTTCAAAACAAAGTGGTACCCGTGGGAACCTACTATTATGTCCTGGTGCTCAATGACCCCGAATACCCCAATCCATACTTAGGATATCTCTACGTGAATTATTAGGAAAATTAGATACCTGGTTGGGTATTTCCTTTCATTTTTGCGTAATTTTATACAACACCAACCCAACCTAAATGAAAGAAAAAAACGCTTACATTCTCGGCACAGATGCGGAAGAACTCCATCGTCTTGGCGTACAACATCAGGTATGGGCAGAAGAAGCCCAACACGGATGGAACCTCGCCCAATTTAGGGCAGGGCAAACCCTATTAGATCTGGGGTCGGGTCCCGGGTTCTGCACCAAAGAACTGGCTTATCTGGCCGGACAACAAGGAAAGGTGATTGGCGTAGATCGAAGTGCTGCTTATATCGAACATCTTCAACAAATCAAAACTTTGTATCATCTGAATATCGATCCGATGCTTGCCGACTTTAACGAAATGACATTGGAGGAACATAGTCTGGACGGGATGTATTGTCGCTGGGCCCTAGCCTGGATTCCCAATCCGAAGGAAATTCTTCAAAAGGTGTATAACGCCTTAAAACCAGGAGGGAAAATGGTGCTCCATGAATACTACGACTGGTCCACCCATCAAATCCAACCCAATAAAGTGGGGCTTACCCAAGCGATTCAAGCTGCCTTGCAAAGTTTCAGGGATTCTAAAGGCGAGATCGACATTGGAAGGGAACTGCCCCAGGTACTTACATCCATGGGTATGAAGATCAACAATCTGCGACTGATGGCCAAGTTAGCCACTCCGGACCAGATAAACTGGCAATGGCCCAAAACTTTTTATCACAGTTATTTTCCCAGAATTGCAGAAATGGGTTATCTATCCAAGGAGGAAGTAACACTGGCCTTAGCTGATATGGACGAGCTGGAACAAACTCCCGGAGCTACCTTGTTTTGCCCAATAATGATCGAAGTTATTGCTGAGAAATAATGAAAAGACAACCATGGACTGCACATGTTTTCAACCTGGATATAGATCCTGGATGGGCAGATAATATCCTGAGCAGGCTCAAGGGTACGGAAATTAAATTGCGCCATTATTGCCAGCATATACCGAATGAACAACTTATTCATAAACCGAATGAATCCTGGAGTATCAAGGAGCATATTGGACATTTGATCGATCTTGAGCCCTTGCATGAAAAACGCCTTCATGAATTTGCCAGCCTAAAAACAGAATTGTCTGCAGCAGACATGTCCAATCTGGCTACGGAAAAGGCACATCATAATCTACGACCCTTAGAAGATCTCATTATCGATTTTGCGCAAGGGAGAACTAGTTTTATAAAAGAATACCATTCGTTGCCGGAGCAAAGCCTGTATCATATGGCTACACATCCCCGACTAAAGGTTGGGATGAAACCTGTGGATTTATTGTTTTTTGTGGCGGAGCATGACGACCATCACCTAACCACAATCTTAGAACGTATAAACGCTCAATAGGCATATTATCTATGTCCATCTCTCGCTGAGAATCTGTAACTTTGTAGATTACTGAATACACTATGCAATTCGAAATTATATCCGATTTTAAGCCCACTGGGGACCAGCCGGAAGCCATCAAAGCGTTGGCAGAAGGCATCTCTTCCGAAGAGAAGTACCAAACACTCCTTGGAGTGACAGGAAGTGGAAAGACGTTTACCGTTGCCAATGTCATTGAAACGGTACAGAAGCCAACCCTCGTCTTAGCGCATAACAAGACCCTGGCAGCTCAGTTGTATTCGGAGTTCAAACAGTTCTTCCCAAATAACGCAGTAGAGTACTTCGTTTCCTATTACGACTATTACCAACCTGAGGCCTATATCCCCACCAGTGGAACCTATATCGAAAAAGATCTCTCCATCAATGAGGAGATCGAAAAAATGCGTTTGAGCACGACCTCTTCCCTGCTCTCGGGAAGGCGAGATGTATTGGTGGTGGCATCGGTTTCCTGCTTATATGGGATTGGTAATCCGGATGAATTTCAAAAGAACGTAGTAAGCCTTGAAAAAGGTCAAATACTTTCGAGAACTAAATTGTTGCATCAATTGGTACAAGGATTGTATGCCAGAACTGAAGCGGAGTTCCACAACGGACGATTCAGAATAAAAGGAGATACCGTAGATGTGTATCCCGGATATGCCGATATTGCCTTCAGAATTCATTTCTTTGGAGATGAAATTGAAGAAATTGAAGCCTTCGATCCCCTGAACAACAAAGTCCTGGAGAAATACGACCGATTGACTATCTACCCGGCCAATATGTTTGTTACCTCTCAGGATGTGCTTCAGAATGCCATTAGGCACATTCAGGATGACCTAGTGAATCAGGTGGAATACTTTAAAGAAATTGGAAAGCATCTGGAAGCAAAGCGCCTGGAGGAGCGCACCAACTTCGATCTGGAAATGATCCGAGAATTAGGGTATTGCAGTGGGATAGAGAATTACTCTCGCTACCTGGACGGGCGTGCTCCGGGAACCCGCCCTTTTTGCCTTTTGGACTTTTTCCCAAAGGATTATTTAATGGTAGTGGACGAAAGTCATGTTTCCATTCCGCAGGTGGGCGCCATGTATGGGGGAGATCGAAGCAGAAAAGAAAACCTGGTGGAATACGGCTTCCGTCTGCCTGCCGCCATGGACAACCGACCCTTAAAATTTGACGAGTTCGAAGCACTTCAGAATCAGGTGATCTATGTGAGTGCCACCCCGGCCGATTACGAATTGGAGAAATCTGATGGGGTATATGTCGAACAGATCATTCGCCCGACAGGCCTATTGGATCCTCCTATTGAAATTCGACCTAGCCTCAATCAGATTGACGACCTACTGGAAGAGATCCAACAACGGGTAGAGAAAGATGAACGTGTTTTGGTCACCACTCTAACCAAACGCATGGCGGAAGAACTGACTAAATACATGGCGCGAATTCAGATACGTTGCCGTTATATTCACAGCGATGTAGACACCTTGGAACGCGTTGAGATCATGCAAGACCTGCGATTGGGATTGTTTGATGTTCTGGTGGGTGTAAACCTATTAAGAGAAGGACTGGATTTACCTGAAGTTTCATTGGTAGCCATCCTCGACGCGGACAAAGAAGGTTTTCTGAGAAGTGCCCGATCCTTAACTCAAACCGTGGGGCGTGCGGCCCGACATATTAACGGAAAAGCAATCATGTATGCCGATAAGATCACCAAAAGTATGCAGGCTACCATCGACGGAACGGAATACAGAAGGAGTAAGCAGATTGCTTACAATGAAGCCCATGGCATTACGCCTACAGCCATCAAAAAATCGCTGGACAATGCTTTGACCAAAGAAAAAGTTGAAGCGTATAGTTTTGATGATGCGGAATCTCTGGCGGCGGAGGCAGAAGGAGAATACTTGACCAAACCCCAGTTAGAAAAGAAAATTCGAGATACCAGAAAGGCCATGGAGAAAGCGGCAAAAGAACTGGATTTCATGATGGCAGCGAAATTAAGGGATAAAATCAAAACGTTTCAAAGGCAATTAATTGAAGTGTAACCTATGTCCCCCCGAGCGCAGTCGAGGGGTCTATTAAACAGATAATTTAATGCTAGAGGTCTCGACTGCGCTCGACCATACAAATCAATGCATCACCCCGATTCCATACGATTGAATAAAGCCATTAGTGATAGTGGTTTTTGTTCCCGGCGCCAGGCAGATACCTATATTGAAAAAGGACAGGTAACCATTAACGGAGCGATAGCCGGTCTTGGAGATCGCGCCATGCCCGGCGATAAAATACATGTGAATGGTACGCTTATTTCCGAAAACGAAAACCTGGTTTATATAGCACTTAACAAACCTGTGGGTATTACTTGTACGACGGATCAAAGAGTTAAGGGTAACGTAGTTGACTTTATCAATCACAAAGAGCGTATTTTCCATATTGGTCGTCTGGATAAACCCAGCGAAGGACTGCTTTTGATGACCAATGACGGAGACATTGTGAATAAGATCCTTCGGGCCGGAAATAGCCATGAAAAAGAATACGTTGTACGGGTGGATCGTCCTATCACTGAAGATTTCCTTAAACGAATGCGCAATGGAATTCCCATTCTGGATACGGTCACAAAAAAGTGTACGGTGGATCGTGTGAGCCGCCATGTATTCCGGATTGTATTAGTTCAAGGGTTGAACCGCCAAATTAGGCGGATGTGTGAATATCTAGGCTATGAGGTTCTAGCCTTGAAGCGAGAGCGCATCATGAATATTCGCTTGGGCAACCTCCCGATAGGTAAGTGGAGAGATCTAACCGAACAAGAGCTGAAGGAACTCAAGAGCTCCCTCAAAGATTCGGATAATAGTTCTTTTGTGGATAGCGTTCAGAAAAGAACTTCCGGCAGACGTCGCAGAGGCAGGTAGATATCCTGGTTGGGATAAGGGCAAAAAACAACCGCATGCCGATTGAGTAGCATGCGGTCTTTTTCAACTAACTAACCAAATTAAATTTCAATTATGAAATCTCAACCATACGTTTAATATCTTCTTTCACTTCTTTCTTTGGAAGTGAGATGGTCAATATACCATCTGTGTAACTAGCTTCTATTTCCTCAACATTTACCAACTCTGGCAATGTAAAAGTTCTTTCAAAACTACCGTAATTAAATTCTTTTCTTGTAAACTGTGTATTAACTTTTGTGTCTGTAGACTCTCGCTTAGGGGCAAAATTCGAGGACACCTTTAATACTTCTTTCTCAATTTCTATAGCAAAATTTTTCTTCTTCAATCCCGGCACCGCCAATTCAATGACAAAGTTCGTGAAATTTTCCTGAATATTGACTTTAGGAATGCTAAAACTTTCATAATTAAGCATATCCAATCGATTCTCAGGAAAAAACTCGTCCCAAATGGACGACGGCCAGAACTTACTTCTACTAACTGTTTTCATATCATTTTATTGTTTAGAATTCAACATTTATTTACAGCTATTGCAAATGGAATTCCAAAACAAAAAAACCGTCATTTTGTCTTGAAAACGGTGATTTTAACTGACCTTTTGTCTGAAACCGATCTCTAGTTTCCTAGTTGTAGTAGGATTGAAATATCTGAATAAGTTCCTGAGCCGGAATGACCTTATCCTCGTACTGGTTCATTTTTACCAATATCTGATCGATGGCTCCGGGTCGAATCCCCATTTTAAGCCCGAAATTTCTTAAAACGACAATCTCTTTTTCATGAGTTTCTCTGTCGACATTCATCAGCAATACCAGTTTGTGAAAATGAGTGATTCTTTCTAATTCTGAAAACAGGGGTTTGGACGGTAAAGGATGCTCCAGAAGCTCCTGTACCTCGGCTTCAGAAACTTGCATTCTAACCGCCAATCTATTGATAAAGTCATATTCCTCCTGAGTCACTTTTTCATCTGCCTTCGCCAGTATGATAAGGTCACTTATAAGAGCTTTGTTGTGGTCGTTTTGCATACCACAATAGTAAGCCAAAACTTTGAATTTTAAAAATTTTAATATCGCCTGGAATCCAGTAAAGTTGTCTAACCACCTAATTTAACTGGTCTTTCCGAGGTTCCGGAGGAGGTACTAGCGAAGTGATCTGAGAAATATGATACCCTTCCAGATACTTATCTGCTGCCTGTGTATTTGCCCTTAAGAGCATGGCAAGAACAAGATCTTTGAAATTAATATACATTTGGTCCAGAAATTTTCGATAATATACCGACTTAAAGTCACTGGCAAATCTTCTTATGGCCTCATAGGCAGGTGCATTGGAAGCACTATTAAGAATGTCATTGATCACTTTAAACGCATTGTCATGGGCCGTATTTCGTTCTTCTTCCGTGATGGCCCGTATATAATCCATCATAAATATCTCTACCTTTAAGGCTAGCGCCTCCCCATATCCTTGTGTTTGTTTCAGAGATTTATCCAGATACTCCAGGGCTTTCTCCCTCTGATTGACCGACGCAAAGCTGTGATAATCTGAAATGGCGGTTAACGCTCCATTAATATAAGTGTTCGCATGCAAGGTATAATCATTTTCATATTTGGAGATTAGATCATTAAGCTCATTATAGGACCGCTGGTCATAGTACATTAGGCTTAAAATATTCACGGTTTGTGGAATCTTATCTTTGAGATTATCGGATTTCTCAATATCCTTCAAAACCCGAAGGGTCCTATTAATATCGCTACTTTCGTAAGTCATATCCCGTGCGATCTTCCGGAGGATCTGAACTTCACCGTTGATCATATACTCATTGGTTTTCTTCATCTGTTTTTCTCCCTTATCCACTTGCTTCTGCACCTGTTTTAGGTTGGCTTCTATCTCTGTACTTACCGTCTCCATCTCTCTCTTTAGCCCTCTTTCGATCTCGGAGACCCGTGGCCCTACCACTCTGTCATATTGAGTTTCAATCTCTTCAACGATCTCTTGCTTCGCTATGGACGCCTTGGCGTCGATTATTTTTTCAAAAGTAGTTCGGGAACGGTTGGTTTGAATGAATGAAAAAGTAGTGAGCAAACCTATGGCCGCTCCAATAATGTAGTAAAGGTTATTAAACTTCTCATTTACTTTCTCGGAAACTTGTTGGACAATGAGAGCGTCAAAATCACTTTTGGGAATACGAATATATTCGTCTTTCACAATCGCCTTCACGGCTTCTTCAACCTGTGCTGAAGTCACAGGATTCTCTTGAGCTTGACCCAAACTGAATTGCACCCAGAAAAATAAACCGATTCCTATAACAACGAACTTCATGCTTCAAATCTTTTAAAATCTAAATGTAACAGATTCGAGCACAAAATGTTCATAACTCATTGAAATTCAGGTAAAATCCCATAAAAAAACCCGGGTGTTTTCCCGGGTTTCCTTAGTTGTTTTCAGTGACTTAAGCTTCGGACGTGATAATCACAGATAAGGTATAAGACTTACCTTTTTCCAAGGCATTTTCTAATTTCTGATAGTTAAGTCGAGACTTGATATGTCTTTCTACCAGGTTGTTTTCGGTGGTAACACAAAGTACCACGAGTTCTCCCTCGCTGTTCACGGTCAATTTAACGTCGGCAGAAGTATCCTGCTTCAGTTCAAATTCCGGATTTTCCAATAACACGGCAATCTCTTGGGTAGCTTCTTCTTTTTTTACTTTGTCCCCAACCGGGTTGGTTGCAGATAGTGTGGTTCCTACTAGCAATGCAAATGTCAGTGCAATTGATTTGATTGTTCTCATAACGGTTCGTTTTTTGTCTGATTGGAAGTTGTAATTGATTGATCCAACCAAACTGATGAATAAATGATTGACACGTTATAAAGACGCACAAACCGACGCAAATGTTACCCAACTATTTGGTATTTAACTATTTATTAACCAATATTAACTTTGGTTAACGCAACCCAATAAAAAAGCCCCTGTTTCATAACAGAGGCTTTACTTATAAATTTGTATCAATTAGGCCAATACCGCCTGTACTTTGTCTGCTGCTTCCTGGAATTCGATAGCAGATTGTACATCCAACCCACTGTTGTCGATCAATTCTTTCGCAATATCTGCATTGGTTCCCTGAAGACGAACGATAATAGGAACTTCGATAGTACCCATATTCTTATAAGCATCAACAATTCCTTGCGCCACACGGTCACAACGAACGATCCCTCCAAAAATATTAACCAGAATAGCCTTAACGTTCGGATCTTTTAAAATAAGGTTAAAGGCGGCTTCAACTCGCTCGGCATCTGCGGTACCTCCAACATCAAGGAAATTGGCCGGTTCTCCACCCGCCTGCTTGATCAAGTCCATAGTTGCCATAGCCAGTCCGGCTCCATTCACCATACATCCTACATTTCCGTCCAGGTCTACATAATTTAACCCTACTTCTCCGGCCTCCACTTCGATCGGGTTTTCCTCACGAATATCTCTCATGGCTGCATAGTCTTTATGACGGAATAACGCATTGTCATCCAAAGACACTTTGGCATCTACAGCAATCACTCGATCATCACTGGTCTTGAGAACCGGGTTGATCTCGAACAAGGAGGAATCGGATTTAACATAAGCCGTATACAAGGCATACACAAACTTCACCATTCCTTTGAACGCTTTTCCGCTTAGCCCAAGATTAAAGGCAATTCTTCTGGCCTGGAAAGCTAACAGCCCTGCCGCCGGATCGATCTCTTCCGTAAAAATAAGATGCGGAGTTTCCTCGGCAACCGTCTCAATATCCATACCCCCTTCGGTAGAATACATGATCATATTCTTTCCAGTGGCACGGTTGAGCAAAACACTCATATAATATTCTTCAGGTTCGCTGTCACCAGGATAATAAACATCCTCAGCCACCAAAACCTGGTGTACTTTTTTTCCTTCTGCACTTGTTTGAGGCGTGATCAAGTTCATTCCTATGATCTGTCCTGCAATCTCTTTCACCTCGTCGAGATTTTTCGCCAGTTTTACACCACCACCTTTACCACGTCCTCCGGCGTGAACCTGTGCTTTGATTACATGCCATCCGGTCCCGGTGTCTTCGGTTAACTTCTTTGCAGCCGCCACAGCTTCTTCGGCCGTCTGAGCTACAATTCCTCTCTGGATATCTACTCCAAAACTGTTCAATATCTCTTTTCCTTGGTATTCGTGTAAGTTCATTTGCTATCTGGTTTTTCAGAACGACAAAAGTAAGAAATGTAGTTGAGAGAAGAGAAAAGATCATTGAAAAAAGCGTAAAGAAAAAAGGCAGAACGAACCGTCTTCCATTCTCAGGCCGTATTGAATTACTCCAGCGGATATGTTTTCGGTAAAAATTATCGAAATATTAGCATCTAAATTGCCGCTAACTCCCTAATTTTATCGGCTTTAAATTTAGTACAAACCTTATAAAACATCTTTAAGATGACACACCAAGACCTTTTAGCCGTAGCGCGGGAATTTGGAAGTCCCGTGTATGTGTATGACGCCCAAAAAATCGAGGCGCAGTATAAACGCTTGCACAATGCTTTTAAAAAGGTCAAACAGGTGAAGATCAACTACGCGGTAAAGGCGTTGTCCAATATATCGGTTCTAAAGTATTTAAATTCATTGGGGGCCGGTATGGATACCGTGTCTATTCAGGAGGTAAAACTGGCCATGGAAGCCGGAACCCTACCCGAAAATATTATTTATACCCCCAATGGTGTTTCCATGGAGGAGATAGAAATCGCTGCTCAACTTGGGGTTCAGATTAATATTGACAATCTATCGATACTGGAGCAATTTGGAACCAAACACCCATCGGTTCCCATTTGTGTTCGAATCAATCCACACGTTATGGCAGGTGGAAATACTAATATTTCGGTAGGACATATTGATAGTAAGTTTGGAATTTCCATCCATCAGTTACCACATATCAAGCGAATAGTAGAAAATACCGGGATGCGGATCAACGGAATCCATATGCATACCGGTAGCGATATTTTAGACATAGATGTATTCTTATATGCTTCTGAAATACTATTTGAAACTGCCACTCACTTCGAGGATTTAGAGTTTATTGACTTCGGAAGTGGTTTTAAAGTACCTTATAAAGAAGGTGATATTGAAACCAATGTGGAAGAAATGGGTAAAAAACTGAGCAAACGTTTCAACGAATTTTGTGCTACCTATGGAAGGGAGCTCACGCTGGCTTTCGAGCCAGGAAAGTTCCTGGTGAGTGAAGCCGGAAAGTTTTTGGTACAGGTAAACGTTGTTAAACAAACTACCTCTACGGTATTTGCCCAGGTGGATAGTGGGTTTAATCACCTCATTCGGCCTATGCTCTACGGAAGTCAACACGAGATTACCAATATTAGCAATCCCGAGGGTCGTGAACGGTTCTACAGCGTGGTAGGATACATTTGCGAAACCGACACCTTTGCAAACAACCGTCGTATCACCGAAATTACCGAAGGAGACATTCTATGTTTTAATAATGCAGGTGCTTATTGTTTTAGTATGGCGAGTAATTACAACAGTAGATATCGCCCTGCTGAAGTCTTGTGGCACCATAAAAAAGCACACCTCATACGTAAGAGAGAGACTTTTAATGATCTTATAAAGAATCAGGTAGCGATAAGCTTATAGCGATGGAGCCCTCTTCAATGGAGGGCTTTTTTTATGGGAGCTATTAAAAAAATAAGGTACATTTATAGTAGTGCAATCCTAAAAGAATCTATTTATGAAAGTGCAAAAGGTATTTTCAATCTTCCTATTCATACTGAGTACCATGTCATCAACCCTTGCTCAAGACTATAGTGCCTACAAAAAAGAACGATTCGTCAAAGGGCAAGACACCCTCCCCTATCGTATACTACTTCCCAAGAACTATGACGCTACAAAAAAATATCCCATGATTCTATTTCTCCATGGATCCGGAGAACGGGGTAGCGATAATGAATTGCAGCTTACGCATGGTGCCGATCTTTTCCTTAAGCCTGAGGTGCAAGCCCAATTTCCAGCGATAGTCGTCTTTCCCCAGTGCAAAGAAAATAGGTCCTGGAATAATACCGCCTATAACATAGCCTATGGAAAACGAGTTTTTAATTATCCCGCTGTGGTGAAACCCAATGTGCATCAAGAGTTGCTCGAAAGTCTTATTGATAATCTGAAATCCGAATATCCCATTGATGCACAACGATTATATATTGGCGGTCTGTCCATGGGAGGCATGGGTACATTTGAAGCGGTATTGCGCAACCCTGACCTTTTTGCCGCAGCCTTTGCTATCTGTGGGGGTGCCAACCCAAGGATCTCGGAAACCTTGAGCAACACGCCCTTTTGGATCTTCCATGGCGAACAGGACAATGTTGTCCCCATACAAGGTTCCCGAAAGATCTATGAGGCTCTGAAGGAAAAAAATGCAGATGTAAAATTCACTGCTTATCCCGGCGTAGAACACGACAGCTGGACAAACGCCTTTGCAGAGCCGGAATTACTTCCTTGGCTATTTTCAAAATCTCGCTAACTTAAATCGAATCTATGTATAAAAGACTATTTCAGTTAGCTCTTGCCATTGGGATCGCTCTGTTTGCTTACACGTATTTGTACGATTTTGATAAAATGTCTGAAACACAAATGCTGAATAGTGTTTTATACTGGTTTGTTCCGCTTATTTTTGGTTTATATGGATTACTCGCTACCCGGGTCAAGGAGCGAATACCTTTGGAAGAGAAGAATGTGATCAACTATTGCTTTTCAGGTAAAGACAAAGGACTTCTCATTACCATTATTCTTCTTGCTACTTTCGGAGTCCTCGGGTTCATTGTACTACTGGTTCCACTGGCCTTGTTTAAGATAAAGGATGGAAGATTCGAAATATATGTCGCTCTCACCGGTGCCGTCATCATGTTGGTTATTCTTTATATATTTTTGAAGGTCCTTTGGCCTTCGCTGTAAACCTTATTAGTTATGAAATTTACGTGTACCATAGAAATAAACAAACCCAAAGAAACCGTTGCGAAATTATTCGCAGACCCTACCCTTTTGAAAGAATACCAAGACGGTTTTATCAGTAAAGAATTGCTTGAAGGAACCATGGGACAGGACGGAGCCGTATCATTATTGAAGTATCAACACGGAAAAGGTATTATGGAACTTACGGAAACTATTCAGCAAAATAATTTACCGGACAGTTTTCTGGGACATTACCACCATAAACACATGGACAATACAATGAACTGTAGGTTCATCTCGGTAGATTCCAACAAAACACGTTATGAATCTGAAATAGAGTACACTGCTTTCAGGGGATTTATCCCAAAGGCCATGGCTTTTCTGTTTCCCGGAATGTTTAAAAAGCAAGTCCAGAAATGGCTTGTAAACTTCAAAGAATTCGTGGAAGCGAATTAATCTGGAAGGTCCTTCACGAAAAACTTAGCCACAAAAGCGTAATAGCCATTCTTTTTGTGAAGCTTCTTACCTACGGCTCTCGCTCGCTTAATCTTTTCAACGGTTTGGAACACGAAGATAACCAGGACGGCAAAGACGATTGCAATTACGAAATACCAATTCTCCATAGTAGTTGAAAGACCAATTACAGCGCAATAATAGTGTTAAAATTTTAGATAACCCAATGTCGCCAAATTTATCTGTAAACATATTCTTACAGTTTATGGTAAAACCATAAAAAAATCACAAGAGAGGGTTAAGAATCACATATTCAAGCAATCCCGATTATTCTCACCTGTTAAAAAAATAAAACCATGATGAAAAAGACACAAACCATCGCATGGCTTATGCCATGGTGCCTCTTTGCGCTATTTAGTTGTTCCAATGATGACAGTGAAGGTGGCGCCACCGCAACAGACGACGATCCCCAACCCTCTTCCATATTTGTCCCCA
>JBCBDM010000053.1:0-19927 GCA_038529705.1 Bacteroidota bacterium
CCTTCTTCGTAGAGATCCCAGGAGGACCCCTATCCTTCGATGCTTGTGGTATCACGGTATTGGCCGTTGATGTAACAGAAGTAACCTGTGATGATATAGGAACCCCTATTACAGCCACTGTATTTGCCAGTGATGCCAGTGGAAACATTGCATCCTGTACGTCAGTGATCACTGTGGTAGACCTATTAGCACCGGAAGTTACCTGTCCTGCAGATCAAACCGTGGATCCAGGTGCAGGAGCTCAGTTCTACGTAGTTCCGGATTACTTCGGAACCGGAGAAGCTTCTGCTACCGATAACTGTACAGATCCGGTAACGATCACTTCTCAAGATCCTGCGGTAGGAGCCTTGATTCCTGATGGAGTGTACACCGTAACCCTATCGGCAGAAGATGAGTATGGTAATGTAGGAACCTGTACTTTCGAATTAACCGTTGAAAGTATCCTAGGGGTAGAAGATACAGAGTTGGGTAATGCCATCGCTATGTATCCTAACCCGGCTCAAAACAAAGTGACCATCGCTAACACTTCCAGCATCCTATTGGAGCAGGCAGTGATCTACGATGCCAACGGAAGATTGATCCATACCATAGACCTAAGTGATATGCAACAAGAGAAAACCATCGATGTTTCTCAATTAGCCTCAGGAGTGTACATGGTACAAATCCAGGGCGATAATGCAACTACAGTGAAAAGACTTGTGAAAGAATAAATCACTGTATAGCCAACCAAAAAAGAACCCCTCCGTTTCCGGAGGGGTTTTTTTTATGTCTCAGGGGGTAATAAAATCTAAGTTTCATAACAAGAGTGCAAATCGAATTAAATTAAATCTCCCTATGACGCATACCATACTCCCGAGGATACTCATTTGTCATATGTCCTCTATCGGCAAAAGGAAAAGAGCTTTCACCCATTGAGGTGTTAAACAGCCTATTTCACAATAATTAACGAATATGAAAATATACTGTTCGCATTTACATCAATGCAAGTAGTATCTGCATTGACTATTGGACCACAATATCAATGCCCCTATTTTGGCCTTAAAATCACAGAAAATTAATACGAATTCAATTTATAAAATAAATATTATGAGAAAAATTACTACACTTTTAGCACTGCTTCTATCACTTACTGTTTTAGGACAAAACAACTCTCTCAATTTTGATGGAATAGATGACTATGTCGAACTGGGTGAAAACTTTGCTTTCCAACCAGGAGATGCTTTCAGTATTGAAGCTTGGGTAAAACTCAGCACCAATAATTTAAAACAGATCATTTCGAAACTAGGTATTGAAAACAACGACTTCAGAGGTTGGGGGTTCCAAACAAGTTCGGAAGGATATATTAGTGCATACGTAGCCGAAAAATGGTTAGTAAATACACGTTATGTAGAAGGATCCACACCACTTGGTGATGGTCTGTGGCATCATGTAGCAATGACTTATGATGGCGCGGACACCATCTTATTATATTTGGATGGAGTAGAAGAGATAAAAAGTACCAACGATGTTGCAGGAACCATAACCACCTTAGAGACTTCATCCACAACTCATATAGGAAACTATGATGGTAACGGAAATCCCGGTGAGTACTTCTTCGGGAATATCGATGAACTGCGAATATGGAGTGGGGTTCGAACTCCAACAGAAATTCAAGACAATTACACAACCGAATTAACTGGTACCGAAACCAACCTGATAGGTTACTATAAAATGGACATTTCCAATTCTTCTTGTGATGTTCAGGATTGTCATAGCGATGAAACCCACGGTGATAGAATAGGTTCCAACGGCGACAATGATAAACCGCAATTCTCAAGTGAAATTCCAACCTTAACGGACGTTGCTTGTAGCGCTACTGTGGACTGTACACTCGGAATCGCTGATTTTGGATTAGCAGTGAGTCTGCAGGTATTCCCAAATCCAACAAACGGAGTGATCTCCTTTAATACGAATGAAATTAACGGGCAAGAAATTCAAATTATGAATGTACTGGGAAATACAGTAGACCAGCAATTGGTCTCAGATAACACCATCGATATCTCCTCACTACCAGTTGGTATGTATTTCTTATCCCTAGAGATAGAAAATCAGACCATAACACGCAAAATTCTCAAAAATTAAAGCGCCTAATGGCGTAAATCCGATGAACTATGAAAAGAGTATTTATTATCATAACCCAACTACTTTGTGCCATTAGTGTGGCCCAAACCTTGCCGCAAATCGCTGTTGAAGGGCATTCCGGGCTAAATCATTTGGTAACATCAGAGTATGATGGTCCTTGTAGCCAGGTAGTGCCGAGTGATGACGAGGCCTTAGGTTTTGGAACAAATTTTATGGGCTTCGTCATGGGAGATAACTATGAGGTAGCCGCTAATGACGTGGTAAGTTTGAATACCCTAATCATTAATGTGATTACGGCAGACAATGTAGATGTGGCTACTTCGGACATCAAAATTCATATCGATGTTAACGGTTTCCCCGGGGCGGTTCTAGAATTTTTTGATGATCTGGCTCCTGTAGATCAGGTCCTGCTGGAAGACTTTCCAAACGAGAACAGTCTGCACCAGGTAACCTTCGATCTTTCAGCAAGTAGCCTGGAACTCACAGGGGGTGCCGGCGGTACCAGATATTGGATCGCCATTACCACCACCGCCGCCGCTGGTGTAGACAACCAATTTTGGGAAGTAAGAAGCGACATCATCAATGGCCAAGGAGTCTTCTCTGCGAATGGGGGAGCCACATGGCAGCCTTTAGTGAGTTCAGGAATTGATTATGAATTCATTATGACTGTGGAAGCAGAATGTCTTTTATCTAATTCTGATGTTACTGCCAGGCAAATAGCAGTTTACCCTAACCCTACTTCCGGTGATCTATACGTACAGGGAGTAGAGGGTGAGCAGGTAACCGTTGAGATCTATAACGTTCTTGGCTCTTTGCTTACAAGACAAACTACGAATACGAATGCTATAGATGTTGCCAACCTTCCCTCGGGAATATATCTCCTACGTATGGAAGTTGATAACTCCATTGTCACGAAGAAAATAGTTAAAGAATGATAATTTGGAATGACATAAAGCCACCCTTTTGAGGTGGCTTTATGCTTTATCTAGCCAGTACGCCCTTATTTGGCATTACCGGTAGTGGTACTGCATTGTCTTCCATAATGGAATGCGCAGGAAGTTCAAATCGTTTATCGAATAAAGTATCTCCTATGAAAAAGGTAATAGTGAAAAAGTTATCTAGCTTGAAAATACTCTCTTCGAGAAACTCGATCTTCGCATAGCTCTTTACCGGAAGTAATTTTAACGAATGGCGCATGGGAGCCGTCATTTGTTCCTTATTGTATCCTTGAGATACAATGAGTACCGTTTCCAGGGGCTCGTTACCATCATTGATGATATAGGCATTCCAATCGTGCGTATTAAAATCTTCGTTGAATTCTTTCACCGCCGCCACATAGACGTCTTTCACTTCGGGAATATTGATATCCTTTCTCATCGTGCATCAATTTGATAGGTGGCTGAGTGTTTCTCTTGTGAGAAATGTATCGAAGCCACCAAAAACCTAGATATTCCCTTTAAATTGTTCCAGAAAACGAATATCGTTCTCACTAAACATTCGAATATCGGGAATCTGATGTAAAAGTAGAGCGATACGATCGATGCCCATACCGAAGGCAAACCCAGAATACTCATTGGAGTCGATTCCGCAGTTCTCCAAAACATTGGGATCTACCATGCCACAACCCATGATCTCTAACCAACCGGTTCCCTTGGTCATTTTATAATCCGTTTCCGTTTCCAATCCCCAATACACATCTACTTCGGCACTTGGTTCTGTAAACGGGAAGTAGGAGGGGCGCAGTCTAATTTTTGACTTCCCAAACATTTCGGTTGTAAAATACTGCAGCGTTTGTTTGAGGTCCGCAAAACTAACCCCCTTGTCCACATAAAGTCCTTCCACTTGATGGAAGAAACAATGAGAACGGGCAGAGATTGCCTCGTTTCTATATACCCTCCCCGGGGAAATGGTTCGGATAGGTGGTTTGTTATTTTCCATATAACGCACCTGTACCGAAGAGGTATGTGTACGCAATAAGATATCCGGATCGGTTTGAATAAAGAAGGTATCCTGCATATCCCTAGCCGGATGATACTCCGGAAGGTTCAAAGCGGTAAAGTTGTGCCAATCGTCTTCGATCTCGGGGCCTTCAGAAACATTGAATCCAATTCTTGAAAAGATCTCCGTTATCTTGTTTTTAACGATGGAGATAGGATGGCGAGACCCCAGATTAATAGGCTCTCCTGGCCGGGTTAGATCTCCGTACACCCCTTTTAGTTCTTCTTTGCTTTCCAGGTTTGCCTTGAGCACATTTACCTTTTCCTCGGCAGCCTTTTTCAGGGAATTGACGGTTTGTCCAAACTCCCTCTTCTGGTCCTTGCCCACATTCTTGAACTCGGCAAAGAAATCGTTCAGCAATCCCTTTTTTCCTAAGTATTTAATTCGGAAATTTTCAACTTCCTCCTTGGTCTTCGCCTTGAATGCCTCAACTTCGGCAATATGTTCTTTTATCTTTTCTATCATAGCACAAACACATGTAAGGGGCAAAATTACTGAATTTAAACCGAACTAGACAATCACTTTTTTCTCTAAAAAATAAAGCACAATGGCCTCTTTCATCAAGATACTCTGCTCGCCCGCCTTTAACGGAGGTAATTGTTCCAAAATCCTGTAATGAGGCCAGCCGTCATCGTCAAAATAGTCAAACTCGTAATATCCGAAAGGTTCCAACAATCGGCAGATCGCAATGTGCATTAAGTTTACCTTTTCGTCTTTCTTGAACTTTTTATGCAATTGCCCAAGTTCCTGCAATCCGACGAGATATATGATAGCATCCAGATCTAATGGGTCACCATCGGCAAAACGCTTGCTCAACAGCTCAACCACTGCATTCCAACGTTCCTTTAATTGTTCATCTCTTGCCATTGATAGGGTTCTTGTTTCCATCGACAAAGGTAACTGAAGGATACAGGACACACAACATCCGCTTAAAATATATGTTATATTTACAGAAACTAACACCTCACCTATGAATACCGTTGATATTATTCTGGGCATTATTTTGCTGCTCGCCTTCTTTTCCGGATTTAAAAAAGGTCTATTTGTAACACTCGCTTCCCTTATTGGAATTATCGCAGGAGTTTTTGGCGCCATTTATTTTTCCGATTTTGCAGGAGCCTATATTTCCAGGTGGTTCGATTGGGGAGATCAGATCACCAAGTTGGCTTCGTTTGCCGTTACCTTCCTTATTATCGTGATTGTTATTACCATGGCGGGTAAATTTCTCACCAAGATCGCAGACTTTGCCGCCCTGGGTTTACTGAACAAACTCCTGGGAGGTGTTTTTGCTACCTTACAATACGCTTTTATCATTAGCGTGATCTTTATGTTCTTCAACTCCAATAATGTTACGGGTTACGTTATTTCTGAAGAAAAGAAAAATGACTCCATCCTCTACGGACCAGTCGCTTCTCTGGCTCCATTGGTCATCCCTAAAGTCATGGCGCAGTTTAAGAGTGACTCTGCCGAAGAAGGTGAAGACAATATAGAACCTACTTCAGAAGAGTAATATGTAGCCCATTTATGGAGTGGGCACCGTGTCTTCCACGTTTTCCCGGATCCACTTCATTGTTTCTTTGAAGTTATCAAAAATGTGTTCTTTGGGAACCAGATCCGGTATGATATCGATGTTCTCCATAAGTACTCGTGGTTGTTTTTGAAGATTCACAAAGTGTACTTCAATATTCGCCTGACTAAATCGCATGAGTGCTTCTTCGAGCGCATAAAGTCCAGACTGGTCCAGATAATCTACCTTCCCCATTCTAATAATTACGTGAGTAGCGGTACTAGGAATTCCCTTAGCTAATTCTTGAAAATCACTGGTATTTCCAAAAAATAGCGGGCCGTCCAAACGCTTTATAAAAACTTCTTCGTTTAAATTCTGCGGAAAGCTTACTTCATCGGCCCAGGGAAGCTGCAATTCATCTGCATTTCCCAGAGGCACCAGTTTGGAACGCTTGGCCGTAGAATCACCGATCTTTTTCATAAAGATTAAGGACGCAAGGACTAATCCTATTCCCACTGCATACACCAAATTCCAAAAAACAGATAGCACCAATACTACGATCATAATTACTACCTCACTTCGCGGCATATTGGGTATAGCCTTCAACCCTTTATAATCCATCACACCAATACCTACGGTGATCAAAATTCCAGCCAGTACGGCGGCAGGAATTTGAGATGCGATAGGACCTAGTGCCAACAAGGTAATCAATAACAGAAGGGCTGCAACCATCCCCGAAAGTCGTGAGGTCCCACCGGAGTTAATATTAACTACGGTTCTAATCGTGGCTCCAGCGCCCGGAATCCCACCAAAAAGTGCCGCAATACTATTTCCTATTCCCTGGCCAACCAATTCCTGATTCGGCTTATGCTTGGTCTTGGTCATATTATCGGCGACAATAGAAGTGAGAAGAGAATCGATGGCCCCCAGGAAGGCAAGGGTAAGCGCCGTAAAGATGTAAGGGGAAACTTGTTCCAGACTAAAATTGGTAAAGACTCCTAATTGGAATTGGGGAAATCCACTAGGAATCTCCTCTATAGGCCTGTAATCCAGCCTAAAACCATAAGCCACTCCGGAGACTACCAGGAGGGCTACCAGGGTGCTTGGAATCGCTGTGGTAATACGTTTAAAACCAAAAATGATCACAATCGTAACTAAAGCCAGAATTAGTTCCAGCCATTGTACATTTTGTAAGGCTCTAGGCAGCGTTTTGATTGACCCAATTACTCCGGAACTAGCCGACTTGGCCAGACCAACAGATTCTTTATTTATTTCTTCTTCCGTAATCTTTTCAGCCCTGGATACCGTTTCTTTAAAATCCTCCAGAACCAGAATCCCTTCTCCGGCTTCATCCTTTAGTATTTTATCCAAGAGCACCTCCTCTGCTTGTGGCTTGAATTCATTGACAAATTCCGCATCGTCTTTTGCGTAGTAGCCCAGCATAGGAAGAATTTGAGTAATCAATATAATAACGCCGATAGCCGTCATAAATCCTGATACCACTGGATAAGGAATATACTTGATGTATTTTCCTAGTCCAACGACTCCCATGGCGATCTGAAAAAGTCCGGAAAGCAAGAAAACAATTAAAATATAGGGTAAGGCCTTTTCAACATCACCTTCGTTGGTAGCAATAATCCCAGCAATAATTACCATAGAAACCGCAGTCATTGGTGCAGTTGGCCCCGAGATCTGCGTATTAGTTCCTCCGAAAAGAGCTGCGAAAAAACCAATCATGATCGCCCCATACAAACCAGCACTAGGTCCTAATCCGGATTGAACCCCAAAAGCTAAAGCCAAAGGTAATGCCACTATTCCTGCGGTGATCCCCCCGAAAATATTCCCTCTGAGATTGGTAAAGATATTTTTAAACATACATATGTGTTATAAGGTTAGATTGTAATGAAAAAGTATTGGCATCATCCGAAATTTTTGACCGGTCATTTCAAAAATAGATACTTAAAGTATACGGGGTTCCGGGGGAGGGTAACTATTGTCCAGATCATAGGAGTTCCAAAGTGTGTGGTTTCTAGTAAAAGAAATTGTTCTTTGAGACTTATTGAATTCAATGGAAGGCGTAATGATCTCTTCAAAATTAAGTTGCTCAGAGTCGGACAGATTTTTGTCTATCTTCTCCTCTTCTCCTAAGCTCAAAACGGTACTTATCTTTACGTTTACATCGCATAGTTCCAGTGCCATAGGTACGATTAGAACTACAGTAAAAAGCAGAAGAAGTAAATAGCTCGCGGTTTTCAATTTATCCATTTAGTTCCCTAAATGTACTATTTTCAGTTGAATTTTAAACCACTTAAATAGTAAAATTTACAGTGCTTTAAGGTCTTCACTGGGAATCCAACCGTCTTTCCCATCGGCTATAAGAATTCTACTCCAATCTTCGTCTGTGGCAAGTATTTGCACCTTTGTTCCTTCATGCAGTGTGAAGGAAGTTTCACTTTTCATAGTAGGATCACTCTTCACATCGGTACTTTCGGCAAAAATGATCGCCGGTCTGTCTATCTGTTGTTGGTTGTATATTCTAAAACTCATGGTAAAGGCCCCCAATAATACAATTAAAGACAAAACAGCACTCACAAATAGCAGCCGCTTTTGTAGGCTTCTTATCGAGAAATAATACAATAGGAAGAGGGCTGTGAATAGGAGGGCGCAGAATACAGTTACCCAGGCCCAACCATTAAAGGTCAACCAACCCGACAGCGTTTCATCCCATTTGGCAAAAAAGGTTTTTGGAAGTGGTTCAATAGCATCGACGGTGGCATTTTCTGCAAAGGCCAGATTGTTCAGGATCTCACTATCTCCAGGAGACAATTGTAAGCCTTTTTCATAGAAATAAATACTAGGCCCTATTTGATTCAACCTGTAATGAGCATTGGCCATGTTAAAATACAGGGCCGAGGAATGCGCTCCCGATTCCAGGATCTTATTCCAGCTATTCAGCGCTTCCTGATACTTTTCGGCCTTATATTGTTCCTTCCCTTGTTGGAATAGCCCCTTATTTTGAGCACTTCCAAAGAGGAAAGAAAGAAAACACAGTATGTAAATCAATGGTCTCATGACTACTTTAATCTTACTGAAATTGTTTATCAATATTTGTAATAGTGCCTACCGCTGTTTCATAATCCTTCTGAATGGTCACATTTGAAGCAGGTGTATATCGGGCATATTCGCAACTCTTCAATAACGCTATGAAGTTTTGAACTACTTGGGGCTGAACCTGATGCTCGTTCAATAGATTGGAAATATGTTCCTTATCCATTTCACTGGTTTCAATATTCAGCTTTGCCTTGAGATAATTATGCAATGCTCTCTCCAAAGCTTCGTAAAACTCCCCTTTATTATTTAGATTCTTTTTGGCCTCACTCAAGTATTTCTTTGCCAATTTATTTGCCCTTCGTAGGCGATTTCCTTCGGCGTCCGCCCGTCGTTGCTTTCGCTTGCTTCCAACGAAGATAAAAAGCGGAATAACCAGGAAGGGAACTCCCAGTAGCATCCAGAAAAGTCCTGACTTAAAGAAGTTTTCACTAACTATAGGTTGTAAATTGGCATCCAGCTTAATGTACTTAAACTGATCGTTATTGAGCGTAACTGCCTGTTTACCGCTATTGTTGGTGGTACTTTCTTCTGCCACTTCACTATTTACAGGGCCATTTTCTACCGCTATGATCATCTCTTCTGAAGTAAGCGTTTTATAAGTCTCTTCCTTAGGATCAAAATACGAAAACGAGATAGGCCTGATAGGGTAGTTTCCTTTGAATTGAGGCACCACCGTATAATTTTCTATCATGGCTCCGCTCATACCATTGCCCTGGGTTCTAATATCGTCTGCCCTGGTCGGTTCGAATACTTCCAAAGAACTGGGTAAAACCACTTTGGGAAGATCGAACAGCTTTAAATTTCCGTTTCCGGAAACTCTCACCTTGAGCTCGAGCGACTCTTCCGCATCCAGTTGCCTTTTATTCGTAGAAACATCGAAGTCGAAGTTCCCCACGGCGCCTGTAAAATTGGAAGGCTTGCCTTCCTGCGGCAAAGGTTTTACATTGAGGGTCCGTTTTCCGGCAGATATAGTCCTATTCACCCTTTTCATGAGGGGTCGTCCAAAAAGGTCTCGCCGGTTGCTCTTCACATCAATTGGAACATCCAGCGTAAGCGGTTCGATGAATAATTCTCCAGATTTTTGAGGATACAATACCGTTCTTCTCAGGACCACATAGCGATAGTCCTCGCCTCTGAACTTTCCCTCATAAATCTTGTAATTGCCCCGCGTATCAATATTCTGACTCCAAAAATCGGCATATTTAGGTGTCTCGATCTCTCTCCAATTACTGGTAATACTCACTTCTCCCGAAACATAGAGCTTATAGGTAACCAGGATACCCTCGTTGAGATAAGGACTTGTATTGGAGATTTCGGCCACCAGATGCACATTCTCACTGGCCAGGTAATCCGCGTCGTTTTCATCTTTAGGTTTGGTTACTGCAGAGGTGATCTCTACGGCGACGGGACTAGTTTTATAAATTTCTCCGTTGATCTCAATGGTGGCTTGCTGAATGGTAAACTTCCCTTTAGAGAGGGGGGATAAAAAATAGGAGTACGTTTTGGAGTAGCTTCTCCTCCCATTGATAAAAGAATTGCTTATTGCCTGATTTGGCCCTCCTACCACACGAAAGCCGTTAAAATCGGGCGGGTTAAAGTTGTCTCCATCTTGATTCATTTCAAAATCGATCCGAAGACGTTCATTCACTCCCAAACGCTTCTTGCTCACTTTGGCCTCAAATTTTACCTGGGCCTGAGCGAAGCTAACTGTAAAAATTAAAACGAATATGTAAACAAAGTGTTTCAATTTCATTGCTACCAATCCTTGTTCGATTTTACCTTGGCGCCTTTTTGTTTCTTGGCATTGATTTTATCCTGAACTTTCTTTTCCTCATTGTTCATGGCTTCCAGTAAATTCTTGATTTGTTGAGGTGACAACTGCCCTGGCACAGGTTGCTGCTTAGGATCCTTTTTATCTTCTCCTTGATTCTCCTTTTCGTCCTTTGGCTCATCCGGTTGACCTTCCTTCTCTTTATCCTCACCATCTTTCTTATCCTCTTTGTCCTCTCCATCCCCTTCATCTTCCTTTTCCTTACCATCGTCACTTTCCTTTTCCTTGCCCTCATCTTCCTTATTTTCCTGATTCTCATCTTCCTTCTCTTTTTGATCCTCATTTTCATCTTCACCATCGCCTTGAGGAGGATTCTTTTCGAGCATTTCCTTCGCTAACGCCAGGTTATAACGAGTTTCATCGTCGGTTGGATCATTGCGAAGCGCACTCTTATACGCTTCCACTGCTTCCTGATATTTCTTGGCATTCATAAAGGTATTTCCAAGATTGTGAAACGCCCTGTGTTTTTCGGGTTTGGATTCCGAAATGGACGCTGCTTGTGCGAATCTACGCATAGCTTCTTCATTCTTTTCCTTGTTGTAATAAGCATTACCCAGATTGTATTTCCCTATTTCTTCGGAAGGACTTATGGCAATGGCTTTTCGATAGTTCGCTTCGGCACCTACAAAGTTATCATCGCTTATTTCATCGTTAGCCTCGCTAAGGTATCCCAGAGTTTCCTCTGCCAATTTCAAGGCTTCACGTTCCTGAGATTTGGTTTGGGAGTTTAAACTTCCGAAGAAAAGTAAACACAGCCCCAGAATTCCAAAGGTTCTTATCTTATCTAATCTAAAAGTAATCGCTTTCATATTATTCTCCTTCATTAAACAGGTTCAACTTCTTTATCCAGGAGGTTTTACGCTCCAACAGCAATACATCTATGGCCAGCAAGAATAATGCCCCAAACAAGAACCATTGAAACTGATCTTTGAAATCGGTAAATTGCTTGGCTTCAAATTCGGTTTTATCCATTCCGTTCAGAATGGCGGTCACAGCTTCCACAACGTCCTTGGTGTTCTTCCCGTCGATATACTCCCCATTGGCATTAGAGGCAATTTCCTCCAGGGTTTCAATATTCAACTTGCTAATGACCACCTCGTTGTTCTGATCCCTTTTGTAGTACTGTAGAATTCCATTCCTTTTGATGGGTATTCGCTCCCCCTCTTCCGTGCCTACGCCAATAGTAAAGATCTTAATACCTAACTGAGAGGCTTCCTGTACAATGCTTTCCACATTACCCGCATGATCTTCTCCATCGCTTACAATAAATAGTACTCTGTTGGTCTGCTCCTCGTCATTGTAATAAGTCTGTGCTAACGAAATAGCCTCGGTTATGGCAGTTCCCTGAGAGGACACCATCTGGGTATTCATACTGCTTAAAAACAACTTAGCCGAAGCAAAATCGGTTGTAATTGGCACCTGTGGGAAGGCACTTCCCGCATATCCAATGATTCCCACCCTATCACCGGCCAGGCTATTGATAATTTGAGCCACCAATTGTTTGGAACGCTCCATTCTATTGGGTGCCACGTCTTCGGCCAACATACTTTTAGAAACATCCAGCGCAAAAACCACATCGACCCCTTCTCGTTTTACCGTTTCCAATTTGGTTCCTATCTTAGGGTTTACCAGCGCAAAGCTCATACATACCAGAGCTAGAGATAAAACAACAAATTTCAATATACTTTTAAATACCGATCTATTCGGCGCCAATTTTTTAAGTAATCCTTTATTGGCAAACTTGTTTTGTGCCTGCTTTCTCCAGAGTAACACCAAAAGAAACAACACCCCTATCACCGGGATAGCGAACAAAACATAAAAATAGATGGGTTCCTCTAATTGATACATGGTTTACACAAAACTTCTAAATACGGTATATCTCAACAACAATTCCAAAGCCAACAACCCTAATGCCAACAAGGCAAGAGGTCTAAACTTTTCATCGTAGCTTTTAAATTTAAATTCTTCGATCTCGGTCTTTTCCAGTTTATTGATCTGTTCATAGATCTCACTTAAACGTGTAGTGCTGGTAGCTCTAAAATACTCTCCTCCTGTGGTACTGGCGATCTGTTTTAAGAGGTCTTCATCGATCTCGACCTGAACATTTCCATACTGGAATTTGCCATTAGGGAGGATTCCAATAGGTGAAACTGCCATTCCATTGGTTCCCAGGCCAATGGTATAAACCTTAATTCCAAACTCAACAGCCAGCTCACTCGCAATTTTTGGGTCAATAAAACCTGTATTGTTGACCCCATCGGTCAGCAAAATGATCACCTTACTCTTGGCCCTGCTTTCCTTCAGTCGATTTACAGCAGTTGCCAAACCCATTCCAATGGCTGTACCTCCTTCAATAATCGTATTGTATTCTATACTTTTTAAAGACGATAGTACAATACTTTTATCACTGGTCAAGGGAGTTTTTGTAAAGCTTTCCCCGGCATATTCCACCAGACCGATCCTATCATTGGGCCGTGCGTTGATAAATCTGGCAGCTACTACCTTCAAAGATTGCAAGCGATTGGGTTTGAGGTCCCTTGCCAACATACTGGCTGAAACGTCAATAGCCATCACAATATCGATCCCGCTGGTCGTCTTCACTTTGGTACTCTCATCCACAAGGCGAGGCCGGGCCATGGCAGTAATGACAGCGGCAAGTGCTAACATCCGCAACACAAACAGCAACGGTTTTAGTTTCGCCATCCAGTTCTTGGGTGTCTTGAACCCTTTTAGACTGGAGATCTTCAAAGCGGCCGTTTGTCTGTTTCTTTTCCAAATGTAGTACCCCAACAGTACCGGAAGCAATAATAGCAACCAGAAAAACTGCGGACTCACAAATTCGAATGTTTGCATTACTCTTCTTTCTTTAAACTACCTTGCGTTGGATCTACTTCCAATTCGACTGAATTAACGATCCTGTTCCTTATCTCCGATGCATAGAAATTATCCTTCAAGTACACCACGGACACGTATTGTAATCCTTGATTTTGTTTGAACAACAACGTTTCATAAGCGATCTTTTCTTTAAATATCTTCCCTTTGGAATTCTTCAGATTGAACTCCCCATGCGCCTTTAACCCTTCAATTCCCTTTTCGGTAGAAAACTGTTCTTTCTTTACAATGAGGTTGAGCGCACCATTCTGCTCCAAGGTGCTTAGCACGTTTTCCAAAGCTGCATCCAAGGCATTTTCCGGCTCTGGGAAATTCACGCGATCGTAGGAAGCACTCATGACCGAAATATGGAATCCTTTATCTAACTGACCAAATTCGAAAAATGAACTGGAGAGTACGGCAGATCTGATCTCTTCCGGAATTTCCATTTCCTTTCGAACCAATATCTCAGGCGTTTCAACAATAACCGCAGGATTACCATATTCACTCTTATACCACCGCCCTTCGGTTAATTCACGCATTTCATTTCCGAGCACCTTATCTTTCAAGTTATCAAACCCTGTAATGGTTCCATACACTGCTGCACCGATTAACAGCACTCCTATACCCATAGCGATTCCCTGTATCCATCGCTTGCGTTTTCTTTTTTTGGCCAACTGTTCCAGGTAGGCCTCATTCTCTAACAATTCCTCTTCGGTAGGTTCCGGAAGTGCTTCTTTGGTCTCATTGATAATCTCCTCAATGGTAGATCGATCTGCACGAGCCTGCCCTAATTCCTGCTGCATCTTGGCAAATTTCACCAGATCCGCCCGTTTCAAAATGGAATCTAATTTCTTGATAGTTTCCGTATCAAAATCGAAATGCCCGGAATCCTTATGTAATTGAAGCCGTTCTATCAATTCATCGCTCGTGCTCTCCAGGGCAGTATCATCCACCTCCCTATCGATATAGCGTTTGACAATCTCGGTCAATGAAGAATAGTAGGCCTTGGACCTATTCTCTTTGAGATATTCTGAAGCGTCTAGTTGTTCAAGAGCCACCATTGCCTCTTCGTATGGAGGCAACTGTCTTTCCCGTTCTTCTTTTAATTTTTTTCTTCGGAACAAAAAGTAGACGGCTCCCCCTACAAGTAGAATGGCAAGTAACCAATACAACAGTGCCGTAAAGTCAAAAGGAGGTCGCTCCACATCGACCACGGGTTTGATATCGAACATTTTCTGCTGAGTGGTGTCCACAGGCACATCCCTCACTTCCACCAAAGCCGAATCTGTTAAGAACGCACGATCGTCTATCATGACCCTTTGTCCTGGTAATTTATAACTTCCGGAATCGAACTGAGTGATCCCATACTTCTTGATCAACCGAAGCTTCGAATCCAAACGGATGGTATCCACAGGATAAGAGTCGATCATTTCCAGAGGCTGGAAACTCTGTCCCTCAGGGAATAAAACAAGTGCCGTAGTGTCTGCCTCTACCTCGAGGGTATATTTTATTTCTTCTCCAATGCGAATGATAGTGGTATCTATGGAGGTTTTTACCTGGGCCTGAATCATAAGGCAGAAGAGCATAAAGAACAAGAACAAAAGATTCCGTGTGATGGAACGGAAGCATAAAGTCTTATTATTTAATCTCAAATCTAACATCTTATCTAACAATTCTTTTTATCCTCTTCGTTTAAAATAACCCAACAGTTTTTTTACATAGCTCTCATCTACTCTGCAACTTAAAACCCCTGCGCCGCTTTTCATAAAAGCATCATTGAATTCGGCCACACGTTCTTTGTAAAACTTGTTATAGTTTCTTCTCACGCTTTTGGAACTGGTATTTACCAGCATGAGTTCACCGGTTTCTTCATCCTGCATTTGTACCATTCCCAGATTCGGGATCTCCTCTTCTCTTCTATCATACACCCTAATCCCAGTAACATCGTGTTTCTTAGCTACAATTTTTAAGGTATCGCTATAGTCTTCCGTAATAAAATCTGAAAGCACAAACACAATAGCCTTCTTTTTCATTACGTTGGTGAGATATTTCAAGGCCTGTGCGATATCTGTTTGTTTGCTTTTAGGTTCAAATTCGATGAGTTCCCTGATAATTCTCAATACATGCGACTTGCCTTTTTTAGGAGGTATAAAGAGTTCGATATCATCCGAAAAAAGGATTAGGCCTATTTTGTCGTTATTCTGAAGGGCAGAAAAAGCCAGAGTGGCAGCTATTTCGGTAATAATCTCGTTCTTGAATTGAGTGTCGGTCCCAAAGAGTTCAGAACCGCTAATATCCACCATTAACATGAGGGTAAGTTCTCGTTCTTCTTCAAAAACCTTAACAAAAGGTTCGTTATATCGTGCCGTTACATTCCAATCGATTGAGCGCACATCGTCTCCAAACTGATACTGGCGTACCTCGCTAAAGGTCATCCCTCTTCCTTTAAACGTGCTATGGTACTCTCCACCAAAAACATGATCGCTGAGGCGACGTGTCTTGATCTCGATCTTTCTAACTTTTTTAAGAAGTTCTTTAGTATCCATTTTTGAATTTACGATTTACGATATTCGAAAGAAGATTCACAGTGACCCCAATCGCACATCGTACTTCTAACATCTAAAATTCCTAAGGTACTTCGATCACATTAACGATCTTGTTGATGATGTCTTCTGAAGTGATATTCTCGGCCTCGGCCTCATAAGTAACCCCAACTCTATGACGAAGCACATCGTGTACTACGGCGCGAACATCCTCCGGGATCACATATCCTCTTCGCTTGATGAAGGCATAACATTTGGCAGCCGAAGCCAGGTTGATACTTCCCCTTGGGGATGCCCCAAACCCTATGAGAGGTTTGATGTCGTTCAAGCCATAGTTTTCGGGAGTACGAGTGGCGAAGATGATATCCAAAATATATTTTTCGATCTTTTCATCCATATATACCTCACGAACGGCTTCTTGCGCACGCTTGATCTGGTCTAACGAGACCACAGGATTGATCTTTTCAAACCCGCCCTTTAGATTTTGACGGATAATGAGTTGTTCCTCGTCCATTTTCGGATAATCGATCACGGTCTTCAGCATAAAACGGTCTACCTGGGCTTCAGGTAACGGGTAAGTTCCTTCTTGCTCGATAGGGTTTTGTGTGGCCATTACCAGGAAGGGCTTATCCAAAATGAAAGTTTCCTCCCCAATAGTCACTTGCTTTTCCTGCATGGCTTCGAGCAAGGCCGATTGAACCTTTGCCGGAGCCCGATTGATCTCATCGGCTAATACAAAATTTGCGAAGATGGGACCCTTTTTGATGCTGAAATCGTTCGACTTCATGTTATAGATCATGGTACCTACTACATCGGCAGGTAAAAGATCCGGAGTAAATTGAATACGACTAAAAGACCCGTGAACCGCCTGCGAAAGGGTGTTGATCGCTAATGTTTTTGCCAACCCCGGGACTCCCTCTAAAAGGATATGTCCTTGACCCAATAATCCAATGAGCAATCGCTCTACCATGTGCTTTTGACCCACAATAACCTTATTCATCTCAAGGGTTAGGATCTCTACAAAGGCACTCTCCTTTTCAATTTTTTCATTCAAAGCTCCTATATCTAGGGCAGTAGCTGTCTGTTCCATAAGTATTTAGTATTCAAAAAACGCTTCACATTTTTCAATGGTTTGCAAATTCAATATTTATACTGAATATCGCTGTTAACAATTGGTTAAAACTTCTAGTAAATAAAAGGGCTAGCGCACTTTTTACTAATTTCAAATTTTTAACTTTAGAAGGCGATAAAAATAAGAAATGGATCAAAAATTTTCAAGAATAATTCAAGGCTGTATGACCTGGGGTGCCTGGGGAAAACAACTGCCTAAAAATGAGATGGTTTCGTTAATGAACCACTGTCTGGGACAAGGAATCACTACCTTCGATCATGCGGACATATACGGTGATTACACGACAGAAATTGACTTCGGAAAGGCATTTGGCGAAAGCGGGATCGACCGGGAAAGTATTCAACTCATTACCAAATGCGGAATTCAGTACATAGGCGAAACCCGAGATAACCAGGTAAAACACTATCAATATGATGCGGATTACATCATTTGGAGTGCCGAGAAGTCCATCAAGGACCTGCAATCAGACTATCTGGATCTGTTCCTATTGCATAGACCCAGTCCCTTAATGCAAACCGATGAGATCAAAAAAGCCGTAGATCAACTTATTTCGGAAGGAAAAATAAGAGGGTTTGGAGTTTCCAACTTTACCCCTTCCCAGTGTGATCTGGTGGGTTCGGGAATCAAAGTCGAGGCTAATCAGATCGAGTTTTCTCTTACGGCTTTCGATGCTATGCACAATGGAAGTTTGGACCATATGACACTTAACAACATCACTCCAATGTGTTGGAGTCCGTTGGGAAAAGTATTTAGAGAGGAAAATGAACAAACACGGCGCATTCATGAACTTTTAGGGGAATTATGCCTGAAATACGATGCCACAAAAGATCAATTGGTACTAGCCTGGACCTTGAAACATCCCTCCGGGATTCATCCGGTGATAGGGACCACGAATAATGAAAGGATTAGTAATGCAGCTAGAGCTATAGATATCCCCTTGACAGAGATAGACTGGTTTAAAATGTTAGTGGCAAGTCAGGGGCATAAGGTGCCGTAATCTGTAGCCTATAGCCTATAGGCTATAGCCTATAGGCTATAGGCAAAATAAAATAAGGTGTATTGACAAACGATATGAGGAATAAAACAGCACTAATAACAGGGGCTACTTCGGGGATTGGAAGAGCAACAGCCCGTCTTTTTGCGGAACAGGGTATTCGATTGGTGCTCTGTGGAAGAAGACAGGAGCGTCTGGACAACTTAGCAGATGAACTTTCAAGAAAAACAAAAGTACTTACCCTCAATTTCGATGTGAGAGACAGGGCCGTAGTATTCAAATTGCTTGAGAACCTACCACAGGCATTTGCCAAAATCGATATCCTTATTAATAATGCAGGAAATGCCCACGGGCTGGACCCCATTCAAGAAGGTAATTTAGACGATTGGGATGCGATGATGGATATCAATGTAAAAGGATTATTGTATGTTTCCAAGGCATTACTTCCGAAGATGATCGAAAGGCAGACCGGCCATATTATCAACATTGGTTCCACCGCTGGCAAAGAAGTGTATCCCAACGGCAATGTTTATTGCGCCAGCAAGCATGCCGTGGATGCCATCAACCAGGGAATGCGAATGGATCTAAACGGAAAAGGAATTCGCGTGGGTGCGGTGAATCCAGGGCTGGTGGAAACCGAGTTCAGTGAAGTTCGATTTAAAGGAGATAGGAAGAGAGCAGATAAAGTATATCAGAACTATACGCCACTACAACCTGAGGATGTTGCAGACATCATTTGGTTCGCAATAACCCGGCCTCCTCATGTAAATATTGCCGATCTTACCGTCATGTGTTTGGATCAGGCCAGTAGTACGATAGTGAATAAAACACCCCTCTAAATCTCCCCTCAAGGGGAGACTTTAAGGCCTATGATTAATAAACGACTCTTAATAAAGAACCTTCTGGCTCACAACGATGAGAGTAGTTTCTATGATAAAAAGCGAAAGATTGATCTGGGGAGTAAAGAAGGAAAGGCCAAATTCCTGAAACATATTTGCGCCTTGAGCAATAGCAACCCCGCTAACAACAGTTATATTGTCATTGGAGTGGAAGACGAAGGAAATGAAATACGGGGAGTAGATTTCTTCGATGACAGTAAAATCCAAAATCTGGTAAATGCTTACCTGAACAATGCTCCTCTGATCTCTTATGAAAATGTTATGTTTCCACATCTTCCCGACAATAAAGTGGTGGGGCTGGTAACCATTAGACCCACCGGTGAGATTACTTCTCTTCGCAAGAATATCTGGAAATATTGGGGAGGATCTATTTTCATGCGGGATGGCAGTATCTCCATGCCCAAAGATTTCGACATTGAGATCAAGGATGTGAACTCTCAAATCGTTAAATCCATAGAAAACCGCGCCAAAAACAATATTCAGCATACCCTGGATGGAGTGATCGATTTTATCAACAACCGGCATAGTGACCTGCAATCGCATTATCAAGTTTTTAAAGAACAATTTGTAGTATGCTGGGCGGGAATCACAAAAATGGCGAAAGGAGAAACTTACTACTCCCGGGTGGATATAGAATTGATCAATGAGCAGGTCAAGCTATTTTATTCAGCCCTCGATGAGGTGAGTATATCATTTGATAATGACACTTTCAAAATCACGGAGTACGTACAACTTGGATTAAATGAAAACTACCAGTATTACCCCTTGGAAGAGGTAACCATTACCTTTCATGAAAATGGCTTTTACAATATTCAAACGCAACTTATTTTCGAACCTCCCCAGTTCAACAAACGAACCTTATACCATATTTTCAACACCAACAATGCCCTGGTTGATAAACTCAAAAAAAATATTCC
>JBCBDM010000054.1:0-19147 GCA_038529705.1 Bacteroidota bacterium
AATTCACAGGCAACAAGTTTTGGTGTCATCTCGATTGAAAAGTTTTCACCTCCCCGTTTAGGTTTTTTCATTGGAATCCTTCTGATTTTCCTCTCTTAGGTTTTAATTTAGCTGAAAAGAGCAAATGTGGGCCAGATTGAAATAAAACATCTTAGATTAATTAAAACCATTGAGGAGGTAGGGACCCTAAAGGAGGCGGCTAAAAAACTCTTCCTTACACCTTCGGCCTTGAGTCATCAGTTGAAAGAACTGGAATCCAGATTGAATACCCGTATCTTTTATCGCGAGAACAATCAACTTCTCTTCACCCCGTCCGGCAAAGAACTCAGAAAAGCAAGTGAAGAGATATTGAATAGATTGGAAAAAGTAGATAGCGCGATCCAGGAACTCAATCTGGATCGATCGAAGAGCTATATACATGGATATTCCCATGAAGAATCAAAGCGATTAGAGGATCAGGCAAATTCCATAGCCGAGATTTTGCATTATGATACGATATGGCCTGAGGGTACTTTAGTGTTAGAAGTAGGGTGTGGTGTTGGAGCACAAACCAGGACCATAGCAGGGAAGAATCCGGATTGTCAATTTATATCCACAGATATCTCTGAGTCATCCTTGCAAAAAGCTCGTGAGACCATTAATAGTTGCGGGCTCCATAATGTCAGGGTAGAAACTGCCGATGTCTATCAACTTCCTTATGGCGATCACTACTTCGACCATGTCTTCGTCTGCTTTGTTCTGGAGCATCTG
The DNA here is from genome assembly GCA_038529705.1 of Bacteroidota bacterium. GTDB lineage: Bacteria > Bacteroidota > Bacteroidia > Flavobacteriales > Flavobacteriaceae > Aureisphaera. The sequence goes on from JBCBDM010000054.1 coordinate 751, forward strand.
TCGAAACCCATGGACGCTCTCAATGAATTGCAACGAGTTCTAAAACCGAAAGGTTCTCTTACGGTTATTGAAGGAGATCATGGATCCACTTTTTTTTACCCCGATAGTGAAGCCGCGAGGAAGACGGTGTGTGCTCAGATTTCATTACAAGCGGAGAGTGGGGGTAATGCTAATATAGGAAGAGCGCTTTATCCTATGTTATCATCCTCGGGTTTCAAAGAAGTAACGGTATCACCCAGACAGGTGTACGTAGATGACTCCAGACCCGAACTTTTGGAAGGTTTTATCAAAAACACATTTACTGCCATGATCAAGGGAATATCCTCGGAAGTCGTTTCAAAGAAGATTATGAATCCGAATATTTTCCAAAAGGGCGTGGCAGACCTTTACAAAACGGCTGAAGGGGGAGGCACTTTCTCCTATACATTTTTCAAGGGAACTGGAATTAAAGAATAATGGTGGAATTTACACTTAATAATAATGTGAAGATGCCCTCCATAGGATTGGGGGTTCTTTTCGCTAAGAATGATGGCGAAGTTGAAAATGCGGTTCGCTATGCCATACAAAGCGGATATCGAAAAATTGATACCGCCTCTGCCTATGGCAATGAAGAAGGCGTGGGCAAAGGAATAAGCGAAAGTGGTATTCGCAGGAATGATTTGTTCTTAACCACCAAGGTCTGGAATACGGAGCAAGGATATGACCAAACCCTGTTTTCTTTCGAACAAAGCTTGAAACGTCTTCAAATGGATTATATCGACTTATACCTAATTCATTGGCCGGTCAAGAATAAATACAAAGAAACCTATCGCGCTATGGAGCGCCTTTATAACGAAGAACGTGTTCGAGCCATCGGTGTTTGTAATTTCAGCGTGCTACAGTTAGAAGATCTCATGCAACACTCTCAAATTATCCCAGCACTAAATCAAGTAGAAATACATCCGCATTTAAGTCAGATGGAGTTATGGGAGTTTTCCACACAGCATCATATTCAGCTGGAAGCCTGGCGTCCTATCATGATGGGAGAAGTATTAGAAATTCCGGAGCTTGTTGCAATTGGCAGGTCCCATTCGAAATCGGCTGTTCAGATAGCGTTACGCTGGCTCATTCAAAGGGGAGTTGCCGTAATTCCGAAATCGGTGAAACCACAGCGGATCGTTGAAAATATCAAGCTATTCGATTTTGAATTAACCCTGGATGAAATGAGGATCATTGAAGGACTTAATAAAGATAGAAGGCTCGGGGAGGATTTATCTCATATTACATAATCTTCACGCGTAACCAAACATAGATGATAGTGATACACCTTATAAAACGATCGAATATGAAGTTATCAACGATGATGATATTGCCCGTCATTTTTCTTTTTAATCAGGTGATTCTTGGGCAGACGACGAAGGATTCCTTAGATATCAAACAAGTGGCTTTGGACTATATTGAATCTCAACATCAGGTAAAACCCGAGTTGTTTGAACGCGCTGCACATCCCAGAATGGTGAAACGCACTTTTGGCGTCCATAAGAAAACAGGGAAAGAATATTTGAGAGAAACGTTTAAGGATGCGATGGTTTTATTGGCGCAAACCTATAATAAGAACGGCGATCAATTTCCCAAAAATCCCAGAAAGGAAGTGATCATTCTAGACATCTATGAAAAAGTAGCCTCGGTTAAATTAATCGCCGATGATTGGATCGATTATATGCATATGGTCAAGCTCAATGGCGATTGGCAACTGGTCAATGTGTTGTGGCAGTTCAATGATATCGAGAGGCATTGATATCCCATATGCTTCGTGTGAATTTCAACAGATTCATGGAAAGAGATGACTTTTACTATTTTGTGTGTTAGTGAATAGGTGATATCATTCCACTATTTATTTCGATCCATAAAACGCAGCACGTCTTCAGCAAACCGTTGTGGTTCACTGGCCAGAGGGGCATGTCCAGATCTTTCGTATATGATCAGTTCTTTTATATCCGAGCCTATATTCTCAAAGGCGATTTCTGCGGAAATTTTAGGTACGATCATATCATATTCTCCGGATATGAAAAGTGATGGAATTGTAATTTCCGAAAGGCGACCGGAAAAATCCGTTGTTTGAAATATGCATTGTTCATCTACGAGTATGTATGCTATTTGTCCACTATTCCAAATAGCCGTTAAGATGTTATAGTTGTAGATTATATTGTCACCTTCTTCCGGACTATTTAAAAAACCGTCCTCCTCTAATCTTTTCTCTAAGTCAAAGGCTTTATTATTGAGTTCCAAAAATCCGTCTTTGTTGGAAACCGGATCTATTTCAGAGACAAAATCAAGGACCGATTCCCAGAAATCGACGCTATTCCCTAGTGCTATTTGCGTATTTGCAGTGGTGGTAAACGTTTCTATATATTGGTCATATAATCTGGCTGGACTATTGGCACCGTCTATTTCTATCCATCCTTTAAAGTCAGATTGATCTTTGAGCAATGTAGCTGTACCAAGCGTTCCTCCCCAGCTGTGTCCTAATAGAAAGAAGCGGGAATCATATCCGTATTTTCTTTTCATCACCGTAACAAGAGCAAGAACATCTTCAGCCATGATATCTAAACTTAATTCGTTTTCAGAATAGCTGCCTTGGGACATTCCGGATCCACGTTGATCAAAATATACCACTGCATAGTGCCGTTCTATCTCAGAAAAGGCTGTGCCTCTAAAGCCTAGTCCAAGATCTCCCGGGCCTCCGTGTAGGGTAATCAGAAAAACCTTTTCGGTTGCGTTTCCCATAATATAGGCTGGCATATCGGCATTTTTATGACGCACAAACAGGGTGTCATCTAGATTGCTTAGATCTTCCTCTTTCGAGCAAGAAAACAAACTTACCGTTGTGAGTACAACCAGTATGAGTTTCGATGCGTGAGCTAGTATTTTTTGCATTATTTTTTCTTTTTAAAATTAAACCGAAAACCATATTGTAAGTTGAATACAGGTAACGCTCCGGCATTGTATGGAGTTCTTAGTGTGAAATTGACATTAAAATAACTTCCCGATCGTATTTTGCCCTTTCGCTCTTTCCCGATTCCAACGGATAGGGAAGGAGCGTAGTAGCCTCGACCGGGGAGAAATACTTTATTCACCCTATCACCATCTACTTCATAGGTTTCAGGTAAAAAAGAACGGTAGTAGCCCAGGGGATTCAATTCGATACTGAATTGCCTGCCTTTTTTATTGGTGCGCCTCCAGGTCAAACCAAAGTTAGTATAGAGTCCCGTATCCGTTTGTGTATTGAAATTGGTAGTAAACCCGAGGTTTCCATTGAGGAGAAACTGATGCGTATTGGTTCTTCGGCCCCGTTTTCTATTTCTTGTGATGTTGTATTCTTTCCAGAGGTATTCTGCACCCAGGTTGAGCCCATTATTCCAAAAAATACTTCCCGAATAGGCCACTTTAAATTCGGTTCTGTCTAAGAAAGATGTAGAAATTTCATTGGAAGCACGTTCAGTTTTTAGTTTATTTTGTCCGTGCCCAGGGTTGAAATAAAAGAGTAGAAAAAGGGTAGGTAGTAGTTGTTGTTTTATGGTCATAGTAGTTGTTTGGTGATCACAAAACTCTGTTTTATAATCATGGAATGCCGTTAAGGGTGATATAATTAAAACTGAAGGAATTGATAAATCGTTCTTAAAAAGTCTTAATATCGGAATCAATTAATCGATAGCATCAAAACTAGATAAGGCAGTGAGGTATGACGTTCGATTTTGTTAAGAATTAATAAAACCGAACCTATTTGTGTAGATTTTTAAATTGGTTTGGCGTACAGCCCGTCTCTTTTTTAAAAGAATTATAGAAGGTAGTCTTTGATTTAAATCCGGATTCCAACCCAATAGAGAGCAAACTGTATTTGTCGAATTGTTCATCCATCATCATGCGCTTTGTTTCTTCTACTCGAAACGAATTGATATAGGCAGCAAAATTCTTTTGCGTCACTTTGTTGACAATCTGTGATAGGTAGCCTGTACTTATTCCTAATTTTTCAGCGACAACCTCTCGACTTAAATCCGGATCTCTGTAGATAAATTGTTCTTGCATGAGGCGTTCCAATTGTATGAAATAGGTGTTGTTTTCTAAGAAATTATTTGATGAATTTGACGATTCCTCTTTTACAAGAGTTATTCTGGCTGCATTTTCTGAAATTTCGGTAGTTTTATGTAAAAGGTCTAAAATTTCCTTTCGTTCGTTAGCTAACTTCAATTTATAGAGACCTGTATAGGCGATCCAATAGACAAGCAAACAAAGCTCGATGGCCAGGATATAGAGATCAAAGAGGATGTAATGATCCAATACAGGGAATCTATCGATAAGGAAGACATCTATTAGAAACAAAGCGATCCAGGTGCATGTAATTACAAATACAAAAAACCAAAGTTTTTTAACCCATTTTGTTATGAGACTATTGCTATCAGGAGATTTTTTTATGACGCGATAGGACCAAATCAAGAAAACAATATTGAAAGCATAACCTAATAGTTCTTGCAACCCGTATAAGAAGTCATAAAGAAAATCCTTTCCCTCAAATTTAATTTCATATAGAGAAAAGTTATACTCCAAATGAATACATAGAATGAAAATTACCGATAATAGAAAGGGAAGATATAGCCATTTTAGTTTTTTGCTATTTGATAATCTATGATTTGTCACTCGAATTAGGTATTCGAAAAATAGAACAGGAAAAAGAAAAGCCCATTCAACATCCACTACCATACCCAATTTTGGATAGGTATTGAATAGCCTAATATTGTCAAGAAATATGTTTAACATGATAATGGACAGAATTCCTATTGCGTATCCCAGGTAATTATTGGCCTTACTTTTAAAGAAGGGAGAAAAAATAAGTAGCGCGGCAAGGAGGAACCCTTGAAATGAGCTAACCAGTAAAAAAAGGTTGGCTAAATTCATGTCTATATCAGTTTATACGAACACCTTGTAAGGTGTCCCAATACTTCAATCTACCAATAACTATATTTATGCTGAAATATGCTAAGTTTTAAAGAAATTTTGGGAAAATATGAGGTGGATTTTCTGCTTCAATCAACTGAAATGGTCTGGACCTAGATCCGGAACAGTTAACTAGCAATTGATCTCTTCCAACGATATTTTTACCATTGCCAGGGAGGCCGAATTGTATGTAGAGAATGACCGTGAAGGGAATAAAAATGATAAGTCGGCCAAATCGGTAATGAAATTGAAACCCGATCTATGGTATCATGTCGCTGCCGTTTATAATGCGGCGGATTCTTCCTATGCCATGTATGTTAATGGTAAAGGCATAGAAATGACTACACAGGGAGTTCCAAGGAGCTGAACGGTGAGTCAAAGTTATTTGGGAAGACACCCCACCGTAACCCATAATTATTATTTTGATGGGCAAATGGACGAAGTACGCATATGGAACGTAGCCAGGACTAAGGAACAAATTGAGGAAAACTATAATAAGGTCATTAATTCGGGTCAGGGGTTAGTGGCTTATTACGACTTTAATGGAGGTGTTGCCAATGCCGACAATAGCAATGAGACAACATTGAAAAATAAGGTATCCGTTCTCGATGCAAATTCTGACGGAACTTTAATGAATTTTGAGCTCCAGGGGATTGTTTCCAATTATCGAAAAAGTGCCATTCCCGTGATATCTGAGAAGTAGCGATAACGATTGCAACTTATAAGAAAGTATAGTTTATGGCTTAGGTGCTGTTCACATCATAGAATCAACTATGGCCATAAGGGACGCTAGGTGATGGCATAAAGAGATTAAAGGAGATAACTTTTATTGAGGTTATAGAAGAAATAAGTCATTTATAATGCCAATTCTTTTTTGATACTATCTACATTCAAATTTTGTAGTACATCAATTAGATTGGGATACCAATTTTCATGATAGCCGAATTCGGGTCTTCTAAATTCTGCAATGGCTTCTGCTTTGGTCCAATTTTCAAAAACAATACGATATGCCGCGGTAATTACACCCGTTCTATCCGAGCCATGCCAACAATGAATGAGAACGGGTTTTGAAGCGTTTTTTATAATTCGCAATGCCGAAATTATATCCTCTTGATCAATTTTCTTGGATTTTAGCCTTAGGTGCTCAAGCGTCAAGCCTGTATCTCTCGCTTTTCTTTTATCATCCCTTAGTTTTCTTAAATTGAGGACCGTTTTCACCCCAAAACTTTCCAGGGCGATAAATTCTTTTTTGTTGGGTTGTTCTGAACGGAAAACAGAGTCATTCAATTGATACATTCTTTTTAAACCATCTAGTTGTACCTGTTTAATCTGGGTTTGCTGAGCCATTATCGGAAAGCAGACCCAACTACATAGAATCAATATTTTGAATTTCATGGAAGCATTTCTTTTTACCGTAAAAGTACAACAGTTAAGAGTTAGTTCTTTGAAAAACACTCCTTATTTTTCTACTGCTTTACATTGCTTTGAAATGGAAAACCAGATCCATAGATAATTCCAAAATTAGGTCTTTCAGCATTTTGGTCCGGCAAGTGTATCGACCAATATAGTTTGGGTAAGATGGATTTGGATTTGGCCGGGATCATTGGAAATGCTAGCTTTAGTAGAGGATTAATTCAAATCTGTTTGGATAATTTTTTCTGTCAAACTGCAACCTTTTTCCAAGTTCGCTGTCTAACTCTTTAGGTGTTACAATGAAAGACAATCAGGCAATAGACAGGCATTTGGTAAAAAGGGTCTTAGAAGGAGACACCTATGCTTTTGAGACCATCATTACCTGTACACAAGGCTTAGTGATTCACATCGTCTATAAAATGATTGAAAACCAGCAGGATCGGGAGGATTTGATTCAGGAAATTTATCTGAAAGCATACCACAGGCTCTCCAGTTTTAAGTTTAAAAGCCAACTTTCTACGTGGATAGGGGCTATTTCCTATAATACCTGTATCAACTTTCTTGAAAAGAGAAAAATACCCATCGTTCAGATGGATGGTGACGAAGACAATGAGTTAGGAAACTTAGCAGATCCTAATTTGACCCGTTTTGTAGCGAACGAGACAGATAGTCATATGTTGAGTAAAGAACGTAGCCAAATACTGCAGGCCGAAATGGAGAAGTTATCACCGTTGTATAAAACGCTCATTACGCTTTTTCACAAAGAAGAATTGAGCTACGATGAAATTTCAAAAATAACAGGCTTACCCATCGGCACCTTAAAAAGCTATTTATTCAGGGCAAGAAGGGTATTACGCGATAATCTTTTGAACCGCTATAACAAAGAAGATTTATGAAGACACTGCATGTAACCGATGAGCAAATTCAAACCTATGTTTTCGATTTGAAGCATTGCGATAACCCCGTCATTGAGCATATAAACTCTTGTACACATTGTAAAGGTTTGGTGCGTGAGTATCAATATATATCCAATGCTGTGCAAGCGTTACCTCAACCGGGTCTGGATTTTAATCTTGCCCAAAGCGTTCTGGAAAAAGTACCTCAGCCTAAGCAAAAACATACTCCGGAGTATACACGAATAGGTGCCTGGATTATTTTAGGTTTAGGCGTATTGGCAATTGGGCTGAACCTAGTTGATAGCAGCCCTATGGGCTTTATGGAAAGGGAGGACTTCTATGTCTATTTCATTGGACTTGTAGGGCTTCTCATAGCAGTACTTTGGAGTTTGGACCTGTTAAAGTCCTTTCGCAAGAGAATGACCGCCATAAATTAATGGTAAGCAACTGCAACCTTACAAAGAGAATTCGGTCTAATTAGTTATAACAAATGTTCAGCCTATGAAAGCATTAGTATTTATCAATGAAACACCTATAGATCCCGATGTGTATAAAGCGAGTGTGATTATTTTCATGATCATACTTATAGTATCGATTCTTGTGTCCGTTCTAAAGTACGTTCTCGATCATAAACTAAAGAATAAAATGCTCGAGAAAGAAATTTCAGAAGAGTTAGTAACCTCCATTTTGCAAAAAGACTCTCAAAGTGCCAAACACCATAGTGTTAAGTGGTTTTTGGTACTGATGGCCACAGGTATTGGACTTTTTATTACTCATTTCTACTTGCCCTTGGGGATACATTCTGTTGGCATTATGGCCATAAGTATTGCCATAGGATTCTTGATTCATTCTATCTATTTAAACCGCTTCAACAAGTAACCCAGACCTATACATACCATTCTATTTGTCAAATCAAGGGACGGCTTCAACCCATGGAGGCCCTGTCATAACTCGTCCTAATTTTTAATAAAAACCCATTCATCATGAAAAAAATTATAGTAAGTTACCTGTTCCTTTTAGTGGTTTCAACACATCTTATTGCCCAGGTAAACAGGGATACTATATCACTTAAAGATAAAATCGACACCTATTTAAGCCAAGGAGTTTCAGAGGGTTTTTCGGGAGCGGTTTTAGTAGCCAAAGAAGGCCAAATTGTCTTGCACAAGGGGTATGGGATGGCCCGTAAAGAAGATAGCGTTCCATACAAAGCAACAACGGTTTCAACCATTGGTTCGGTCACCAAACAGTTTACCGCAACGGCCATTCTAAAACTAGAAGAGCTGAACTTGTTAAACGTTGAAGATTCTATACATACCTTCTTTTCAAACCTTCCGGATGACAAAAAGGACATTACCCTACACCAACTCTTAACCCATACATCCGGATTGGTAGGCGAAGTGGGAGAGGGAGACTTTGATGAGATTCCTACAGAGGTGTTTTTCAACCGTTTGTTTGCCAGTCCATTACAATATAAGCCAGGTACGAAGTACGCATATTCGAATGCAGGGTATAGCGTTTTGGCAAGAATCATCGAATTGGTTTCGGGTATGGAATACGAAAGTTTTTTACACCAGTATTTGTTCAAGCCTGCGGGAATGACGGATACAGGCTACTTTATTCCCGATTGGAAGCATGCAGAAATTGCCTCAGGCTATGCGTACAATGTAGTTGGATTAGGAACATTGATCTCCAGGTTTCAGAAAACCGGAGTGATTAGTTGGAATCTAAAAGGAAATGGCGGTATTCACTCCACCACGGGCGATATGTTTAAATGGTATCAGGCCTTAAAGAACCACAAGGTCATTACCCAAGGTTCCTTCAAAAAACTAACCACACCCTATGTGCAGGAATATGAAGATGGACAAAGCCATTATGCCTATGGTTGGGCGATATATCGCACGGAGAATAATTCGAAGATCATAAGTCACAATGGGGGTAATGGTATTTTTTTTCATGACTATATCTGGTTGCCGGAAGAAGATATTGTCATCATCCTGTTCACAAATGCCAGTAGCAGGGAAACTGAAGTGGCTTGGCCCATTCGGAAAATGATGTTTGATGCAGACTACCAAGTGGAGCCCATTAAAAGGAATATCTATCAACTGACCCATGACTTTATAAAAGCCGGAAGCACAAAGAATCCGGATGACCTAATAGCTGAAATTACAGACAAGTATCGTTCTCAAATAAAGAGTCCTAGTCCGTTAAATAGACTGGGTTATAGAATACTAAAAAAGGAGTTGATACAGACAGATGAAACTACAAAATGGGCGATAGCGATTTTTAAATTGAATACAGCACTCTTTCCTAACGACGGCAATAGTTGGGATTCCTTAGGAGAAGCGTACGTAAAAAACAATCAAAAAAGCAAGGCTGTGGAAAGCTATAAAAAGGCATTGCAATTGGCACCTAAGGAACATTGCGATTGGTGTGAAAGTTCTCGTAAAGCGTTAAAAGAGTTACGTAAAAACTAATCTCCCGTCTTCAATTTCTTTTGTTCATGGCATATGAGGACCTCAGCAATAAAGGGTATGGGTTAGTCATATATGGAAAAAGAGAGCCAATAAGTGTCTGGCTATGCCCTTATGCCATTAGATGGCATTCAAAAAAATAGTGGCGGCAATTCCAAAACCGGCACCTGAAATAAATAAGTTCCATTTTAAATGCTCTCCTCTAATGACTCTGGTATAGAGCCATAGAGCGATCATAAACAGAAGAACAATAAATAGTTGCCCCGCTTCAATACCAATGTTGAATAAGAACAAAGGCATAATGATACTGTCTCCAAACAGCATAAATTTAAAATTACTAGCGAAGGCCAATCCATGGATGAGTCCGAAGACAAGGGCGATGGCATACTTTATTTTGGCATCTGAAAACCTACCTTCTTTACCATAATTAACGATATTGGCTATGGCCGTAATCATGATGGTAAAAGGAATCAAAAGATCTATTAATTTTGGATTCGTTGGAATGATATCCAATGCACTCAGGATAAGTGTTCCGCTATGACCGATGGTGAAAGCCGTAATGATGACCAACACCTGCTTCCATTGCTTTATGGTAAAGGCTGCGCATAAGGTCATGACAAACAATAGATGGTCATAGGCATTTATGTCAACGATATGTTCCCATCCGTTTATGAAAAAGGAGCTTAGGTTATTCATGGGTAAAAAAGATTAGAGGGTATAAGAATACACAGAGTCGAAGGTGTTACTTTCAAAATTATAGTCTTTTAGAAAAGGAGGGAAGCGTAAGGTCATCCAATTGGATTGAATATCTCCGAACATTTCGAAGAGTAAGGTGTTTTCGATCTTGATATCATCTCCTTTTTTCAATGTCATTGGGGTTTTGGAAAACACTAACGTCAAAATATTTTCACGATGTGCAATATCGTACGATTCAATTTTCCAAGGCATTATTTTGCCGTTTATGTTGATTTGGAAGTGGGCCGTAAAATAATTCTCGATCCTTCTTAGATCATCCTTCGTTAGATTAGACTGATTAATACTTCTTAACAGTGTGGCACTGATGGCGGGGGAAAAGTCATCGAAAAAAACTTTACATACCACGCCTATGCGTTTGTACTTTGCCTCATACTTGATCATCGAAGAGGTAAGTTTAATAGGATGGTCTACAGAAGGACAGTTCAAGGCCGAGTGGGCCATAGAGCCACTAAAAAACAAGACGGCAATAAACAACAGCTTTTTCATTGCTGGCAAGATATAAAATAATTCATTAACGCAACTTGGTTGCAAGTATATATAATGAAATTATTTTGCACCGCTGTAAAGATGCCGCATAAAATGGGAATGTGCCAACATGGTGGGTGGATAATGGGTTTTCTTTCAAAATTCGATTTCCCAGCGACGATGGATCCAAACAATCAAAGGATCCTATTTTGATCGTAGCTGAGAAATCTACTAAACCGTAACTTGTAGTGTAATATTATTTGGACACTCTTTTGATCTTGGTGAGGTATCCATTTTGAGTGAAAATCAAGGCAGTGCTGTCATTCTCGATCAGTTCCAGGTCGACACCCCTTGTGGGCTCGTGCAAGGTAGTTTCATTTTTTACGGTCAGCGGATCCTTAGAAAAGGGACTCACAATAAACATGGCATCGTTTTCTTCCCGCACGATCTTTAACTCGAAGTCTCCTTCCGCTAAAAAATAAGTACCGACAAACAACGCGAGGTTCTCATCGCTAATTTCGGTTTTTGTGTCCGGGTTCGAACTGGTTTCTGAAGTTTCTGATTGGCTCAATGCCGCGCTACAGGCAAGTAGAGCGATCCATACGATAAAGTGTTGTAAAGTTTTCATATCTATTTGATTTTAAATGATATTCCAAAACTCCGGCAATTATTCAGCAGAAAAAATAAAGAATGTCAAACGCAGTTAGATTCGTGATATTGGGTCGATAGTACCAAAATCATGAAAAAGAGTACGTTCAGCCGGGAACGGATATCTTTTGTCATTTAAAAATGAGCTCCTATCCGGAAACTTCTATATTTATGAAACCTTATACAGGAGTTATGGCAAAACTAGATCGCTGGATAGATAACAAAGTAGTACAAAACCTATTTGTATGGTTTTTGTTGTTTTTGATCTTATTGATCACCATCCAGGGAACATCTAGAATAGGAACTGCGTCCTTTACCATACTGTTACTTGCCCCTGCCGTGTATATCAACAATATCTATATCCTCCCGTTTTTTAGAAAGAAAACGTTCCTTTTTTTCGGTTTATTTGTGCTGAATGCCCTGGTGTTTACCGCCGTTTCGGTATTCACCATTGCCCTGGTGACCGAATGGAAGTTGGAACCCAAGATGTTTGTCAATTTCTTTGGGGTGATGATTCTCACCTTGTTATTTGCCTCATCTCTGAAGATGGCGCGCGATAGTTTCTTCCGAAGACAACAAGAAAAAGAAGCTGAGCTCAAACTACTCAAGGCGCAATTAAATCCGCACTTCCTATTTAATACTCTCAATAACCTCTATGGTCTATCCGTGGTGAAATCGGATAACCTGCCTCAACTCATGTTGAAATTATCAGACTTACTTCGTTACAGCTTGTATGAAACCAAAGAAACCTATGTGCCGTTAGAAAAGGAGGTCACCTATCTGGAGAACTATATGTCGCTGGAACAAATACGCCTCGAGGACGATACCCAAATTAAATTTATAAAAGAAGGAGATCTATCTTCCTGGCAGATTGCACCCATGCTGCTCATCGTTTTTGTGGAGAATGCCTTTAAACATTTGGAGGCCTTTCAAGAAAACAAAAAGGAGGTGGCGGTTCGCTTAGGTGTAAAAGAAGATATCTTATCTTTCAGCTGTGAAAATTCTATTGATACCAAAGGGCTTACTTCCGAAAACATAGAAAAGGGGAGGAGTGGTATCGGCTTGGAGAATGTAAAGAAACGCCTTAATTTACTCTATCCTGATAGCCATTCGTTAACAATAGACAAGGGGCAGGAAGCCTTCAGTGTTCAATTAACTCTCAAACTATAAATGAAAACGCTACGCTGTATCATCGCAGACGACGAACCCATTGCGCGTAAAATCCTGGAAAGCTATCTGCAAGAAGTCCAAAGTTTGGAACTAGTGGCCTCTTGCAAGAATGCCTTTGAAGTGATGGAATGTTTGCAAGTCGAACCCATTGATCTGCTATTTTTAGATATCAACATGCCCAAGCTGTCCGGGATAAGCCTTTTAAAAACGTTGCAACAAAAGCCCCAGGTTATTATCACCACTGCCTATCCGGAATATGCGGTGGAAGGATTTGAGCTTTCGGTAACCGATTATCTGTTAAAGCCCTTTTCGTTGGAACGCTTTATACAAGCCGTGTTCAAAGTACAGCAAAAGGTAAGTCCTCAAAGTCAGCCAATATCAGTTCCGCATGAAACAGTAGATAATTTCATTTTCGTAAAAAGCGATAAGAAGATCATGAAGATCGACTTCGATACGATCAGTCATATTGAAGCCTACGGCAATTACATCAAGATCTTTGCCGAAACCCGAGTATTGACGCCTCAAACCCTTTCGGATTTCCTCCAAAAACTACCCGATCAATTCATCCGCATCCACAAGTCCTGTATCATCAACTTTAGTTGGCTCAAGCTCATTGACGGTAACCAGATCGTCTTACAAAACGACGTAAAGTTACCGATAGGGAAGTCGTATAAGAAAGCGGTTTTGGATAGAATCTAGGTATTTTCTTTCTCAAAGTTTCTATGCCATTAAACTAGAAAATCAACCCCTTAGAAAAGTGGCCACTTCTTCTTTATAGGCATTTCCAATAGGGATTTCAACACTTCCAATTTCTACATCCCTTTTGGTGAAGGCCGTGAGCTTGTGGGTATTTACAATATAGCTACGGTGGGTTCGTATAAAACGATCGTCTAACAAGTTATAAAAAGAGCTAATGCTGTGCTTCACGATATGGGCTTGAATTAGGGTATGTATCTTAATATAGTCTTTCAAGCCTTCCACGTACTGGATGTCATCAAAAAGAAGCTTTACCTGCTTTCGATCTTTTCTAACAAAAATAAAATCATCTGTTTTTGCCGTAGGGGCCTCCTCTTTTTTTCTCGGCTCCTGCAGTGATCTAAATTTCTCCAGGGCCTTGAAGAATCGAGCAAAGGTGATAGGTTTGAGCAGATAATCCACAGCATCCAATTCGAAACCTTCAACGGCATAGTCGCGATAGGCCGTAGTAAAGATCACCTGGGGTTTGCGTCTTAGATTTCTAAAAAAGTCCACCCCTGTGAGTACCGGCATTTCAATGTCCAAAAACAGCAGGTCGATTTCATGCTCTTGTAATAACTGACTTGCTTCTATGGCCGATGAACAACTAGCAACCAGCTCAAATCCCTTGATTTGCTCCAAATGGTTGGAAAGCAAACGCCGGGCGAGTTCTTCATCGTCAATAATGATACATTTATAAGCCATGAATGGGTAAGGTCAATTTAGTTGTATATACGGTTTCTTCCTCTTGCACATCTAATGAATAGCCGTTAGGATACAATAGGTCCAATTGTTTTTTAATGTTCACCAATCCCAAAGCCGAGGTTTTCGATCTAGACCTTTTCGGCAAAGCAGGTTTCGTATTGCGTACGGTAAAATCAATGGTTTCGGAAGTGGTTTTCAATGTAATACTCACTTCAGCAATACCCAACTCTTGACTCACACCGTGCTTACAGGCATTCTCCACAAAGGTAAGCAAGATGAGTGGGGCAATTTTGGAAGGCCCTTCTATTTCGGTATTGAAATCGATTTTCACCCGCTTACCGTATCTAATCTTCTCTAAGGACAAATAGTTGTTCAGCAATTGTATTTCCTGCTCCAGGGATACATAGTTTTCCTTACAACGGTACAGCATATAATCGAGTATTTCGGAAAGACGCTCGATCACTTCAGGCGTTTTTTCCGACCCTTCCAGGGCCAGGGCGTACAAGTTATTAAGGGTGTTGAATAAAAAGTGTGGGTTCAATTGATTCTTCAACGCACTTAGTTCTGCGGTGCGTTTTTGCTCCCGAAGCTGCAACAGGTTTTGTTGATTTTTAAATAATCTATAGGTGTACAGTAAAGCCGCAGGAGTCAGGAACTTCACGATCTTGCTAAAAAACATTTCGGCGTCCAGGAGCCGTTGTATCACAGGGAGTTGTGCAAATTCCTTGGCGATATAGTTGTAGGTGTGGAAGTAATAAACATCAAAATAATGTTTCCGCAATAATACATATCCTACAAAAACCAAACACAAACTCCCAAGCAAGAGCATGGTAAAAAGCACATAGCGCCTTTCATTCAAAAAACGAGGGATCAAAACGTCCAATAATACATAGGCAATGATGATCTGCGGAATCATGAGGGCCAATGTATTTTTTGCTGCATGCCAATAGTCCTCAAAGAAAATCATATTGGAGGTAATCATGAAGTACATGAAAACAGCGACCCAAAAAAGGGTGTGCTGCACAAGTCTCGATGAGAAGAGAGTTTTCATGAAAGGTGGATAAACCCTCAAAAATAAGCTTTATAAAGCCTTTGAGAATTGTTTTTCTTCGAAACGGAGTTTATCGTCTATGAACACCATCATTTCATCTGTGGATGGCACTATTCACATTCGTCGTCTGTTTGAAAGCGTTAGGCTACTTTCCCAAATTTGCATGCACTTAGCGATTAGGTTTGTAGGACTAACATCGCCTACGTATGAAGTACTTATTTCTTATCAGCCTAAGCCTCTATTCGTTATTAAGCTATGCGCAATCTAATCTTGTTATTCCTTTCAAGGCTAAAAACATTGTAGTAGACGGTCAATTAGAAGACCCCATTTGGAAAGACATACCCATCTATACCGGTTTTCACAATTACCTTCCCAATGATATGGGCCTGGCCAAAAACCAAACCGAATTTCAACTTTTTCACAATGGAGAACACCTCTTTGTGGCAGCTACTTATAAGGATACCACCTCGACCATCCAACTTAGCTCTTTAAAGCGAGATGATATTGGTAATACGGTAGCCGAAAGCGAAACTTTCGTCTTTATTATGGATACCCAACTGCAACAACAAAGCGCCTATTATTTTGCAGTAAATATGGGGGGAGCGCAGGTAGATGGCCTGGTGGAACGAAGCAATGAGGGTTATCGCTTGAGTTCTAACTGGAATACCGTATGGCAGGCGGCCACTCATCTCAACGGCACCTACAAACAGTTTGAGCTAAAGATTCCTCTGAAGAACTTTAGTTTTAACCGTGATAACAAAGCCATAGCCCTGCAAACCTATGTGCGTGATATCAAGAACAACTCCTGGACTATCTTTACAGATCTTAGCCGGAACTATCGCCTGTTCGACCTTCGGTTCTTTCAGTCCTTTGCCATCGATCAATTACCCAAAACCACCCAGGCGCGTTTTGCGGTGACCCCTTCTATGACCGTAAACCACCAGGAAGATGTTGCCAACGAAACGGATGAGACCCAATGGGTGCCAAGCCTGGATGTACAATACAATGTGAGTTCTTCTTTACGTCTGGACGCCACCGTAAATCCTGATTTCTCGCAAATCGATGTAGATCAACAGGTAACCAACCTCACGCGGTTTTCCATTTTTTTCCCGGAGCGCCGTAATTTCTTTTTAGAGAATGCGGATCTATTCTCGAACCTTGGATTGGAAGATGTCAATCCATTTTATTCCAGAAGAATCGGTGCACAGAGCAGCATGCAATTTGGGGCCAAATTATCCGGTAATCTTGCTCCAAAAACCCGAATAGGAATACTCAACGCCCAAACAGAGGCCGAAGGAGGGGCAAATGCCCAAAATTATTCGGTCCTGGTAGGAGAGCAGCAATTGTCTCAACGCTATACGCTGACGGGCTTTTTGGTGAATCGCCAGGAAACGGATGGCTTCCATTTTGGTGACGACTACAATCGGGTAGGGGGGATCAATCTCAACTACCGATCCCTTGATAATAAATGGACCGGCGTTGCCAATGTGGCCCAGAGCTATTCTGACAGCCTTTCGGGAAAGAATCACTTTTACAATGCAGGGATCTTCTACGATGTAAGGGGAGCCAATTTTGGCGCTTCCATTAGACAGTTGGGCCGAAACTACCTTACGGATGTTGGTTTTACACCCCGCTTGTTCAATTTTGATGCAGAGAACGATCAAGTGATACGGGAAGGCTACACCCAGGCTAGTGTAAACACTTTATTATCTGCCTTTCCGGAAGATTCTAAAACCATCAATCAATATCGTTACTTGTTCTTTATTCAAGATACCTTTTGGGACGAGGAGGGGAGCCTTCAACAGGTGAGGTCTTTCTACAATACGGCCCTGTTCTTCAAACAACTCTCGGCCCTGTATATGAATTTGTATTACGATCATGTAAACCTGAAGTACGCCTTTGACCCTCTGGGAAATGGTAATCCTTTGATCCCTGACACCTACAACTACTTTAGAACCAGACTAGGGTATAATTCGGCTCGAAATAAGAAGCTGGTGTATAACACCTGGTTCCAATACGGGCAATTCTACAATGGATTGAATACCTCTATGGAGGTAGGAGTCAATTATCGTTTTTTGCCTTATACTAATGTTTCCATGCGTTACCAATTAGACCATTTAGATCTCAATGATCTGGGAGAAGAAACATTTCACCTTGCCCAATTTACAGGAGAAGTCTTTTTTACCAATCGCCTTAACTGGACTACCTATGTGCAGTACAGTACCCAAAATGACAATCTCAATGTGAACAGCCGCTTACAATGGGAGTATAAACCCCTATCTTATGTCTTTTTGGTGGTAACAGACAATCTCAATGAACAGTTACAGCGCACCAATTGGGGAGTCGCAGTAAAGGTTAATTATCGGGTGGATTTTTAATGCTTCCGTTTGCATTTTTTGAAGGGATCTTTCCAAGAAGGGTGGAGGTGAAAAGTGTATGGAATGATTTAGAGGTCGAATAACAACCCTACCTTTTGGCCAAACCCTTCAATTTTTCAGAGACGATCACCTTATACATAGCGCTCACGGGTACTTTTTTATTTTCAATGAACAAATGGGTTCGGGTGGCCTTGGTCACTCGATCCAAATTGGCGATATAGGATTTGTGCGTGCGCTGAAAATTTTCGGTCAATAATGTGGTAATATTGATGAGTGTTTCGGATATGAGGTACATTCTGGAATCTGTGAAGATTTTCAAATAATTTCCAAAACTCTGGATGTACAGAATGGACGTAAAGGAGATATTCACAGGAACTCCATCATGCTTTATTTGAAGTTCGTCTTGGTTACTGTTTTTTCCAGGTTGTGTAATTTTTGAAGTCACCACCTTGTTGATGGCTTTTAAAAAACGTTCAATCTTTATAGGTTTCAATAAATAATCTACTACTCCGTAGTTATAACTTTCCAAGGCATACTCAGAATAGGCCGTAGTTAAAATAACCTTGGGGGGTTGTATCATGGACCGTAAGATTTCCATGCCATTCAATTCGGGCATTTCTATATCCAAAAACAGTACATCTGGCTGTTGCTCCTGCACTATGGGCAGGGCTTGCAGGGCGTTACTAGCCGTCCCCAAAACCTCCAAGAAAGGTACATCCTTAGCGTATTGTTCCAGAC